>JAHCMM010000115.1 GCA_019192515.1 Cyclobacteriaceae bacterium SS2
ATCTGTCACCCTATTTCTGCTTGCCGAATAGATATTACTTAATTTTAAGGAAGGACCATGTGTGTTCAAAAAGCCTTTCTTGGGTAAAAAATTGTAGGCAATTTCAGGGTTGATTCTTATAAAATCAGTTCTTGGTACATACCCTACTTCAGCTGTAAAGTTTTCACCTACATATTCATACTGCCCTTCTATTGTCCATTGCCTTGTTTTGTAGCTTAGGTTACCAGCTACAGTAAAATCCTTTTCGGTATGTGCCGGACTAAAAGATTTCAGGATCAGCGCTTTTCCGGTCCATAGATTGTTGGACGAAGCCAGTTTGTATTCCAGGCCGATATTGCGGTTGTAAGCCAGGGTGTCAGGTTGCTCATTTCCAACAGGGCTGACGTTGTTTAGCGATTGCTTGTTAACCATCAGTAAAGTGATATTGCTTCTGGAAAACACCTGTCTTTGCAAAGCAAGGGCAGCAAAATTTTGACCACTCAATCCCTTTTCTTCCACAGCACTTGTTTGCATATCCATTAACCCAATCCTCCAGTTTTTATCCAGTTTACCACTGAGACGAGCACCAAAGTGGATTGGTGCATCAAGTCCTATTCTTCTGGAAAAGAATGGTCTGATCCTGCTATAACCAAAAGTGGCCAGCAGGTCGGCGTTCTCCAGGAAAAACTGCCTTCTCTCAGGAAAGAACAATTCAAACCGGTCGAGATTGGTCACCTGCCTGTCTACATCTACCTGAGAAAAGTCGGGGTTGATTGTAAGGTCCAGGTTAAGAGAAGAATTCAAGGCTATTTTGGCATCGCCCCCGATCTCCATCTGGTAATTGGGACTCTTGTCGTTTTCGTAGTCTTTGGTGACACGACCTAGTGTGTAGGGAATGATGGAAACATTGGGCCCCGGTTCCGGAGGAGGCTGATCCCAAACCAATACGCCCGAGTACGCCAATGACGAAGTGGGGAATTGACGTGGTACAGGTGCCCAGGCAGATTTTTCTGTTGTTTTAAGATCCAGGCGACTAAAATTAATCCCCCACTCAGTAATACCTTTTTTATATCTGATGCTCTTGAAGGGTAATGACATCTCAAAAACATATCGGTCCTCATATGATTTTACTTCAGATATCCATTTGTTATCCCAACTCAGACTTACGGCGCTACCTTCAGATTCAATACCATCCCATTGAGCCCCTGCAGCATTGGCTCCAAAAGTGAATCCGTTGATCTGGTCATCAAAGGGATCCATGAAGAAGATGAAGTTGTCATTGTTTCCAAATTGCCAGTCCCTTTTGAGTGATTCCACATAATACCGTCCCGGCAATGCATGATAACAGATAGCAATGAGATAGATGTTTTCATCATCAAAAGCCATTTTCACCTCTGTTTTAGCCCTGCTGAAGCTGGTATCCATTGGGAGAACATTGTAAAAATCTTTGGCTACATCCGCATCCTGCCAGGCCAGATCGTCTGCAACACCATCTACCAGGACGGGCTGCGAGGTCTTCTTTATGGTAAGTCGGTAATCAGCATTGATTTTCTGAGAGAACGCCTGATTAAAGATTAGGAGGAATAATGCGGTTATAACCGAATAATATTTCACTGATTTGAATTGGGTTGAATTGAATAAATATAGATTGAATGATTCGGCAAACTATGACCGGTTATACTAAATAGATCTCTGACTTAAAGATCTAAAATCAACACGTAAAAATAGCACATATAATATAGGCTTTTGACTTTCATCGCTTAAGAGTGCATAAGAAGATTTTTACCTATAACTAAATGGAAGCTTTGGTCTCAAGAGCTTTCTAATGACTCCCCACTTTTCGGCAATAAATCCTTTGAAAAAATTTCAATAAGAAGCAAACCATTATTAAAAACAATAAAGACACCATTTTTAAAAGGTCGGTATTCAATCGTTTTTCTGTTTGCGCACACATTGATACCAATGATTATTTGGTAAATCGCCTCTATGGCCTTATAAAATGTTACATTGTAATTTTTTTAACGAATAAAAAAAGGGGATTTCCAGCCCATATTGCCATTTTTTTAATGATTGGAGAATATTATCACCTCAGATTGTAAACATTTTGAAAATAAGGTTCATAAAATTGTTAATTGTGTATATTTAATGACATACTATTGAGATATTCATAATGAATTGATTCATTTGTTACGTAATCCAACACATAAAATGCGTAGCATATGAAGAGAATCTTTACAAGAGTTATCGTAGTAGTTCTATTACTACAGTTCACATTTGAGGTCACTGCACAGACGACAGTGAGCGGTGTGATTAAAGCGGAAGACGGAAGCACTTTGCCAGGTGTGACTGTTCAGATAAAGGGCACAGACCTTGGTACAATTACGGACATTGAGGGTAATTACAAAATAGACGTCCCTTCGGACGGGACATTGATTTTTTCATTTATAGGAATGGAAACAATAGAAAAGCCTGTCAAAGGACTTTCTTCTATCAATGTCACAATGGTAGATGGTTCCCAACAGCTAATGGAATTGGTCGTTGTCGGTTCAAGGTCTACAGGTAGGACGAAATTAGAGACACCAGCTCCAGTGGATATCATCGATATTAAGGGGCAACAGATGAATATGCCTCAAACGGACCTGGCGCAGATGCTTGTTGCCACGGCACCATCGTTTGCAGCATTCCGATCTCAGGGAGGTGATTTGTCTTCTCATGTTGATCCTCCAACATTAAGGGGTTTAGCCCCTAACCAAATGTTGGTGTTGATCAATGGTAAAAGACGTCATACATCAGCTTTGTTGGCCGGAACTCAAACAGGTTCATCTGCAAACTCAGTAGACATGTCATTCATTTCTCCTGATATGATCGACCGGGTGGAGATCCTGCGTGATGGTGCAGCAGCCCAGTATGGGTCTGATGCCATTGCCGGTGTGATGAACATCATTTTAAAGGAAGGAACCGGTAAGTTTTCAGGTAGCTATACCACAGGGTTTAACCCCAATATCGCTCCTAATTTCACAGCAGAAGAAAAAGCTACATTAGACGATACACAACAAGCTTTGTTGGCAGATACGGAGCCAGATGGATTTACCCATAGATTGGCTGGAAACTATGGCCTTGGCTTTGGAAACGGTGGCTATTTTAATATTTCAGGTATGTACAAACAGACTGAAAGAACCATTCGTCCAAACGTACTGGGAGAAAGCACCACCATGTATGGTACTGAATACCTTACCAACCAGAAGACAGATACTTACGGAAATCCAATCATTACTAATCCAGAGCTGGTCGAAGCGATCGCTACTGGAGCTCCAGCAGCTGAAATTGCTGCATTACAAACCGATGATGGTCTGCTCGCAGCCAGGGGTTTGACGAGACAGGATCTGTCTGCATGGGGTGGCCAGCCGAGAACTGCCCAGGGAGTAATAGGATTTAACCTGGGAGTACCATTATCTCCTAATGCAGAATTCTATTCATTTGGTGACTTTGGTTATAAATATCTTGAGGGGTATAGCTGTTATTTCAGAAGACCTTCTCAGGCCGACAGGGCAAATTTTGAACTATATCCGAATGGATTCAGGCCACAGATGACTTCAAATCAGAGCAACGTGGCTTTAACTGCTGGAGTAGATGGAACCATGGGTGATTACAGGTTTGATTTCAGCAATACTATTGGAGCAAATTCCATGCAGATTGGTATGTTCAATACATTCAATTCAAGCTTACAGACAGAGTCGCCAACTGAGATGAGACTGGGTACTCATGCTTTTACTCAGAACACAACAAACTTTGATGTTTCTCGATTCTTCCCGGATGTTCTCAAAGGGTTGAACATTGCAGTCGGTGCTGAAATGAGATATGAAAACTACAAAATCGTAGCTGGCCAGGCTGAGAGTTATACAGCTGGTGATGCCGGATTATACACTGCATCAACAGACAACGAATTGTTGATAGGTCCGGATGGTATGCCACTCGAAGGTCTTAACTCTACTCCACTGGTTGATGGTAGCGGTGATCCTTTAAGCCTGGACTATGCAGGAGTTAGCCGAACGTTTGTTAAGGGCTACAGTCCAAACTGTCAGTGTTTTAGAGGTTTTGCACCTAAAAATGAGGCCGATCAGTCAAGATACGTAACGGGAGCTTACTTGGATATGGAATTGGATGTAACCAAAAGTTTCCTGCTTAGTGCTGCTGTTCGTGGTGAGAGCTACTCAGATTTTGGAGGGGTAATAACTGGTAAAGGTGCTTTCAGATATTCTATCACTGACAATTTTGCATTCAGAGGATCAGCAAGTACAGGTTTCAGAGCACCATCGCTTCAAGAGCTGAACTACTCACATACTTATACATTCTTTATTGGACTTGATCCATATGATGGAACACTTTATCCAAACAGTAGCAACGTAGCTTCTGCCATTGGTATAGGTCAGCTTCAGGAAGAGCGTGCTAGCAACGTGAGTGTAGGTTTTGGAGCAAAATTCTTCAAGAAATTGAATGTTACAGTTGATGCTTACATGATAAAAATCACTGACCGACTATTCAGTACGGATGAATTCAATGCTTCTGAAGCGCCAGTACTGGCACCTATCATTGGTGAAGGACTTGCCAGCTTCCGAATAAATGGTGGTGATATTAGCTCAAAAGGTATTGAATTCGTAGCCAACTATGGAACTGGTGTCGGGGCAGGAAGCCTGGATTTCACCTTCTCAGGGATCTTTAGACAAAACCAGTTTGATAAGGCCAGTGTTCCGGCTCTGAATACATTATTAACTACAGAGCAGCTAGAAGCAAAATATATTGACAGGGCTTCAATAGGTCAGTTTGAGGAAGGAACACCAAGTACAACAATGATTGCTTCAGCTATCTACTCACTGGGTAAATTTTCTACCATGCTAAGAGGTTACTATTACGGATCGGTAATAGACAGAGCTTCTGCCTCTGCAGTACTGGAAGATGGTTCTTATCCTGACCAGGAGTTTTCACCACAGACAACCGTAGATCTGGGTATTTCATATCAGTTTTCTGAGATGTTAGGATTAACAATTGGAGGAAATAACATCTTCAATGCAATCCCTGATATCCTGATCCCACGTCAGAGAGGTATTTACCTGTACTCTAACTATCAGCAAGGCTCAGCAGGTTCTTATTATTTCGCCAGACTGAATTTCAAATTCTAAAACCTGTTCAACCAATAAATACAATACGATGAAAAATCATATCTATAAATTATTAATAGTTACTGCGGTTTCAGTATGTCTTATTTCTTGTGCAGACGAAAGAATAGAGCCGGAAACATTTACAGCACCTGGTGGAGGTACACTTACCAGCTACAAGGCTTATGCACTTGATTCCGTACCCGGTTTTGGGAATATTTACGGCAGAGCAGTGTTTTATCCTACCACAACAGGGTATACACTTTTACAGGTATCACTTTACAATGTGATGGAAGGCAGTTCGCATCCGGCGGTTATGATTGCCGGAACTGACGTGACTGAGCTTTATACCATTGAAAACACGGGTGAAGGTTACTCCTTCGGAGAGTTCTCCACAGCCAAATATTTCGTGATCAATACGCCTTCATTTTATGCCGGCCTGGACACTTACGATGCCAGTATTGAAATCAGTTTAAGTACTGCCGACGCGACAGTAGTGACCAGCGGAGGAATCGGTTTAAATGCTGATCCAGTAGAATCAAATTAATTTATTAAATAAATAAAAAATGAAAAACATGATGAATAGAAGAGCACTGCTGAGACGTGGTGCACTAGCTGCAGGGGGCCTTACGCTAGGCTCCGCTCTACCATGGGGAGCCGTAGCTACACCTAATGCTCAGCCCTTCTGGACTAACACCCCAAGAATGACAACAAAGCCATTTAACTGGTGGGAGTATCCATTAAAGGCTAAGCTGAATGCTAACGAAAATAAATTCGGACCTTCAAAGCTTGCGCAGCTTTCCCTCGTAGAGAATGCTAACAAGGGTAACATGTATGCCCACATGGAAGTGCAGGCACTTATCAAAAAACTAGCTGATAAAGAGGGCGTAAAACCGGAGCAAATTATCCTGGGACCAGGGTCAACTGACTTGCTTGAGAAGATCGCTGTTGTGACCTTCATGGACGGTACAGGCAATGTGATCTCTGCCGATCCTGCCTATATGTCTGTAGTAAGAACAGCCCAGGGTGTAGGTGCAGAATGGAAGAACATTCCAAACCTGCCGGACTGGTCACACGACCTGGATGCCATGTATAAAGCCATAGATAAGAAAACCAAGCTGATCTATGTATGTAATCCAAACAATCCAACTGGTGCCATTACAGATCCTAAAAAGCTTTGGGACTTCTGTGCGAAGGCTTCAGAAAAAGCACCAGTGTTTGTGGATGAGGCTTACCTGGACTTCATGGATGATAAGGATCAAAAGAGTATGGTTGGCCTGATCAATGAAGGAAAAGATATCATCATTGCCCGTACTTTCTCAAAAATCCATGGAATGGCTGGATTGAGAGTTGGATATGTGGTAGCCAAAGAGGATCGGATCAAGTCTATCGATGGTATCCTGAGATCATCATACAATCTGTGCGTGACATCACTAAAAGCAGCGATGGCTAGTCTTGAAGATACGGCTTACCTCAAGATGTCACAGGCTAAGAATAAAGAAGGACGTGAGTTTATTTCTTCTGAATTCGACAAAATGGGCATCGAATACATACCATCCTATACCAGCTTTATCTTCTTCAAACTCAAAGGCATTGAAGGTGAAGCCTATATGAAAGGCATGTATGAAAACGGTGTGGGTGTTAGGTTATTCGAAATTGATGGCCAGCCATGGGGACGTGTGAGCATGGGTACTATGGACGAGCTGAAAATGTTTAGCCAGACACTGAAAAATGTCCTTTCCTAAATAATTGATTCTAAATATAAACTTGACTGAGTGGATTTTTGGATATCGGCTTCGATAACTGAAAATCCACTTTGTCTTATTTGAAACGGGTATTAAGTTGTTGATTTTATGAACTTGGCAGTTACCAAAACCATCTCTCTTTTATTGTTGATCCTGATTGGGTTTTTTCTACAAAAACGAATTATCAATAAAGAGCAAAAAACCGGGATCAAAGAAATTATTTTATCCGTGGCTTTGCCGGCCATCATTTTCATCTCGCTCCAGAAAGTCAACTTTGAAGCGGAGATGATCATCTTGCCTATTATGGCAATTATTTTCAACCTGGCAATGTTTTTTATAACCGATTTGCTCACAGTGTTATTCAAGGTGCCCAAGGACTCTTCGGCATATCGCACGTTGAAAATGTTGGTACCTTCACTGGCACCCGGGCTTTCCTGCTTTCCATTCCTGCTCGAATATATTGGGGAGGAAACCCTTGCCAATGCGGCACTTGCCGACATAGGTAATAAGATCTTTTTGTTGATTATTCTGTATATGATCAGCATTCGGTGGTACTTCCAGGTGAATAAAATCCAGTCTGCAAGTGGAAAAAGCAAGCTGAAGTCACTGATCGGTTCTATGGTCAGTGAGCCTGTCAACTTTGTGATTTTCGTAGCGGTATTTATGCTGGCTCTTGGTATCAACTATGAGGTTTTTCCTGATTTTCTCCGAATGGCTATCGACCGGTTGAGTATCATTATGACGCCGCTTATCTTGCTGTTTATCGGGATTTCAGTAAGGTTTGATTGGCAGCAGATCAAAACGATCTGGTCCATACTACTCACCAAAGCGGCAGTCGCTTTTCTTTTGAGTGGTGTAGTGATCCTTATATTTGGAGTGACAGACCCTGCTATGGTGCTACTTATCATCCTATTCCCTCAAAGTAGTTTTAGCTTTTGGCCTTTTGCACATATGTCAGCAGTTGCCAAGATGGAAAAGAATCTTACCAAGGATGAAAATGGAAAAACATTTGATCTGGACCTGGCCATGAATGTGCTGGCATTTTCACTGCCATTCTCGACTATTGTTATTTTGACCATTTGTACTTTTTCGGAATCCGTGGCTGCAGATCCTTATTTTTCTATCACAACTGGGATCATCTTTTTGCTGATTGCCATGCTTAGGCCTTATACACAATATCTCAAAAAGGGAATTATCTATAAGCATCAGACCAATCCCTGACAGGTGTTAACTTGTAGTTCTATGGTCAGTTTTTCATTTATCTGAAAAGTATAGCTTATGAAACCCATTTTGAAACTTATCACATTAGGTCTGTTCTTGCTTGGGTGCACTCCCGAAGAAAGTACATCTGCTGATGACCGTATTAGGGGAGTCATGGCAGACTCGGCGATGGTGGTGACCACTCACCCATTGGCCTCACAGGTAGGCCTGGATATTCTCGCAAAAGGTGGAAATTCTTTTGATGCAGCTGTAGCTGTACATTTTGCGTTGGCAGTGGTTTTCCCTGAAGCAGGTAATGTTGGTGGAGGTGGATTTGCTGTGATCAGAACAGAAAAAGGTGAGTTAGCTTCACTCGATTTTAGGGAAAAGGCGCCCTTATCAGCAGGACGGGACATGTACCTGGACAGTTCGGGAGATGTGATCAGTGGCATGAGTAGGCTAGGGCATCTGGCTTCGGGAGTGCCGGGATCGGTTGCAGGGATGTGGGAGCTACATCAGAAATATGGAAGCTTACCCTGGGAATCATTGGTAGAACCATCCATTAAACTGGCTGAAGAGGGATTTTTGATCACAGACCTGGGTGCCAACAATATCAATGGAGCACTGGATTTTATTGCTCAGGCAACTCAGTATTCTCCCTGGATATTAAAAGAAGGTGGCTGGAGTGAAGGGGACTCGGTGATACAGGAAGAATTGGCTTCTACACTGAAAAAAATAGGAAGCAAAGGTCGAGATGGGTTTTATCTGGGAGAAACGGCTGATCTCATTGTAGCTGAAATGACCAGGGGCAAAGGCCTGATCACCGCAACAGACCTGGAAAAATATGAGGCTATCTGGAGAGATCCGATTATCGGTGAGTATCGCGGTCATAAAATTATCTCCATGCCGCCTCCTTCAAGTGGTGGTGTGGCTTTGCTACAGCTTCTAAAAGGAGCAGAACAGTTTGATATTAAAAGTCTTGGGCACAATACCAGTAAGACGCTGCACATACTCACCGAGCTGGAGCGGAGGGTTTACGCGGACAGAGCGACCTACCTCGGTGATCCTGATTTTGTGGATGTACCTGTAGCTATGTTGGTGAGCGAAGCATACAACAGAAATCGAAATGCTTCTATTGACTTATCCCAAAAGACAGCATCGCAGGACATCAAAGAGGGGAGTGTGGATGTGATAGAAAGTACCCAGACTACTCATTATTCCATCGTAGATTCAAAAGGCAATGCCATTGCAGTGACAACGACACTCAACGGCTATTTTGGTTGTAAAGTCATGGTTGAAGGCGCTGGATTCTTCCTGAACAATGAGATGGATGATTTCAGTGCCAAACCTGGCGTACCCAACATGTTTGGTCTTATTGGCAATGAAGCCAATGCCATTGCCCCGGAAAAGCGGATGCTCAGCAGCATGACACCGACAATTATTGAAAAAGATCAGAAACTGTTTATGGTCAATGGTACTCCGGGTGGCTCCACAATCATTACTACTTTATTTCAAACGACCATGAATGTGATTGACCATGAGATGACCATGCAGGAGGCTGTGAATGCGAAGCGGATCCACAGTCAGTGGCTGCCTGATTCAATCTATATAGAGCCAGATGCCCTGCCCGACTCTGTCGTGCTAGGGCTGGAAGCTTTAGGACATGGCATCAGCAGTCGGCAGCGAAATATGGGCAAGGTCAATGCCATTTTAGCTTACCCGGAAGGCCAGCTGGAAGGTGCTGCGGACTATACACGTGGCGATGGAACGGCACTTGGGTATTAAACCAGACAAGAAATGAGCGCAGAATCGATTGATTTCAAGAATTTAACCATCCGTACAGACTATAAGCCGGGCGACATGGCCTATATGCTGTATATGCACTCCAGGTTTTACGATTTCGGTTTTCACTTTGAGATGTATGTGGCTGAGTCGCTACTGGAATTTGTCCGAAATCTTGATGCTGAAAAGGAGTGCATCTGGATAGCTGAAGATCAGGGAAAGATTGTCGGGACTATCGCATTAAAGAATACAGATGGACAAGCCCAGCTTCGTTATTTTCTGATCGATCCGGAATACCGGGGCAGAGGCCTAGGACGATTTCTGATCAACCAGTTCATGACTTTTCTAAAGAAAAGCGATTATCAATCCTCGTTTCTACTCACGGAGAATTCCCTCGACACTGCCCTGCACCTATACAAGTCCTATGGCTTCAGCTTTGTCTCTTCCAGGGAAACCAATTATGGGTTGGTGGAGAGCAGGTATGAGTTAGCGGTTGGGTGAGATTTATGCAAAATATGTTAAAACAAGCTAGTAAACGATTGGAAGAAAATGTTAAAATAGGCTTGTTTCCTGTTCAGCATTTAACACAACCAATCACTTTTTTCAGAATAATTTAACTAAAGGAAAAAACTGTTTGCAATAGTCACAAACTATGCTACATTTGCAGTCCGAATTTTTCGGGTTCAGGCTATAAACAGCCAAAATGAGACCGAAATATAAGGGCTCTTAGCTTCCGCCTTCACGCTGTTTCGGCGGACAGGCACTTCGCCAAGAGCCACTTGAAAAATTTGGGCTCTTAGCTCAGTTGGTTCAGAGCACCTGCCTTACAAGCAGGGGGTCAATGGTTCGAATCCATTAGGGCCCACTAAAGGATGGAATCCCGTTTGCAAAGCAAACGGGATTTTTTGTTTAATGCCGAGCCAATCTTGATTGAGCGAGGGCATGGAACAAAAAATTACCATTCGACGGAGGAGAATGGGATTCCATTTAGACTTCGGAGTTGACATGGATCACCATAGGTAATCCATCAATTCGTTTATGTTGGTGACAACACAGTGACAACACCAACATTAAGCTTGAAGCCAATGCAAAGCATTGACAGTTTTCTATTTGCAGGAGTGGTCCCCTATGGATCACCGCAGGTAATCCCTTTCAAGATTCTGATGGCTTGTGAGCCACAAGCCATGGGTAAGGTGTCAACTTGTCTGCCGATAGGCAGAAACAAACATTAAGTTTGATTGACGGAGGAGAATGGGATTCCATTTAGACTTCGGGGTTGACATGGATCACCGTAGGTAATCCATCAATTCGCTTATGTTGGTGATACCCTGTCTGATCGATAGGCAGACACAATAATATCAATTCTGATACCATAACAAGCGCTTTTGTAATTAACGGCAGATGCTTTACTTTAGGTCTAAATAGATACCCATAATTAGACCTGATGAATCTACTCAAAGCAATTCCGATAGTTTTGATTTTTCCATTGTGTGCTCAGACATTCACAGACAGAGAGCTCAAAACAACTATTGATGAAGTCACCATTTACTTACAGGGAGGCCTGGTAACAAGAAGTGGTAAACTACAGATCCCCTCAGGAAAGTCATTGTTGCGGGTTAAGTCTCTTTCCCCTCACATAGATGCGAAGAGTATTCAGGTTAAAGCAATTGGTGATTTCACGGTCTTATCTGTAAATCATAAGATAAATTATCATGACGAGTTGCAGAAAGATGACAGAATCAAAAGTTTGCTTCTGAAAAGAGAGGAAATAGCGCTAGACATTGCTAAAAGTGAAGCACGGTTGGAAGTTCTTGTTGAGAAGCAAAGTCTATTGAATGAAAACAAAAACCTTGGAGGACAAAACTCAGGTGCTTCACTTGCCCAGATAAAGCAAGCCATTGATTTCTATGACAAAGAGCTAACAAGCATCAAAGCCGAAGAGATCAGTACCAAGACCAAGCTTAAACGTCTCAATGAACAAAGGAATCGAATAGATCGGGAAGTTACAGATGTACAAAATCAGAAAGAATTACCTACTGGTGAAATTGAAATTAGGGTTGAAGCCAATTCTATAACAACAGGTGAGTTTGAAATAAGTTACCTGGTTGGTAACACTGGTTGGTATCCCAAATATGACATCAGGGTAACGAGTATTGATCGACCTCTGGTGCTAAACTATAAGGCAGACATCTATCAAAATACCGGTGTAGACTGGGAGGAAGTAAAGTTGAAATTATCCAATGGTGATCCAAATCTAAGTGGTGTTGCCCCGGAATTGGACACATGGTATTTGAACTATGCCAGGAATACCGTAGTAAGCAGGTCTAATGGCGTGATCTCTAATGCTGTTCGAAATATATCAGGTAAAGTTTTAGATCAGGATGGTGAACCGCTTCCGGGTGCTACAATAATTGTAAAAGGCACCACAATAGGCACTGTTACTGATTTGGAAGGGAATTACTCACTTACCCTTCCCAATGGAGCAACACACCTGGATGTTTCTTATATAGGTTTTAGCTCTAAAGAAGTTGCAATTACTTCAGAAAGTCTGAATATCAGGATGGATCCGGATATGACAGAGCTGGAAGAAGTTGTGGTAGTTGGGTATAGTGGAGCGAATAGACGAGCATTGACAGGTTCAGTAAGCGGAGTGAATCGAAGCCGACCAAAACCAGCAGAAGTCATTACAACCACTACAATTGAAAATCAAACAACAGTTGAGATTGAAGTTGATGATCCATATTCTGTTAAATCAAATGGTGAAAAGCTATCCGTGAATCTCAGGGAGTTTGAAATCGAAACCTTGTACCAGTATTATGCTATTCCAAAACTTGATAAAGATGCTTTTCTCATCGCGAGAATTGTGGATTGGAACCAATATAACCTTCTTGAGGGTGAAGCTAATTTGTATTTTGAGGATCGGTTTGTTGGCAGATCTATTCTCGATGCCAGGTCTTTGGAAGATACGTTGGATATCTCATTAGGGAGAGATAAGAGTATTGTAATAGGCAGGGAGAAAGTAGATGATTATACGAAAAGAAGAACATTGGGGGCTAATAAGATCGAAAGCAGAGGTTTTAAGATCCTGGCTCGAAACAATAAATCCCAATCAGTCAAACTAACTTTATTGGATCAAATACCCATAGCGGCAATCAGTGATATTTCTATTACGGCCACTGAGCTATCAGCTGGCAAATTAAATGAGAAGACTGGCGAGGTGATTTGGGAGCTTGAGTTGAGCCCGAAGCAACAAGCTGATTTTCAACTTGGCTACGAAGTGAAGTATCCAAAATATGAAAAGGTTTATCTGGAGTAGTAGCGCCTAGCCCATCATTTCGTGTTTCTAATTAACAAAAACTGACTCGAGACTCCGTGCAAGTTGGTGAAAACACAGTGAAAACACCAACTTGGGCCCTAAATCAGGGAGTGAATAATCAACTTTGTAGCTTTGCCACAGGTTATCCACTTTGGTCCTAAGAGAGTAATTGAAAATATGTGGCATGAGAAAAGTAATTTCGATAATTTTTATTGTTGAGCTAGTTAGCTTATGCTTCATGCTTTTTTATAAGCGAGTAACACAAGAAGATTCAAACATAATATTACCATTCATTGGTATATTCTACTTATTCTGGGGGTCCATTGGAATTGTAGGAGTCCATATAAAAAATAAGATTGGGTTAATACTTTCCTTAAACTTTCAATATCTGATGCTATTTGCATGCGGAGTTTATTTTACAGTAGAAAATGAATTCTCCTGGAGGTCATTACTTTGGGTAATTATTACCATCATTACCCTGTTTTCTTTATTGAAATTGAATGGTAAAGAAATCCGGACTTTTTATAGTATACGAAGGTCTCCAGTTGTGCAGAACATATTGGCTTTGACATTTATGCTATTTTTAATTGCATTTATTTTCATTTTTTTTATGTCTACTGAATGAGATTTTCATAACCTTATTGATGAAGATCGTTTCTTACCTGGCCCGTAAATTATATGATGAACCCAAACATTCTCGTCATCGGTAGCAGCAATACCGACATGGTCACGCTATCGGACCGGCTGCCTAAACCCGGGGAAACGGTCATCGCCAAAGAATTCTACATTGCACAAGGAGGGAAGGGTGCTAACCAGGCAGTGGCTGCGGCACGACTGGGTGGTGAGGTAACGTTTGTGGCGAAAGTGGGAAATGATGACTTTGGCAGGCAGGCGATTGCGGGTTACCAAAAGGATGGAATCAATACGGATCTGATGACCCAGGATTCTGATGCCCCTACCGGAACAGCCCTGATCAATATTGATGCAACAGGTGAGAATATGATCGTGGCCACGATGGGAGCCAACGCCAGACTTTCCATAAAAGACGTTGAGAAAAGCCTCGATCAAATGAAATCTGCAAAAGTGGTTTTATCTCAACTGGAGATCCCGCTTGAAACGACACTTTATGCAGCAAAGCAAGCCACGGAACTGGGAATACCGTTCATCCTTAATCCAGCCCCTCCCAACACACTATCAGATGAGCTGATTGCCTTGTGCACCTACATCATACCCAATGAAACGGAAGCCAGTTATTTCTCCGGGGTTACCTTAAAAAGTGATCT
This sequence comes from Cyclobacteriaceae bacterium SS2, assembly GCA_019192515.1. Lineage (GTDB taxonomy): Bacteria > Bacteroidota > Bacteroidia > Cytophagales > Cyclobacteriaceae > UBA7330. Next base: position 14,459 of record JAHCMM010000115.1, read on the forward strand.
AGACATCCAACATGCCGGCCAATACTTTATCCAAAAAGGTGCGGAGAATGTGATCATCACCCTAGGTGCCAGGGGTGCATTTTTACACAATGACAGGACTTCACAATTTATTACTGCGCCTACAGTAAAAGCTGTGGATACTGTAGGTGCAGGCGACGTTTTTTGTGGAGCTTTTACCCTGGCTATTGCAGAAGGGAAACCAGCTTCTGAAGCTGTTCGCTTTGCCAATAGATCTGCATCGCTAGCTGTGACCCGAAAAGGTGTTCAGGGAGGTATTCCTTATCGAAAGGAGATCGGATAATAGCTGACTTTTTTTGGCTTATGCAAGCTCTTGGAACCATTAATCAGGAAGCTTTGATCAATCCGGGGTGTGTTGAGTAACCATACTTTTACCACAGGTTTATATGACTGTTATCTTAGTCGTATTCACTTGGTTATTTTTTGATTTCTCCCTAAAATAGCCCAGATTAGTTTTTGCGAATTTCTCAACAACCCATGCAATTCCAGCCAAAATCCTTAAATGATCTTAATCATTCCCCTGATGAAAAAAGGGAATTTCAATTTTCAAATGATCTGGAATGTTGGCAAGCATTCAAAAGGGGAAATGAAGCAGCTTTCATCCATATTTATAAACAGTATTTCAAAAGACTGCTAGACTATAGTGCTCAGTACACCTTGAATAAAGAGCTGGTTTTGGATTGTATTCAGGATATTTTCGTTGAACTGCGAAAAAATCGCAAAAACTTGTCTGACACCAATTCCATTTTGAAGTACCTGCTCATATCGCTTAAAAGAAAGATTATATATAGGCTGAACCAGGCTAAATCTCTGGATTTAAGACATCAGAAGGTAGAGCGTTTTGAAATAGAATATTCAGCTGAAGATTATATAGTAAATCGGCAAATATCTGAAGAGAGAAACGACAGGATCAAGCATGCTTTATCGCAACTTTCAGAACGTCAGCGTGAAGCGATCTATTGTTTTTATTATCAGAATATGAACTATAAAGATGTGGCCGATGTCATGGATTTGTCCAGCACTAAATCTGCTCGCAATCTCATCTACAAAGCTCTTGGAAAGTTGAAGATAAGTCTGGTTGTAGATGTATTTGCCTTAATTTCTATGATCCATTTTGTTTAAAAAAGGATTTTCCTTCCCATTTGCAGGACCCTGGTGATCGGGGACAAAATTTTTTTCCAATTACATGATGTCGTTTCGGGGGTGTGCTTTCTTATTAGATTATAAGAATAGCAAATGAATTACCGCAACTATAAATTAGAAGATTTTCTTACCGACGAAGATTTTAAACAGTGGGTAATCAAGCCGGATGCCGATCGCAATCACTTCTGGCAATCCTGGATAGCATCCAATCCGGAGAAAAAAAATATGGTCTACCAGGCTATTGAAATTATTCGGGGGATGAAATTTAGAAGCAGTGAGGATTTTAAAGATCACACGGATTTTGATGATCAACTTGAAACAACCCTTGAAGCCATACTACAGGCTGATTTAAGCACAGCGGAGCAAAAAGGAAATCATCGGATAAGAATATTTCACGTACTTCCAAAAATTGCTGCTTCATTACTCTTTGTCATCGCCTCAGCAGCATTCTTCTATTACATCACGACTTCTTCAGAAAAGGCCGAAACTGTGGCCAATACCGCTACCACAATAAAGGAAAATCCTGCTGGACAAAGATCCACATTGCGTTTGCCGGATGGTACCGTGGTCAACCTAAATTCATCCAGTTCCATCACCTATCAGGAGCCATTCACAGATTCTGTAAGATATGTTGAATTGGTAGGTGAGGCATTTTTTGAAGTTGCCCACGATCCGAGCAAACCTTTTATTGTGGCCTCCGGTACAGTGAAAACTGTAGCACTGGGCACATCTTTCAATGTGCGGGCTTTTCAAAGTGAACAGGACATCAGGATCTCACTTGCTACTGGAAAAGTCAAAGTCAAAATCCAGGGTAAATCCTCTGAAAAAGAAACTTTGTTAGAACCTGGCCAGCAGTTAGCCTATGACAAAGTATTAGAAACACAGGAAAAGAAGGAGTTCGACGAATTACTCGATTTAGGTTGGAAAGATGGCGTCATGGTGTTTGAAGATGCTGATCTGGATGAGTTCATAGCCACAGTTGAGCGTTGGTACGGCGTCACCTTTGAGGTAACAGGTACTCAAACAAGCAGATGGCATATAGAGGGAAAATTTGACAATGAAACCTTAAAGGAAATTATGGAAGGCTTGAGTTTCACCTACAACATACAGTATGAAATGGAAGGAAAAAAAGTAAAAATAAAGTTATGATATGAACCCAAAAAAAAACGGATACCCAAAGTTTAGCGACCGGGTATCCGTGTACAGTTAACAAAAATATGTTATTAAAAACCCAAAATTATGAAGAAAAAACTACTACAACTATTTTCTAAGTTGTCCAAATATCTGTTATGCCTGATACTGATACAGTTTCTAGGTATGAGTGCATTGTGGGCAAATGATCGATCTACACAGCAGATTCAAAGTGTAAAAGAAGTCCGGTTTAATCTCGAACCGGGTAATATCCAGCTACTCGAAATCATCAATCAGATAGAGGAACAAACCGATTTTAAATTCTTTTTCGACAAAAGATATATCGACCAGAACATTAGCATCGAGATTGAGCAATCCGAAAATATTGTTGCGGATGTGCTCCTCAAAGTATCTCAGGATGCTGGATTAAAATTTAAACAGATCAACAAAACGATCAATATTAGCAAGATCCCCGAAACGGAACCAGCTGATAATGGAAGTTTGGAAATTATCATTCAGGGCACTACGATCACGGGTCGCATTACTTCCTCTGAGGATGGTGAAGGACTCCCAGGGGTAAACGTAGTCGTGAAAGGAACTACTAATGGTACGGTGACCGATGTAGAAGGAAATTACAGATTAGATGTCCCTGATCAAAACACTATTTTGGTATTTAGCTCAGTTGGATTTACAACGCAGGAGATTGCCGTTGGGACCAGATCTGTTATCGATGCACAACTTAGTGCAGATACCAAGACACTTGGTGAGGTAGTGGTTACTGCACTGGGTATTTCCCGTGAGAAAGAGTCACTCGGCTATTCAGTTGGAACTGTGGACGGAGATGACTTAAATGAGACGCCGCAGGCAAGTGTTCTCAACTCCATGCAAGGTAAGGTTGCTGGTGTACAGATCTCTCAAACATATGGCGTAAGAGGTTCTTCCATGTCCATGGTCATTAGAGGAGCATCATCGCTAAACTCTGACAATCAGCCATTATTTGTGGTAGACGGTGTACCGATCTACAATACTTCGGACAACCTGTTCAACCAGGTGGATCTTGGTAATGCCGTGTCAGATTTGAATCCTGAGGATATAGAGTCAGTTTCAGTATTGAAAGGGCCAAGTGCTGCCGCTCTTTATGGTTCACGAGCAGGAAATGGAGTAGTACTTATTACCACTAAATCTGGTAAAGGCAAAGATCAAGGTTTAGGTGTAGACTTCAATACATCCATCATTGCAGACAATCCATATAGATATCTTCCGGTTCAGAATGAGTTTGCTTCCGGGCAGGATGGTGCATTCATCTTTGAAAACGATGCCTATGAATTCTGGGGACCTAAGCTAGATAATGGCTTCATAGCCCAACAAAGAAACCAGGATAGCCCAAGCGAATTGGTTTCACACGAAAACAACATCAATCGTCAGCAAGATTTTTATCAAACTGGCTGGACGCAGGTAAATAATGTGGGGATCAATGGGAACTACGAGAAAGCAAAATTCCGTGTTTCTTTAGGTAACTACAATAACACAGGCATCATGCCGAATGTGGATCTGAAAAAGAACAACATCGGCATAAATGGTACAATGAATCTAACAGAACATTTGGATGTCACCGTGATGACATCCCTGAGTGAGTCCAAGTCAGGCAACAGGCCCAATACCGACGATAGTTTCCTCACTCCAACAAGAGCTATTCTAACCATAGGACCACAAGTTGACATGGCTCCTTACAGCAATCCCGCTACATGGTGGATGCCTAACCAGGAGGGTGTAGAACAACGCAGATGGAAAACAAGGTGGAACAATCCTTACCTGATGCAGGAGTTGGCAACAACTGGTTTTGATCGTACACAGGCGATCACTAAAATTCAAATGAGTTGGGAATTTGTTGAAAACCTTCGCTTCACTGGAAAATATTTACGAAGTCATCTAAGCCAGAGAGCCGTAAATCAAATGCCATGGAATACCGTTGACGCTACAAAAGGAAATTTTGACATTCAAAATTCCAGCTTTAGGGAGCAAAACTGGGAAGGGCTTCTTTCTTACAACAATACACTTATGGGAGATTTTGACCTACAGGCCAATGTGGGTGGAAACCTTCGATACAACTATAAAGAAAACCTTCAGAACTCGACAACAAACCTCGTAATTCCAGGGCTATATACGATAAGCAACGGAGCACCTGGTTCGGTCATCTACAACAACTTTCTGAGTGAAAAGAAAGTGAACAGTGTTTTTGCACAGGCTTCCATAGGGTTTAAAAATGTGGTCTATCTTGACCTAACCGCCAGGAATGACTGGTCAAGCACTCTCCCGAAAGAAAATCGGTCATACTTTTATCCGTCTGCGTCGCTTAGCATACTGGCAAATGAAATGTTCGAGCTGCCCGAGTGGATTGGTCTTGCTAAGCTTCGAGCCGGATATGCCCAGGTGGGAAATGATGTAGATCCTTATCAGCTTCAGAGATATTATAGTTTTGATGAGGACTGGGGATCCGTAAAAAGGGCAAGTCTGGATTTGACAGCCAAGAATGCACAGCTAAAGCCGGAAATTGCTACATCGAAAGAAATCGGTGTTGACCTGTCCTTTTTAGATAACAGAATATCTCTGGATGCCACATACTATGTAGTTGAGAATGAAAACCAGGTACTTGGCATTAATACGCCGATTACTTCAGGGGCTCAAAGCAAACTCATCAATGCAGGATTGGTAAAAAGTAACGGGTGGGATGTCACGCTTAATACCTCCATTATCAGGCAAAAGGATCTTTCTTTTGATCTCGGATTGAATTTCACCAGGAATAGAACCACCATTGTAGAGCTAGCGGATGGAATTGAATATTTTGGGTATAACAAGGGGTATGCATATTTCTATACTTATCCGGGAGATCAGGTTGGAGATATTTACCAGGCTCCTTACTTCAGAGTAGAGGACGAAAGCTCAGAGTATTATGGGCATGCCATCATCTTTGACAATGGTAAACCTGAACGAAATAATAATCCAGACGATTTTGAGAAGATTGGAAACTACAATCCTGATTTTATCATTGGAATAACTCCGAATATACAATACAAGAACTTTAGCCTTGGTGCCGTTTTTGACTGGAGAGCAGGAGGGGATTTCTATTCAGAGACTTTGAGACAAGGAAAGAATGATGGAAGATTTCCGGAATCAATTAATGGAAGTGTGGATTATGACCCTAATGTAGATATCGTACAGCAAATCAAAGATAATCCTGAAAAATACTCACATGAATGGGTAGGCGGTAGAGATTCTGAATACGGAGGATTTGAATGGCCTACAGAGGCCCAAAGGGAAGCCAGAAGTTATATCAACGCTTCAGGAGAGAAAGTTTATGTCAATGATGCCAGTTTCGATGTCGGTGTCAGGGAAGATGGCAACGGAGGTTATATTGAGAATTTTGGAGGCCCCGGAACAATATGGCTAAGTCCGTATAATGCACAAAAGGGTGCTGACAGATACCTGGCCTCTGCTAATCTATTCAGCGCTACTTATGTGAAGTTTAGAGAGCTATCACTTACCTATCGCGTCCCTAAAGCAGTGGTTAACAAAATGAAACTGCAAAATCTATCAGTATCTCTGTTAGGTCAGAATTTGTTTATCTGGACCAAACACGATGTATTCATTGATCCGGAAACAGCTTTTGTAAATAATAATGGTAAAAGGCAACCGGGTTATGAGTTTTATTCGGTAATTCCTTATACCCGTAGTTTCGGTTTCAAATTAAGTGTTGGGATTTAATCATAATAGACAACGATCATGAAGAAATTAGCAATAATAATATTATCCATTACAATCATTCCATTTATCAACTCATGTAGTGATTTTGATGAATTAAATGTAAGCCCGAATGATGTAAGTGATGTCGATCCGAGTTTTCTCTTAACTACAAATACGCGGAATTTAGCTTATACCTATAGTGAATTTGGTTATTGGGGCTCACGGATTCCTTCCCTGTTACAATATTACCAGGTCGGAGACGGGTATAAGTCAGAGGAACTAAACGCACTTTATTGGGTGCCGGGAACCAGTAGTCCGTGGGAATCTATTTACTCAAGATTAGTGAATGTTCAGGCCATGTCCGACCTTGGCGTAGAGCAGGAAAACGAATTCATTGAGGCGGCAGCTTTGGTCTATCGGGCTGTACTAATTGACCTGGCTTCAAAGGTTTATGGGGATGTTCCTTTTTCAGAAACGAACAAACTGGATGAAGGAATTGTCTTCCCTAAGTATGATGAGCAGAAGGAAATCTACGAAACTCTGTTAATTGATCTAAAAACAGCAAAGACCATGATAGAAGGTTTGGATGCTGAACTTCCCGTTTTGGATGGATATGATCTGTTGTACAACGGAGATAAAAGTAAGTGGATAAAGTTTATCAATTCCCTCAGAATCAGGATGTGCTTGTTGTTGAACAACAAAAAAGGTGAGATGAGCGTGGATGTGGACGCGGAGTTTCAGGATGCAGTTCAAAACGTTTTCACAAGCAATGCTGATAATGCCATCTTGAATTACCTCGGAAATTCTGAAAGTACATCTTTTCGAGGAGGGCCATTTGTTGCGTCTGAGCTCACTTATGCCAGAAGAATGGGATTGACTTTCCTTAATTCTCTAAGAGATCAGGATGATCCGAGAATGTACAGGTGGTTACGACCTGTTGAAAGGAAATGGGATGAAGGTGTGGCAACAGCGACCATGATCGAATATACGGATCCACTTGGACAATCTTTCGATGTTGAACTTTTGCCTTACCCAGCTGGCTATGTAGGTCTGGATACAAACCTCTATGTTGGATTACCTGTTGGAAACAGGGCATCGTGGACATCTTATAATGCTGGTCCTTATGCTACCTCTGTAGAACCTAAAACGACTCCGTTCAATAGCCGTCTTAGCGATATCTATTTTCAGAACGCGAATGACTATGTTGGTATGAATATCATCACTTATTCTGAAGTAGAATTTATTCTTGCGGAAGTAGCCTCCATTGGCGCATTTGGCGTAACTAATGCAGAGTCTCACTATAGGAATGCAATTGAGGCATCAATGAATGAATGGGGGGTATTCGATGACTACGTAGGAGGCTTTGATTTTGATGATTTCTATAGCCAGGCTTCAGTGGACCTGAGCCAGGCAGCTAATGAGCATGAGCGCATTATGACTCAGAAGTATATTTCAATGTTTTTTAGAGCAGAGCCATGGTTCGACTGGCGCAGAACGGGTTATCCGGACTTTATAGTACCGGTTGATGCTGATCAGCCTGCTATACCTATCAGGTATCATTACGACACACCTAATCCTCCGGATCCTCAGTATGTCGATAAATACAATGAAGCTGTTGAGAGACTGGAAAAAACTGAATTTGTGAAGGTTCCTTCAAAGGATGATACCCGTTCACGAATGTGGTTATTACAGGGTACCAACTTACCTTATTAAGTAGAACCAGATCTAAAAACAACAAAGTATAAATTTTAAAGAAGTTTAAATGGAGTGGAGTCGAAGAAAGTTTATTAGTACGGGGATTGCAGGATCTCTTGGTGTTTTCAGTATCAGTGCAGGCATCAAATGGCCAGGTGGTACACGAAAATTACCCGGAGGGTTTTGGCCAGTCATGATGACACCCTTTAATAAGGATTTATCTATAGATTATACCGGATTAAAGGAATTAATCAGCTGGTATGAAGCAGCTGGAGCTCAAGGATTGTTTGCCAATTGCGCTTCGAGCGAAATGTATCAGCTCAGTCCTAAGGAACGCATCGACTTGACTCAATTTGTTGTGAAACATTCAAATGTCCCGGTAGTTTCTACCGGGACATTTACTGATGATGTAGAAGAAAATGTTGGATTCATCAAGAAGATCCATGATACCGGAGTAGCTGCTGTGGTCATCATCCCTTCAGTCATTGTAGGGAAAGAAAAAGATGAGGCAGCCATGATGAATCATTTTGGAGAACTGGTCAGTAAAACCTCAGATATTCCACTAGGCATTTATGAGTGTCCCAGCCCATATCGTCGATTGATAGAGCCTGAGAAACTGAAACAATTGACCAGGTCAGACAGATTTTTATACTTTAAAGACACCTCATGCGATGAATTGCTGGTTGAAGAGAAAATAAAGGTTTCAGCCAAATCAAGCTTGGGAATTTACAATGCCCACTCACCGGATGTATTACACTCAATCCGTCATGGAGGAGCTGGGATCTCCTGTATTGCCGGCAATTTCTATCCTGAGTTATTTTCCTATTTATGGAAAGAAGGCAGGACGGAAACAGTTTCGCCCTCGGTAAAAAAGGTCAACGATTTTGTGCTTGCCAATGATCCGGTAATCAGTAAAAAATATTCCATTGCAGCAAAATACTTTATGAAATTAAGAGGGCTTCCTGTAACCGTAGCTAGCAGAAAAAGTAAGCAGGTACTGGATGCTTCAGATAAAGACCGTTTGGATCAGCTTTGGAACGAACTGCGCGAATTAGGTGAGGGCCAGAATATCGAGATCGTATAAATCCGGTCAAATACAGTATAAATCTCATAGTGGCTATTGAATTACTTCGAGCACCTTTTCCATGTGCATACTTCGCGATCCTTTGATTAAGAGATTGCCGTCCGGAATGGGATTGGAAACCAGGTGTTTTTGAACCGCATCCACATTTTCAAACCATTCGGAGTTGGACATTACAGCTGATGCATGTTTCATCTCCGGACCCACCAGACACACGGAGTCGAAATCAAAGCCATTGAGTTCGGCGCCAAATTGCCTGTGTCTTTGGTCGGAATTCTCCAGCTCCTTCATGTCACCAAGGATCACATGCTTTGGTCCATTCAGTCGGTTAAAACTTTCCAAAGCCGCCTGCATGGAAGTCGGGTTGGCATTGTAGGCATCCAGGATGATCTTCAGCTTTCCTCTTTCTATCACCTGGGATCGTTGGTTTGAGGAAACATAATCTGATATGGCGGATGCAATTGATACATCGTCCACACCGAAGTAGCGTCCCACAGAAACGGAGGCGGCAATATTTTGAAAATTATAGGCCCCAATGAGCTGGGTAATCACCTCCTTGCCCCCCATTGAAAACTTAATGTAAGGATTTGCGCTGGTCAATTTGACATCGTCTGCTGGATAGTGTTCAGGGTTTTCGAATCGTTTGATCATATTGTTCAATACACGGTCCTGCAGATTAATGAATGGAGTACCCCCGGCTTTTCGTAGGTGGTCAAACAATTCACTCTTACCCCTGATCACACCTTCGATACCTCCAAAACCTTCCGTATGGGCCTCTCCGATGTTGGTGATCAATCCGTATTCGGGATCTGCGATACCACATAGCTCAGCAATGTCTCCCACTTTATTGGCTCCCATTTCTATCACTGCCATCTCGGTTTCTGCTGGTATAGAAAGTAAGGTAAGCGGAACCCCAATGTGATTGTTGAGATTGCCTTTGGTGCCAATGGTAGAATATTTTTTCGTTAGTACCCGAACCAAAAGTTCTTTGGTGGTGGTTTTGCCATTTGATCCGGTCAAGGCAAATACTTTTCCTTTGAAATGCTTTCTGTGATGATTGGCGAGTTCTTGTAGTGCCTGGAGGGTATTTTCCACCAGAATGGTCTGTGGATGATCAGCAAAAGAGGAGTCATCGACCACGGCATATTTGGCTCCGTTTCCGATGGCTTGCAAAGCATATTTGTTACCATTGAAATTAGGTCCGGTCAGGGCAAAGAACATGTTCCCGGATTGTATGGATCGGGTATCGGTAGAAACACCAGTAGATTCCAGAAATTTGCTGTAGAGAGATTCCATCAAATTGGCCATATTGCAAATATATCCCAATGAATTCCAAAGCAATTATTTTGATTCAGGCACTGGACGATGTGCAGCAATATGACTTTGACTATCCTCTGGAAAAGCAGTTAAAAGCGCTGAAAAATACCACAGTACTGACCCTGGATAGTCAGTCAGACCGTTCTATCACTGCATCCGTAAAAAAGCTTTTGGAGGAAAATGATCAAAAGATATTGATCCTGGATACCAGACTATCCACAAAGCTTGGGATAGGGCAAGTGATCCTAAATGCATTTATTCAAACAAAAGACCTTGGTCTGATTTGTCTGGGAGATGCTAAAGGTGCAGGGCCTTTTCTAAAGCTGTTTGATGGGAAAGTTTTTGAATCGGAGGCCGAGGTGGTAGCCTATCTCAGCTCAAATTGATCGGCATCTTTTTGAAAAGGATACTTTGTCCTGAATTCTTCAAGCTCGGACCTGTCCAGCGTTACGGTCATGATATCCTCTTTAGTCGAAAAAGCCATTTCCTCTCCCCGGAAGTTATAGGCAGCAGAATGTCCCGGATAATGAGCTCCGGTGGCGTCTGTTCCTATTCTATTTACCCCTATGCTGTAGCTAAGGTTTTCAATGGCGCGTGCACTCAAAAGGGTATTCCAGGCGTGGATCCTTGGTGCGGGCCAGTTTGCCAGGTAAAAGATCAGGTCATATTCGTAGGGATTGTCATCCTGCTTTTTAGACCGGGCCCAGATAGGGAATCTAAGGTCATAGCAGATCCGGGTCCTGATTTTCCATCCCTTCAACTCAAAGATCAGATCTTTGTGGTCTGTGGTATATGAAGCGCCCTCTCCTCCCGGAGTAAACAAATGTTTTTTGTTGTAATAAGTAGTGGTTCCATCAGGAGATACCACCAATAGCCTGTTATAGAATTCGCTTTTTTCGGCGATCACACAACTGCCAGCCACTACAGCATTGCGCTGGGCAGCTATCATTCGCATCCAGTTGTGAGTCTTGCCATTCATGAGTTCAGCCACAGGCTTTGGTTTCATGGTAAAACCCGTGGTAAACATTTCAGGAAGCAGGATCAGATCAGTTTCTTCTTTGATCCCCCAGATCAGCTCCTCATAATGTGCAAGATTAGCATCAATGTTTTCCCAAACGATATCCGACTGTACGAGACTGACCTTGAGGTTTTCCATTATCTTTTGAGTGCCAGTGGAGCTTTGATTTTGTATTCTGTATCTACTTTTCCTTTGCTGATATTGGCCAGTTTACCTTTGATCAAACGTTTTTTGAAGGCTGAGAGGTAATCAGTGAATAAAATCCCTTCAATGTGGTCATATTCATGCTGGATGATCCTCGCCTGGATCCCATCAAACGTTTCTTCGTGCAGGTTCCAGTCTTCATCAAAATATTCAATGACGATCTTAGGTTCCCGCTTCACATCCTCTCTGATGCCAGGAATACTGAGACATCCCTCTTCAAAATCCCATGGATCACCTGTGCTCTCCAGGATTTGAGGATTGATAAAAGCCTGCTTGCGACCTTCTCCCTCCTTTTCCTCAATAGGGTCGCTATCGATGACAAATAATCTCAATGACTTCCCGATTTGAGGAGCTGCCAATCCCACTCCCGAAGCATGGTACATGGTTTCAAACATATCGTTGACCAGCTCTTTGATGTCCTCACCTTCAGTTATCTCTTCGGTTTTCTTTTTTAAGACCGGGTCACCGTATAAAACTATTGGATATATCATGCTTTTGATGCTAAGTAAGATTGTAAAATGATCGTTGCGCTCACCTTGTCAATGTTTCCCTTATCTCTCCGATCTTTTTTCTTGCTACCTGCCACAATCATTGAGTCCAGTGCCATCTTGGAAGTGAACCTTTCGTCATGCAAAAATAGCGGCTTATCAGGAAACAGCTTTTTGAATTGATCAGTTGCTTTTACCACCAGTTGCGTAGCATTAGTATCTGATCCATCGGGTTTGGTAGGCCAGCCAAAAACGACTTCCTGCACATCCTCCTTACTGAAGTAATCTTTTAAAAAATCCATCAACTGTGACGAGGCAACGGTTGTGAGGGGACTGGCAATAATACAAAGGGGGTCTGTTACTGCGATACCGGTTCTTTTCCCTCCATAGTCGACTGCAAGAATCCTTGCCATCAGTTCTGGCGGCTTATCTCCTGAAATAATTTATTGACTTTTTCTTCCAGGTGTATAGCCCTGGGAAACAGGATTTTGTTTTCGATCTCAGCATGATACCACATCTCCCGATCAAAAGCTTTGATCTCGTTGGTGATCACACGCCAATGTATTGAAGGATCATTCCGATCTTCAATCAGGTTTCTGATTCCTTCCAGCTCATCTTCCTCTTCGTGGGATGCGTGAATCTCACTTAGTGAAAGATGGCTCAGTTTGAGATGGCTTTCTATTTTATGTGGCAAAATGGGCTTCTCAAACTCCAGCAGGTGCTGGATATAGTGGAAGATTGTATCCTCTTCCTCGTAGATGTGCTCGATAAATTCATCTACAAATTCCGGAAACACCAATGTCAGATCATTCTCCGACTCATAGTTATTGAGAAGCTTCACGATGTAAGGGAGCTTATCTTTGATAAAGAGGTGGTGAGTGTGTTTCAGATACTCAATGACGATCTCCAGGGGATAATGCTGGAGCTCCCTGAAAGAAAATTGATGTGACTTATTGAATAGGTAAAAACTTTGAACTACCTGCTCACGTTTCAATCCCTTTTCGGCACAGATTTCGCTAAGTTTCTTGTTGGGGTATTGATAAAACTCTATCCCAAGACAGTTTAAGGCCCGGGCATAGATGAAGTTCTCGTCAACCAGAGAAGCTAATGTTCGATCAAATAGACGCATTTAGTTTCAAAGATACTAAGACAATGGAAAATTGAATAATAACTTTGGCGGAAACGAATTTTGATTTAATGCGTTTTACTGAGTCATGGGGTGCAAAAAAATATTTTATATTTAATATTCTATAAAAAGATACCAGGGTGAAGGATAAAAAACTTTCAAAAATTGCGATTGGTTTTCCACTATTTATATCCATAGCGGTCGCAGTAGGAATATTTATCGGGGCTAACATGGCCGGGCCGGAAGACGGGGTTTTCAATCTGCAAAAGAGTCTGTATAAGTTTAGACAGGTTCTTTCTTACCTAGAGAATGACTATGTAGACGAAGTCAATCCAGATGAGCTGGTGGAGTCTGCAATCTCAGAGATGCTTGAAAAACTGGACCCGCACTCTGTCTACATCCCGGCGGAAGAGTTGGATCTGGCAAAATCACAGCTTGAAGGAAATTTCGAAGGTATCGGTATTGAGTTCAATATTTTTAAAGACACCATTTATGTAGTAAGTGCCCTGAGTGGAGGTCCTTCAGAAAAAATTGGGCTTCGGTCAGGGGATAAGATTATCACTGTAGATGGTGAGGATGTTACCGGTGAGGATCTCAATAACAGGCGGGTGATCAATTTGCTAAGAGGGCCAAAAGGATCTGAGGTAAAGGTGGGGATCCTTAGAAAAGGATATAAAGAGCTTATTGATTTCACCATCGTCAGGGATGTGATCCCTCAATACTCTGTAGATGTCTCATATATGGTGGATGATGAAATCGGGTACATCAAAGTAAGTCGCTTTTCTGCCACCACTTATATGGAATTCAAGGAGGCATTGGTGCAGCTCAAGTCCCAGGGGATGAAAAAGATGATCCTGGATCTTACAGGTAACCCCGGGGGATACATGGATCGTGCCGTAGATATGGTAGATGAAATTCTGAAGGACCAGCAGATGATCGTTTATACCAAGGGCAAAGAATCTCGCTACAACTCTCAGCACTTGTCTAAAAATCCCGGAGATTTTGAGGAGGGTGCTGTAGTAGTCATGATCAATGAAGGATCAGCATCAGCTTCGGAAATTGTGTCCGGTGCGTTACAGGATCATGACAGGGCCATTATTGTGGGTCGCAGGTCTTTTGGTAAGGGCCTGGTACAATTACCAATTTCACTCAATGACGGATCAGAGCTGAGATTGACCATTTCCCGATACTATACACCTAGTGGCAGAAGTATTCAAAAGCCTTACGGTCAGAATACGGAGGATTATTACAGCGAATACTACGACCGGTTTAAGAACGGTGAAATGTATGTGAAGGATAGTGCAAAAGTGGTTGACTCCCTGGTTTACAAGACCGATGCAGGAAGAAATGTATATGGTGGTGGAGGGATCATGCCGGATTATTTTGTGCCATTAGATTCTTCTCAGAGTAGTCTTTTTCTTTCCCGACTTTCCAATACCAATACCATCAGGGAATATGCGCTGAAATATTTCGAAGCCAACAAGGAAAAACTTGAGAGGTATTCTTTAGAGCAATATATCAGTGACTTTAAGGTTACCGACAAAATGATGGATGATCTACTTAAGCTAAGTATTCAGAATGGTGTACCGAAAGATGAAAGAGGTTTTGAAAAGTCCAGGGAGCTCATCAGGGTATATACCAAAGCATTTATTGCACGAAGTGTCTGGGACAACAAAGGATTTTATCCAATCTTTAATGAGCAGGACGAGATTTTTCAGAAAGCTGTTTCCCTGGTTGACGAAGCTGAGAGTCTCCTGAAAAGAAGGATAGGCTCCTCAAATTGAGATAGCTGCCTGGTAAGCCTGATCATAATATTTGACCAGCTGATCCCATCCAAACAGGTTGGAGGAAGCCTCACTTCGGTTTCTCATTTCTATTCGTTGTCTACGTGTTAGTCTGGCAAAGTTATACAGCCTGTTTGCCAGCTGCCCGGCAGCATGATCAAAGGACTTTTCCTGTCTTTGGATCACATAGATGCCTCGCTTGTCGTGGTCTTTCACATGTTTTTTCACATAGTCGCCAAATCCTGCCAGGTCACTAGTCACAGCCGGGATACCGCTAGCCAAACATTCCAGTGGGGTATAGCCCCACGGTTCGTAGTAGCTTGGGAAAATCCCCAGGTGACAACCACGAACAAACTGTCCATATTCCATGGAGAATAGTGTATTTGTGTAATTTATGAAATCCGGATGATATACTACTTTCACCCGATCTTCCTTCTTATTTACAAGGTTTGAAGCCCTAATGAAGTTGAGTATCTCATCATTGGAGTCATCCACCAGGTTGTGTGTTACTACCGGAGGCAGAGAGTCAGACTTCCAGGTTTGCAATGTTCTTCGGTACCGCAGTCTCCAGTAGTCATCCACGAATCGATTAAGGTCAGGAAGACGAGTATCGTCGCGTGCAGCTGCATCGAACAGCAGCCTTTCACCCACCTGCCTTTTGATGGCATTTATCGTTTCTCGAAATTCTTCAAGCAATGCTCTGCTCTGAAGTATTTCCGGGTTGATGGAGTAGTAGGGTTTCTTGGTGATGAAAAACATCACCACAGTAAGGTCTGACTTTTCAGTAAGTAGTCTGTGATTTAATCGGGCAAGTGCTTCCAGGGTCAGATCATAACCTTTGTTGAGGTATTCATAACGCCCGGAAGTAAATAAATAAAGTGTTTTGTTGAGGTCGAATGTATAGCTTGAAAAGAAATGAGCCATGGTAAAGCTATGGATCTTGTTTTTCGCTTCCACATGGAGATTTTGAAATTCATGTAATGCCTCAAATCGTTCATTGTTGATTCCATTGGGAAGCACATAATCGGGAGACCTTCCCAGCAGCTGACGGCATTCTTTGGCGGTGACCTCACTTACTGTTGTGAAGATGTGGGCACCATGTACCGCGGCTCGTTCCAAAGCTACAATCGATTCAATGTTGAAGTGTTTGGCTTCACGTTGCCAATCCATAAACGGAAGATGTTCATAAAACTGGGGATCATTCATGGCCAGATATCGGCCAAGCATGGTAGCATGTGTAGTGAAGACAGTGGTTACTTTAAGTTTTTTTCTGCGAATCTCCGGTAGGCTGGTCGCAGACATCCATTCATGAAAATGAGCCAGCACCTGTTTTCCATTGCCTTCGTTGGAGAGGTGTTCGAGGAAGATCTGCACGAGCTCTCCAAAGGCAAGCACATCATTGAAAAGGTGATCGTCCGCTGGAGAAGAGATTCCATGGTTTTCCCAAAGGAAATATTTGATCTCACCAAGTTTATGCATGATGCTGCCCAGGTCAAATAATATGACTTTTGGTCTACCACTGACCAGCCAATGCCCATACAACACTCTGTAGCCTTCGCTTTGCATCTTCTTTACCACTTTGGCATAGGAGTCTCTGGCATCATCGATGGGTTCGAATTCTGATGCATAGTGGGGCATATAGGGTCCGATCAGGCAATAATTGGCACCCCATTTTCTGGTGACAGTGGGTACTTTAGAACGGATAACCGTGTAGATACCCCCCACCTGGTTCACTACTTCCCATGCTATTTCCACCAGGTAGGTGTTTCGGATTTCTTTTTTAGTTATTCCCATGATTCAGGTTAGAATGGTGTTATCAGTAAATATATCCGAAAAGTTGGTTAAATACTTTCCATCGAATATTTAACATTTCTTCATGTAACCATTGATGACTACCGAAGTATTCAGGGTGAAACATTTTTCAAAATGAGTGCAACCAAACGGTCTCTTTTGTCATCTAAAGGAATATGCACATGAGAAATTCCAGAATTATAACCTTGCTCCTTCTACTTATGCTTTTTTCGTTTATTAGCGAGATAGAAGACAAACTCAAAGAGAAAGTGAGCACCTGGACACTCAGGTATACAGAGCAACTTGAATTGGGATTTAAATTCACTCCACTGGACCTCAGCTCCGACTCTTTGTTTTTTAGCGTCCTGAAATAAACTTTCCGCAGAATCGTTTTATTAGAGGGATTATCTATTACAGTTTATTTATCTTTAGACGCTAATAAATTGTGAATGCTTTTTTTACAGCAGATCGCTCCATTTTATGGTCTGTTTGTTGTTATAAGAAAAGAAGTAATTTTCAGGAGTCAAAAAGGTGAAATCAACATTATCATTTAATAATTATGGATCAAGACAAGTATTTAGCTTTACTTGAGGTATGGCAAAAAATTGCCTGGATTGGATTTTTTGTAAGTGTCAGCGTTGCAGTATTAATATTTTTGGTCCATCAGATATCTTATTTATCTGCAAAAGGATATAAGCAGAAGTTTGATATAGCCAGCAGGCATGAGATAGGCCGTTACATTTATGCTAACTATGCATTGGCTGTTGCAGCGTTTTTCATCATTAATACGTTGCAATATGAGACCGTACAGCTGAGCCCCATCTGGTTTTTTATCAGGATGTTCATCGGTATATGTGGTGGTACACTACACGGATACATCACGCATCTGATTTTTAAGTATTATTACCCTGGTCCACTGGATAAAAAATTAAAGAGGTTGAGATACACTCCTCGAACCAACCCAAGAACCGGTGCTAAACTGAAACTTTTGTCGGAAGAAGAGGAGGATGCCTATCTTGATGAAGGGATGCAGGCCGAGGAAGATGCCTTTTCTGTTGATTACGATGTATGGATAGATACCAATACGGGTGAGACATTCATCGAGAAATACAAAGGATACCTGAGTGCTCTTGAGTGCGACAGGTGTGGGTTCCAGACTCTGAAGCTTCAAAAGGAAGAGGTCTTACAACCTGCATCGGCATTTGAAGATGGAGAACTACTAAAAGAATATAAGTGCTCTTATTGTGGCAGGATCCGAAGGAAGAAGGTGAAGCTTTCCAAAAGAATGGAAAGAGACAAAACAAAGAGTATTCTTATTGATAACCCGCTTAGTTTGGATAAGCGCATTAACCATGTGAAAATTGAAATCCACAGTGTTGATGGTGAAAACAAAATTTTCGAGTTCCAGAATATTCAGCAGGCGGAAAACTTCCTAAAGGAATTTGACTTTGATAAAGTTGAAGAAAATCATGCGAAGTTTCACGGGAATTAGCGCCTTCCGGATTTTCTGATGAGATGTGTCTGATTGGTGATATATACGCCAATAAGTACAGCCAGCATTCCCAGCAAATGACTGAGTAGCAGGGTCTCTCCGTCGATGAGTCCCCATACGACTGCAATTACCGGAATGATGTAAGTAACTGATGAGGTAAAGACTGGATTGGTCAGCTGCACAATCTTGTTGAAGATGATCAACGCGATAGCGGTTCCTAAAACACCTAGTAGACAGATGTAAAGAACTGCCTGGAGTGTCCCCTCCTGTCCTAATTTGCTAGTGAAATCACTAAACCCAAAAAGTGTGATGGCGGCAAATGGCCCAACTACAAACAATGAAATGCTCGTGATGGTCACCGATCGGTATTCACTTAGCTGATATTTGATCAGATTGGAATTTGTTGCATAAAGCATGGTGGCGATGATGATGAAAAAGCCATAGAAGTTGATCTTGCTGAGTTGGCCCTCCGATCCGGCAGTGATAAGGAGAACCGAACCAATAAAACCCACCACGATACCTATCCAAACAGAGGCTTTTTGTCTTTGCTTGAAAAACCAAAGCCCGAATAGTACAGTGAACAGTGGTGTCAGCGTATTCAGGATTCCTGTTACGGCGCTTTCAATGCGAGTCTGAGCAATGGCAAATAAAAAAGCCGGGATAAAGCTGCCTGATAATCCAACGGCAATGAAATACTTTATTTTTTCTCGCCTGATCAGCTTAAACCTGCTGATAACAAATGGAAGTAATGTAATGGATGCCGAGAGCATCCGTATGGATCCTACCTCCAGAGGTGATAATGATACAAGACCTTTTTTGATCAGAATGAAAGAACTGCCCCAAACCAGTGCCAAAAGCAAAAGTAACAGCCAGGCCTGAAGAGGGGGCTTCTCATTCATCAGAGCATTACTTCCTCCGCAAAAGTTTCTGGGATAGCAGCCAGAATTTCGTTGAGTTGTTCAAGGGTGTCTGCCTCTACCAGTTGAGTTCTGAATGATTTGAAGTTTGGGATACCTCTGAAGTAGTTGGTGTAATGCCTTCTCATCTCGAAAATCCCTTTTTTCTCTCCTTTCCATTCTACAGAGAAGTCGAGATGTTTTCTGGTGACGTTCACCCGCTCCATCAGATCTGGCTTTTGGAGGTGCGTCCCGGTTTTCATATAATGTTTGATTTCATTGAATATCCAGGGATATCCGATTGCAGCCCGGCCAATCATTACTCCGTCCACTCCATATCTGTTCCTGTATTCCAGCGCTTTTTCAGGGGAGTCAATATCTCCGTTACCAAAAATTGGTATGTGGATATCAGGATGATTTTTCACCTCAGCGATAGGTCCCCAGTCTGCTTCACCTTTATACATCTGCTGCCTGGTACGACCATGAATGGAAAGAGCCTGGATGCCCACATCCTGTAATCGTTGGGCTACTTCCACTATCTTGATGGTGTTGGCATCCCATCCCAGCCTGGTTTTTACGGTGACAGGCTTGGAAACTGATTTTACAATCTCGGCAGTCATGGCCTGCATCTTGGGAAGGTCAAGCAATATGCCAGCCCCTGCACCTTTACAGGCAACCTTTTTCACCGGACAGCCATAGTTGATGTCGATAATCTCCGGATTGGCTTCCTCGGCGATGGCTGCAGCTTCACGCATAGACTCAATCTTGTCCCCAAAGATCTGTATCCCGATCGGGCGTTCGTAATCGTAGATGTCAAGCTTTTCTACGCTCTTTTCTGCATTGCGGATCAGCCCTTCGGAAGAGATAAATTCCGTATACATCAGGTCCGCACCATTTTCCTTACATACGGCTCTGAATGGAGGATCACTTACGTCCTCCATAGGTGCCAGCAACAAAGGAAATTCTCCTAATTCAATGTTTGAGATCTTAACCAATTCTTATCCCTATTTTTGCCGTAAATTTAGCCCAAATATGCAGAATATCCTTAGGAACACTTCAACAGACCCATTAGGTTCCACACCATGGCTATTGCTTTTGATACTTGGGGGATATGTAATTACAGCTCTTTTCCTATTTTCATTCCTGGCGCAGGCCATTATTTTACCCTTCTTTGAGTTTGATCTGCAAAAGGCTCTTTCTGTGCTTACCCCACCTTATAGGTCTGATGATGCGAGAGTACCCCTGTTAATTATTCAAGCTGTTACCTCCATTGGTGCTTTTGTCCTTATACCATGGTTTTTTATCAGCAGAAATCTCAATCTGAAGATCGGCTCATTCCTGACTTATCCTTCACAGCTATATCAACCTCTGCTCATGACCATCCTGATCATGTTCAGTTTCATGGTGGTTAATTCAATGTTTATTGAGTGGAACAGAAACATCGTTTTTCCTGAATTTTTAGCCTGGTTTGAGGATTATGTTTCTTCAAAGGAAGGAGAACTGGAGCTGCTTACAAACTATATCACCTCATTTCAGAATATCTGGCAATTCCTTTTTGGTTTTCTGATCATTGCGATCCTGCCTGCAATTGGGGAAGAGCTACTCTTTAGGGGGCTCATTCAAAATCTTTTTGCCGAAGCTTTGAAAAATAAACACGCTGCCATCTGGCTGACTGCTTTTATTTTTGGAGCGATGCACATGCAATTTTATGGGATGGTACCCCGTGTTTTGCTGGGAGCATTGTTTGGCTATCTCTATTTTTGGTCGGGTCATTTGTCCATTGCCATGTTTGCGCATTTCATCAACAACGGATTCACGCTGGTGTTGCTATATCTTGGCCAGGAAGGCTGGATAGAATATGACCCGGTAAGCAAAGAAAATACACCTCCCATTATGGTGGTCGTCTTTTTCTTTGTTGTAGTTTCGGGGTTATTATTACTTTTTAGAAATTACTTTAGGATGGGAGAAAATGGTTGAGTGGCAAAAGGTGTATCAGGATCCCCAACAATACAGAGCAGAGATTGTGAAAGCAATTCTTGAAGATCATGACCTGGCCCCTGTGTTGGTAGATAAAAAAGATTCAGCATATCAGTTCGGCCATTTTGAAGTTCACGTAGCTGCTGATCACGTGATCAGGGCACTCAAAATAATTAATGAGGAGATCAGGTTTTGACGAAATTTACAGATTTATATAAGCGGGTTCTATCAGCCCTGGCAGGTGCCACAGTAATTGTTTCATCCCTGCTCATTGGGGAGTGGTCTTATTTTATTGTTTTTTTGGCGATCAGCATTTTCTCTCAGTGGGAATTCTATCGTCTCGTCAAGCTGCGTAGCTATCTTCCTATCAGGCTGTTGGGAGTGATCCTGGGAACCATCATTTTTTGTTTTTCATTTTTTATAGAAAAGAATCATCTGGACCCAAAGTATTACTATGCGATATTTCCATTGGCCTCCCTGGTATTTTTGATCAAACTCTACAAGCGTAATGACACATCACCATTCATCAATATTGCTTTGTTTTATTTGGGGATTACCTATGTAGCACTTCCCTTTGCATTGATGAATGTGGTGGTATTTTACCACGGATACTATAGCTACCAGATCATGCTGGGGCTGATGATGATCATCTGGTCTAGTGATACGGGAGCTTATTTTGCTGGCATCAGGTTTGGCAAGACGAAACTTTTTGAGCGCATTTCTCCCAAAAAATCCTGGGAAGGAGCCCTGGGTGGTGCTGTAGTAGCACTGTTGATGGCCTATGGTATGTCTCATTTCTATAAGGATCTGCTTTTGTGGCAATGGCTTTGTGTAGCCATGATCGTTGTGATTGCAGGAACCTATGGAGACCTGGTAGAGTCATTGTTTAAGCGGTCGATGGAAATCAAAGATTCGGGAAGCATTATACCGGGTCATGGTGGTTTTTTGGACCGTTTTGATAGTTTGATTCTTTCTGTTCCTTTTATTGTTGTTTTCCTTAAGCTTTTTTAATTCATTCACCCCATGAGAATACATAAAGAAGGGTTTATCATTATTCCGGTTTCTGCAGTACTGATCGGTTTACTCTATGCATTGCTATATTATTTTATTCCAATAGCAGCCATCCAATACATCCTGGCTGCTGCAGCTTTGATATTTTGGATCCTGATCGTTCGGTTTTTCAGAAACCCAGAAGTACCTGCCTCCCAGCTACCTGATCAGGTGTTGGCACCGGCTGAAGGCAAAGTAGTTGTAATCGAAAAAACAAGAGAAGAAGAATACCTTAAAGAAGAGCGGATCCAGATTTCCATTTTTATGTCACCACTCAATGTGCATGTCAACCGGAGCCCTTTCAAAGGGAAAATCAGCTATTTCAAATACCACCCGGGTAAGTACCTGGTAGCGTGGCACCCCAAGTCAAGCACAGACAATGAGCGAACTTCCATAGGATTTGAATTGGAAAATGGCAAAAAGATGCTGATCCGACAGATAGCAGGAGCTGTGGCTCGGAGGATACGATTCTACCCTCAGGTAGGTGATCCGGTAGACAATGGCTCGGAGGTTGGCTTTATCAGGTTTGGAAGTCGTGTCGATGTGTACCTTCCGTTGGATGCTGATATTAAAGTGAAAATTGGAGATATCACAGATTGTGGGAAGACGGTACTGGCCACTTTGAAGTGATCTATTGGCTAAGAAGTTGAATACTATTGCTTTATTCAATCATTAGGGATAACTTAATGTGCTAATCTTAACCTAATTTATTCACTATGACCTTAACCATTAAGCATCAGGAGACTTACTCACGAGGTGAGCTGCTCCTGAGAACGATCTTTGGATTCTTTTACATTGGGATCCCCCATTTTTTCCTTTTATTTTTCGTAGGCATCTGGTCGGCGATACTACAGTTTATCTCTTTCTGGGCCATTCTTTTCACCGGTAGGTATCCCGAAAGCTTTTTTGAATTTCAGGTGGGTGTTATGCGATGGAATATCCGTCTAAACGCCAGATTGATGAACTTAAGCGATGGATATCCTGCATTCGGCATTCATGGCACTGATGATCAGACTTCCCTGGATGTTCCTTATCCGGAATCACTGAGTAGAGGCCTGGCAATTGTAAAGTTGCTGTTTGGGGCTATCTATGTTGGAATTCCTCACGGATTTATTCTGTTCTTTAGGCTGATTTGGGGCTCTATTCTCACATTTATTGCCTTTTGGGTAGTGCTTTTTACCGGAAAATACCCTGAAAGCTGGCATACATTTAATGTAAATACCATGAGGTGGAGTACCAGAGTTAATATTTACCTGGGTTTTATGAATGATAAATACCCTCCATTCTCCGGACAACCTGACTGAAATGACAAATGAAGAAATATATCATCCGGTAGAACAGCCGGATGATATTCCTACCAGAGACCGGGAAGATGCCATGGGGGCGTATCTCATGATGTTTGCTGCCCTGGCAGCTGGTCTCCCATTACCTATTATCAATCTGATTGCTGCACTGATCTACTACTTCACCAATCGCGCTAAAAGCCGGTTTATTGAGTTTCATTCATTGCAGTCTCTTTACTCCCAGATCCCAACCACTATATTAAATGCAGGTCTGGTTTTCTGGACACTGAGGATCCTGTTTCAGGATGGCTCATTCCTGAGTGACGAATCCTTTGCATCAGACTTTGCGACAGTCGGGGACGTATACTGGGGATACATCTATGTAGTAGTGGCCGCTAACCTCATCTATGTGATATTTAGCATAGTAGGGGCTGTTTATGCCCGCAAAGGAAGGATGTATTATTTTGTTTTCTTTGGAAAACTGGCCTATCATTTTGCTTACAAGAAGAGAGATGAGTCAAAGCCATTCACAAACCAACCTCCATCGTAATTTTTATGATTCAAAAGATCTATAAGGAGCTACTGATTGTTGTAGGAGTATTCCTGTTGGTTTGGATGGGAATCATACTTTTAAAACCCGTACCTGAGGCACCTGAGGTGGCTGTGTCCATTGAAACGGAGATGGAGCTTGGGGACAAGCTGGCTGAAGAGGTCCTTGACAATTATACGGTGATCAACTCTGATACAGTAAGTGACGCTATTTATAAGATAAAGGATAAGTTGCTGAGCTCAATAGGGCTTACTTCTTACGACTATTCATTTTACGTGGTGAAAGAGGAACAGGTAAATGCTTTTGCAACTCTTGGTGGACATATTTTTATTTTCTCAGGGATGATAGAGATGGCAGAGGAGCCGGAGGAGTTGGCGGCTGTGCTGGCGCATGAAATAGGTCATGTGGAGGAGCGGCATGTGGTCAACAAACTTGTAAAAGAGATTGGGGTGACCGTGTTGTTTTCCATTCTGAGTGGCGGTGATCCTGTACTAATTAGTGAAATAGCCCGGGCAGCAGTATCCAGTGCTTTTGACAGATCTCAGGAATCTGAGGCAGATCTTTTTGCTATGAAAGCCCTAGAAAAGGCTCAGATCAGTCCCCGGTATGTAGCTTCAATTTTCCGAAGGATAAAAGAAAAATACGGTGGGTATGATGAGCGATTGGAATTCCTTATGTCGCATCCAAACCTCAACAAACGAATCAAAGAATCCCTGGAATATCCGTTGGCAGATGATTTTGAGCCCGCCACACTCGAAATTGACTGGGCTGCCGTGAAAAGAAACCTATAGAATGCCCATTTAATAATCCAGTTCTTAATAAGTTTCCGCTTATTTTGTTGAGTTGAATATTGAATAAACAAAAAGCCTGAAAGAGACATGATTGATCTAAAAGAGATTACCATTCAGGATCTAAAAACACCCCTCGAAAATTTTTGGAACCTGGCAGCAAATAAGACTGAACTACTAAGGAAAAATTATAAGAGTGATACCGGTTCTCCTGTAATTACCAAAGCAGGAAAGTATGTCCCACAAGGATGGACAGACTGGACTCAAGGGTTTCAGTTTGGTATCCCACTTTTGATATTCGACGCAACAGGTGCTGATGACCTGCTGGGAAAGGCAAAGGAGGACATCAAAGCCAAAATGCCGGCTCATCTAAGTCATTTTGGGGTGCACGATCATGGATTCAATACCATCAGTACCTATGGTAATTTGTTGCGCCTTGGAAACCAGGGAAAGATAAACCTGGAATCCTACGAAAGAGAATATTATGAGCTGGCTATCAAAATGTCTGCCTCTGTTCAGGCTAGAAGGTGGTCTCAAATTGAGGATGGAGGATTTATCTACTCATTCAACGGGCCACACTCCCTGTTTGTGGATACCATTAGATCTTGCCGGGTTTTATTGATGGCTACCAAGCTTGGTCATCAGCTTTATGGTGAGAATGATCAGAAGATTGATATGCTGGATAGAGCGATCAAACATGGATTGGCTACAGCTAAATACGGAATATTTTATGGGGAAACTGACCGTACCTATGATGAATGGGGGAGAACAGCCCATGAGTCTGTATTCAATATGAATGATGGAAGGTACCGATGTCCTAATTCTCAACAGGGATTTTCCGGATTTACCACCTGGACCCGAGGACTGGCCTGGGCAATGGCCGGTTTTACGGAGATCCTGGAATTCATCAGAGAGCAAAACCTTCAGTTTGAAAATAGAAAAGAAGTAGAGGCTACGTTCATGAAAGCAGCCAAAGCTACCTGCGATTTCTTTATCACGAACACCCCGCCAGACGGTGTGCCTTACTGGGATACAGGAGCTCCCAATCTGCATAAGCTAGGTGATTACCTGAACAAGCCATCAGACCCTTATAATGATTTTGAACCGGTGGACAGCTCTGCCACAGCAATTGGAGCCCAGGGATTGTTTAGGTTGGCTAATCTGTTGAGTAAAGAAGATGCTGCAGCTGCTGAGAAATACAAAAAGGCGGCCTTGAATAGCTTAAGTACCCTGTTGAAGGAGCCTTACATTTCATCAGAGCCTGCACACGAAGGTATTTTGCTTCATGGAATCTATCACCGGCCAAATAACTGGGATTATATCCCGAAAGGATCAAATATCCCTTATGGGGAATCATGCATGTGGGGAGATTATCACATGACTGAAGTATGCCTGATGGCCTGGAGAATGCTGAAAGGTGAATCACCCTATAAATTTTTTAAGTAAACAGATTCGATTAATCCCAAATACTCAATCATGATGCGTTCACCCTTTCTTCTGCTGG
Organism: Cyclobacteriaceae bacterium SS2; assembly: GCA_019192515.1. Taxonomy (GTDB): domain Bacteria; phylum Bacteroidota; class Bacteroidia; order Cytophagales; family Cyclobacteriaceae; genus UBA7330. Next base: position 40,536 of record JAHCMM010000115.1, read on the forward strand.
TATTCATTTTCAGTTTAAAGGTCTTTTCACAGGAGCGTCCAAACGTAATCCTGATCATTACTGATGACCAGGGCTATGGTGATATCGGATACCATGGCAATCCGGTTGTGAAAACACCCCATCTGGACCAGCTGGCAAAGGAGAGCGTGAGGTTGACCAACTTTTATGTTTCCCCGGTTTGTGCGCCAACACGCTCCAGCCTGATGACCGGAAGGTATTCTTTGCGCACGGGGGTGCATGATACCTACAATGGAGGTGCTATCATGGCTACGGAGGAGGTCACCATTGCTGAGGTGCTCAAGCAAGCCAACTACAAAACAGGGATTTTTGGAAAATGGCACCTGGGAGATAATTATCCTTCCAGGCCTTCGGACCAGGGATTTGATGAATCATTGATCCACCTGGCAGGGGGAATGGGACAACCGGGGGATTTTACTACTTACTTCAAATTTGACAGCAGCTATTTTGATCCGACTCTGTGGCACAACAATGAGATGGAGGATTATAAAGGTTATTGTTCAGACATATTTGCCGGTGAGGCACTGAAATTCATCAGAGCCAATAAAGACAATCCATTCTTTTGTTACCTGGCATTTAATGCTCCTCATACTCCACTTCAGCTTCCACAGAAATATTATGACATGTATAAGGATGTGGATCCGGAGGCAACGTTCAAAAATGGAGATAAACCCATGCCCAGGATGTCTGAACAAGACAAAGAAGCTGCCCGAAAAGTTTATGGGATGGTGACCAATATTGATGATAATGTGGGGATGATCCTGGAGGAGCTAAAGAAACTTAAACTTGATAAGAACACGATCGTGATCTTCATGACGGATAATGGACCACAGCAGTATCGGTACACTGCTGGGTTTAGGGAGAGAAAAGGTTCTGTTTACCAGGGAGGTGTGAGGGTTCCTTTTTACCTTAGATATCCCCAGGCTTTTAAGAAGAGCAAGGATATTCGGGTAAATGCGGCTCATATCGATGTGCTGCCGACATTGGCAGACCTGTGTAAAGTGGATACACCAGCCGAGGTGGAGTTGGATGGACAAAGCTTCTTACCCTTGATGGATGGAAGTAAAACTGCATGGGATGAGGATCGCTCCTTGTTTTTTTACTGGACCCGAAAGTATCCTGAGCGGTATGAGAACATAGCCCAGCAAATTGGTGATAAAAAGCTGGTGGGACACACCTCCTATGGCTCAGATATCGAAGGATTTGAACTCTTTGATTTGGAGAAAGATCCATATGAGCAAAATAACCTGGTGATGAGCAATACCCCATTGGCTTTGGACCTAAAGGATGAGCTGGATAAGAAATTTAATGAGTTGACAAAGTCTCCACATCTGGTGAATCAAAGCCCGATCATCATCGGAACTGAATTTGAGAATCCGGTTTACCTCAATCGCAATGACGCTACAGGAGAAAGAGGGGTGTGGCGACAAACAAATGTTTTTGGTAAGTGGGTTGTCAGTCTCAAAGAGGGTACCTACGATGTGGAGGTTAAGTTTATTGAGTCTGTCATTGGAAAAGGAGTATTAAATCTGGAGACAGGCTCTGTCATTAACAAGCAGCGCTATGATGAGGGGGAGACAGATACTTTGATTATGGAAAACGTATCACTTCCAGAGATACAGCGAGGTGATCTTATTCCTTTCTTTAATCCTGATGGGTCAGGTGGAGCAATTTTTCCGCTCTGGGTAAAGCTGACTAAGAAGTAGATTTGAGATCAGGAGGTTTTTCCTCACCACTGCAACCCTTCAAGGATCTGTTTCAGATATTGTTCATCTACTTCAGAGAAATCATTCAGTTTGTCACTGTCGATGTCCAGCACTCCCATCACTTCTCCATTATTCATCAAAGGAATTACAATCTCTGACCTACTGGCGCTACTACAGGCGATATGCCCCGGAAACTGATCCACATCTGGTACAATAAAGGTTTGCTCTTTTTCCCAAACTGATCCGCAGACTCCTTTACCTTTGCCAATGCGAGTGCAGGCTATCGGTCCCTGGAATGGACCGAGTACCAGCTCGTTATTCTTCACCAGGTAAAATCCAATCCAGTAGAAGTCCAACCCGGTCTTCAGGGCTGCTGAAATATTGGCCAAATTGGCTATGAGATCTGGTTCATCAGCTATAAGTGCCTTGATCTGGGGAACAAGGGATTTGTATTGTTCTTCTCTGCTGTCCGTTTGGATGAGATTGAGTGTCTCCATTTTACTTATTGTAATAGGTCATTAATCGATCTTCAAGGATTTTAGTTTCAGATGTAGTCGCAAAATTCAGCTTTGGGGCTGAAATCCCTTCTTTAAATGTATTGTTACCAATAAACACCCGAGCCTCATCCCATAGCCCCAGGTCTATAAATGCCTGTAAAGTCGTGCTACCACCTTCAATGATCAGTGAATGAATTTTGCGTTTATGGAGGTCAGTCAAAATATCTTCCATAAATCGATTTTCTTTTAGCTGGATCCATTCCGTTTGATTTATCAACTCGGGTGCCTGAAGTGTGTAAACCAGTGTGGGCTGCTTATCTGTAAACAGATTTAGATTTTTATCGAGCGCCTTTTGCCTGTCCAGCACGATTCGCAGGGGACTCTTTCCCTTCCAATCCCTGGAAGTCAGTCTCGGGTTATCGTGGATAGCCGTATTTTTCCCTACAAGAATCGCATCTTCTTCCGTCCTCCATTTATGTACCAGCTGTCTTGATAGTGAGTTACTGATCCACTTACTTGAAAAATCTGATCTGGCGATAAATCCATCCCTTGTCTGTGCCCACTTGAGGATGATGTAGGGCCTGTCTTTCTGAAAGAACGTGTTGAAGCGAATGTTCTGATCCTTTGCTTCGTTCTCGCATACTCCGGAGTCTACCTCAATACCTGCAGCCCGGAGTTTCTCAATTCCTCGTCCGTTCACAAGAGGGTTTGGATCACCGGAGGCAACCACAACACGCTTCACCTGATGAGAAATCAAGAGATCCGCGCATGGAGGGGTTTTTCCGTGGTGACTGCATGGCTCCAGGGTGACATACACAGTGGCCTCCTTGAGTTTTGATTTATCGGCAACACTGTTGATGGCATTAACTTCTGCGTGAGGTCCACCGTACTTTTGGTGATAGCCTTCACCGATGATTTTACTATCTGCTACCACCACGCAGCCTACCATCGGATTGGGACTCACATGGCCAAACCCATTCCAGGCAAGTTGAATTGCCCGTTGCATAAATTTCTTGTCAGAAGCTGAATCCATTTAGAAACGCTAAATTCGCCATATTTCATCGAACATGCTTTCCAACGCCAAAACAATTTTCAGAGAACTTAGTGATCAGCTTGCGTCAGTTTATGGCCCTGATGAGGCAAAAAATATAGCTTACTTAATATTGGAGGAAGTTACTGCATTAGACAAAACAGATATTCTGATCGAAAAGCCATATCAACTGTCAGGGGAGCCAAAAGAGAAGATCTCAAATATTATTGAGAGATTATTGATGCATGAGCCAATCCAATATATTCTCGGTAAGGCTGCTTTTTATGGATTTAAATTATCTGTCAATGAGTACGTGCTGATCCCACGCCAGGAAACTGAGGAGCTGGTAGACTGGATCATCAAAAGCGATCATCAGGTGAATAATATGCTGGATATTGGGACAGGAAGCGGATGTATACCGATAGCCCTGGCAAAGCATTATCCTTCCAGACGCGTTCATGCCTGGGATGTATCCGCTGGTGCGCTGGCAGTAGCAAAGGAGAATGCCGCTGCCAATGAAGTCAATATCCGCTTTCATTTAGTAGATGTGCTTGATCAGGTTCCTGATGAAGAATTTGATTTGATTGTTTCCAATCCACCCTATGTGCTTGAGGAGGAAAAAGCTGAAATGCAACCTAATGTATTGGACCACGAGCCAGGAACTGCACTGTTTGTTCCAAACCAGGACCCACTACTTTTTTACAGGACCATTTGTGAGTTGTCGATGAGTCATCTTCATTCGAAGGGCTGGCTTTACTTCGAGATCAATGAAAGGTATGGCCAGAAAGTAATAGATCTAATGAATGACCACCAATTTACCAACATTGAGATCAGACAGGATCTGAATGGAAAAGACCGCATGGTAAGGGGTCAGAAATCCTGATCCTACAGATCAAAAATAATTCTTACTCTTACAGATCCTTCCACAGGATCGCCATTGTAGGTAGCTGGTGACCATTGAGGACCTTCTTCAATCAATCTTACCGCCTCCTGGTCGCAACTGGCACTTAGACTTTTCTTTACCTCTATGTTGTTAATAGAGCCGCTGGAAGAAACAGTAACTTTTAAAACAACAACTCCTTCGACTTGTTGAGTTCTGGCGGCTTCAGGGTATTGCAATGAGGTATTTACATATTCCCGGAATGCATTCCTTCCTCCCACAGGCTCAGGGGATTTATTCACGATGTTATCGTAACCAATGATGGCGACCTTTTCGCTTGTTGCTGCAGGAGATAGTACCGTATTGACAGGTTCAGTATTTTCCACGGTCACATCTCTCGACACCAGCCCCTGACCTGAAAAACTCAGCGTACTCCCCACATTCACGCCTGTCAATTCAAACTGCCCATTGAGACCGGTTACCGTACGATTTCCCCCTGCCGATACCTGAACTCCTGCCAAAGGTTCTCCATCTTCTCGATAGTAAACTGCCCCTTTTACTGACTGAACTTCATTTGCGGCTGCAGATCTGGCCTGTGTAGTAGGTGCTGCTATTGACTTTTTCGCCAGTTCTTGTGTGGGTTGATTGGCAACAGCTGAAGTAATTTGAGTATTTTGTATAACCTCGGTAGCAGTCTCCTGAGGAGAAATGGGTTCAGGTTCAAGGTTTTCAGACTGCTGATCATTAAAAGCCAATTGCCCGGCTCCTGCACTTGCATCGTCCTCTTCTTCTTCGATAATATCTTCTTCAAGGCTGCCTGTCTCAGGTTCTGCTACTTCTGCCAACTCAACTGCGGGGATGACTTCTTCTTCCTCAACCTCTCGATCTTCTGCTTCCGCAGGTTGATTATCTGCTATTAAAGGTTCCGGTTCTGAAATCTCGCTCACAAGTGAGTCAGTCTCCATCATCATCTCATCTTTTGGCGGTTCCTGATCGCTTTTCAAGGAAATCTGATCACCTGGAAGTGCATTATTGACCACAAACCAGATGGAGCTGAATGCAACTATCAGGAAGGCAATCGTAGCCGCAATACTCATATAGCCTGGTTTATGATAGATCTGTTTTTGCTCCAGTCTATCCCTTAGGGCCATCAGGTCTGCTTTAATTTCAGGGGCAGGATGCTTAGAAAGACCTTCAAATGCCTCTTCTTCAAATGAAGAAGTCAGGATCTGCCTTTCTATCCGGTTGGCTTCTACGCCTTTGATCTTTCCTTCCAGGTAATCGAGCAGTTCTTGTTCGGATATTGGCTTATTGGGTTGTTTATCTTTTGACATGTTTGGCCTCCAGGCAGTTTTTTAAATTTCTCTTACCATTTTGTATGCTACTCTTCACTTCATTCAAAGTAAATGATGTAGCATTTGTGATCTCCTCGTAACTCTTCTGTTTTAGATAAAACAAAGAGACACATTCTTTTTGTTTGTCCTTCAATCCTTCCAGGCAATCTTTCAGGGCATCAAGGTCATTATCTATTTCATACTCATCATTAGGATGCAACACAGCCTCATTTTCCATAACGAACCCATTGAATTCCTTTTGACTGGTCTTTTTGCGGAGCACCATCAGACAATGATTTTTGGCTACTATGTAAAGCCAGCTCTTAAAATAGGTTACCTCCTGGGTTTTTAGCTTTTTTGACAATTGTTCAAAAATACTCATTACTGCATCCTGACTTTCTTCCCTTGACTTCAGGTATTTCAGACATAGACCATATACCAGGTGCATATAGCGTTGAAACAAGGCACCTAGTGCATCCTGATCATCCTGACTCTGATAAGCCATGATAAGATCGGAATCACTTTGGGTCTCAATATGTGCTTTGGATGGGCTCAAGGGGAGAATGTCAAAAAAAATAATTCACCTTTTATGGAATTCCTGAGTGATCTACATCTCAATGGTAGATCAAATTTATTATCAAGATGAAAAAATTAACATTTTTATTCCTAATTCTATTCATATCCGTAGCGGAAAAGCCAGTGTTCGTGGTGACCGGTACTGTATTCGATACGAACGGAGATGCCATTTCAGGTGTGACAGTAAGCGAACAGCAGACCAAATCCAGTACGACCACCAACTCAGAGGGTAAATACTCCATCAGTGTAAGTGGAGATCAGAGCATACTGGTTTTTTCGCGTCCTGGGTACGAAATACAGAAGGAGCGTGTGGGCAGCCGAAGGAAGATTGATTTAATCATGACGGCTGCCAAAATCAAAGCTGAAGAAGACAGGATCTCTCTTGAGATGGAGGCTCCAGCCGAAATGCCAGCACCCCCGACCCAATCAAGAGACCGAACCTATAAAAAGGCATTATATTCCAATGGCTATGGAGGCGCCATGATCATGCATGATCAACAGCCTGTTTTTAACACTGAAGAATATGATGGGATCGAAGAAAATATCTTTCATCAATCAACTGATAAGCCACTATCTACTTTTTCAATAGATGTGGACGCAGCCTCATACAGCAATGTAAGAAGGTTTTTGAATCTTGGACAAAAGCCACCAAAAGATGCCGTTCGGATCGAAGAGATGATCAATTATTTTACTTATGATTACGAAGGCCCTACAGATAGTCATCCATTTTCAATCCACACTTCTTATAGCCAGGCACCCTGGAATGAAAAGCACCTGGTCGCTCACATTGGCCTGCAAGGCAAGCGAATTGATGTAGATGAGCTGCCACCTTCCAACCTGGTATTCCTGATCGACGTGTCAGGCTCCATGAGTGCTCAAAATAAGCTGCCGTTATTGAAGTCATCAATGAAAATGCTTGTGAACGAAATGAGACCAAATGATAAGATCTCAATTGTGGTGTATGCAGGAGCCGCTGGCCTGGTTTTACCACCCACTGATGGGGAAAATAAAGCAGCCATTGTCAGTGCTCTTGAAAAGCTGCAAGCCGGGGGATCTACTGCTGGTGGTGCCGGGATCCAGCTGGCCTATAAGGTAGCTAAAGAGCAATTTGTGGATGGTGGAAATAACAGGATCATTCTGGCCACAGATGGGGATTTCAACGTAGGGGCTTCCAGCAATGCGGAGATGCAAAGGTTGATTGAAGAAAAACGAAACCAGGGAATTTTCCTGACTGTACTGGGCTTTGGAATGGGCAACTATAAGGATTCTAAAATGGAGATCCTGGCGGATAAAGGCAATGGCAATTATGCTTATATCGACAATATCCAGGAAGCGAAAAAAGTATTGGTGACCGAGTTTGGAGGAACGCTTTTTACCATTGCAAAAGATGTGAAAATCCAGGTAGAGTTTAATCCGGCAGAGGTTCAGGCATATCGTTTGATTGGCTATGAAAACAGAAAGCTGAGGGATGAGGACTTCAATGATGACACAAAAGACGCTGGGGAACTGGGAAGCGGACATACGGTCACAGCACTTTATGAAATCATACCAACTGGAGTTAATAGCGAGTTTGGATCATCAGTAGATCCTCTGAAATATCAAAATATTAAACCAGTCTCTAATAAATCCAGGGGGGAGTTGCTCACCATAAAATTCAGGTATAAGCAACCTGATGGAGACAAAAGTAATTTGATGGTGAGAACTATGGACAAAGATGATCTTAACCCTCATGACAGGAATCTGCAATGGGCCACAGCTGTAGCTGGTTTTGGGATGCTGTTGAGAGATTCAGAGTTTAAAGGTGATCTTACTATTGACAAAGTACTGAGTCAGGCAAAAACAGCAAAAGGAAGTGACGACTATGGATACAGGCGGGAATTTATCAGCCTGGTAGAGGTAGCCGGGAGAATTCAATGATGGATGCTGTTGGGTGTCTTTAAGAAGTTCTACAACTTATTTGGCACCCAATTTTTTTATCTTTTTTCCAAAATTCAGGCAACCCTTTAAACATTAATCATGGTATTCAGTTAATTGAATACTTTTTTTAGTAAAGTGTTTTTTGTCATTTACACATCACTTATCAATGAAATCTTTGACCAACGCAATGATATGAATGATAAATTATGTAGATTAACACAAAGAATCACCATTTGTTAAATGCCTTGAATGATTAGAACATGAATAAATCACTTTTACTTGTACTAATTCCCATCCTGATTTTTGGTTGTCTTGCGGAGAGAGATTACATCGTGGAGTCGGATTATAGCTACCGGGGAAAATTCAGAAGATATAAAACCTTTGACTTTATGTCAACCAGCGACACAGTGGGTTACAATGGGTTAAGTGATAGTATGATCCGGGACGAGATCATGAGGAGACTGGAATCTCAGGGATACAGGTTTGACAAGGATAAACCGTCAATGCTTATCATTTATACAGTTTTTGGAGATGATCTTAAATTCAGGGGTTTTGATCAGATGGACCTTGAGTATTGGGATGAGAAATATAGCCTTATCGCTGAGTATGACGATGAACTAGCTAAGATTGACGAGGCTGATTACAACAAGGTAAATTACGAACTTAAGCAGGGTACCTTGCTGATAGATTTTGTCGACAGTAAAACGCACAGTGTAATCTGGCAAGGTTATGCGAGCGGCCTATTCGATGACGCAAACTTCTTCAGTAAGGACATCAAATACGCCGTCCGCTCCATTCTCAACAAGTATAAGCTTGTAGCCTATAACGAGAAGTTATAACCTAGAAACGTATCCTGGTAGTCAGGAAAAAATTTCTTGGAGGCTGAATTAAAAATGCCGGATCCCCATTGAAATCAGGGGCACCATAAGTGTAATATTGCCTGTCGAAGATGTTATTTAACATAAGCGCTACATTCACTTTATCTCCCAATCCCCACTGAACATTGACATCAAAAGTTGACCAGCCTGGCACTTTTAGCTGCTCGTCATTTGTCAATTCCATGTATTGCTCAGTCATGAAATGATGTGTGAGGGTTAAGGCAAGGTTTCTTCTCAGGTGAACAGTCAGGTTTTCATTGCTGATCCACTCCGGGCTCAGAATATGCTGCCTGTCAGCATAAGTATTGTCACCAAATATTGTCACCTCATCAATAGCTGTTTTCAAATACGCGGTGTTGCCATGCACATCCAGGTATTGGGTGGGTGACCACATCCAGCTGAGCTCCACTCCTTTTCGTGTACTCTGAGGTATGTTTTGTCTTTTTTGCACACCAAAAGCTACGACTTCACCAATTGGAGCAATTTCGTTCTGAAAATTCATGTAATACAGATTTCCTTCCAGAGAAAACCTTTGCAGGTTTAGCTTATATCCTGCTTCAAAATCATGCACATACTCCGGTTCAAAACTATCTTCCGAACGCACAAAGTCAATATTGGATGCATTCAGCTGAAATCCTCCATATAGATCAAGCTTAGTTGGTTCGCGGCCGTTGAAGCCGTAAGAGAAATAGATTGTTTGATTTTGGTTAGGTAAGTAATTGATTCCGAGCTTTGGATTGACAAAGGTCCATGATTTGGTAATTGTGCCGTTGTCACTGGTACCAATGAAGTCATAATCAGGATCAATCTCCAGCTGCATGGATCGTATCTGCAGATCTCCGAACACATTGAATTGCCCAACCTGGTAATCCAACTTTCCATACCAGCTCAATTCATTTTTGTTTGAGTTTTCCAGGTAGTACGGATTGGAATTGTGCGGTAAAATAGCCTCCCTGTTTTCTCGGTGGAAAGTATAGGCATGGATTCCCATCGACAGGTTCAATCTCTTTGTATTTAGAAAGATGTTGGAGATCAAACCAAAGTGGTCATTTTTTAGTGGATAGTTAATCTGGAAAAATGTTGTGTAATAAGTCCAGAAATAATTTTCCACATATACACTGTCATCATCCAGGGTACCTTCAGCAAAATCACCTCCGGCACCTCCATAATAGAGCGAAGAGCTCATATTCCACTGGCTGTTGAATTTATGACTGTGCTGAAGCTGTACCAGGTACTGCGAAAAATCGTCATTGTCATCGTCGATCAACAGGTTGTAGGTTGGGTCGTCATTTAAAGTTTGTTCATCTACCACATAGTAGCCCAGTCCATTCTGTGACCTGGAAGTAAAAGCTGTCAAACGGACCATATCCCTGTCTCCATAGTAGCCACCGGTAAGAAAAAAGGAATAGGCATCTGACTCAGTAAAATCCTTGTATCCGTCGCTCCATAGCCTGCCGAAGCTGGAATAGAAACCAAATCCCTTCTCGGAGATCCCTGTATTTACATTGTAATTAGCCCGGAAGGTGTTGAATGATCCCGCTCCCAGTTCTACAGTACTCCCAACAGGATTTCTTTTCAGGTTGATAGACTCAAAATTTACTGATCCGCCATAGCTGGAGACTCCATTGGTAGAAGTTCCCACACCTCGCTGTACCTGAATGGATTCAAAGTTGTTGGAGATGTCAGAAAAGTTCGAAAAGAAAACACCATGGTCAATCATGTCATTGAGCGGGACGCCATTCAAAGTGAAGTTGATCCTTTCCTGACCGATACCTCTCAAGCGCATACTCCCGTAATTCCCAACGGAGGTTCCGGACTCAGAATAAGAGATGATCCCCGGAGTCTTTTTGTCGAGTATGAAAATCGGGTGCTGGCCGACATACTCTTTCTCAATTTCCTGATGAGAAATAGTGGTTTTGGCCACCGGGTCATTTTCCAAAGCCCTTACACCACGGATCACCAGTGACTCCAGCTCATAATTTGATGTCATGGTGATATTCAGATTGGTCTGATCACCGACAACCAGGACTTGTTCTTCATAACCAATATAACGAACGACCAGCGAGTCTCCAGTCCCGGCTTTTACTGAGAATTTACCTGCCTGATCCGTTAGTGTACCGTCGTAAGAACCTTTGAGGGTCACGGTGGCACCCACCAGCGGGTCTCCATAAGTAGAATCTGTGACTTTGCCACTCACAAGACTTTGGGCAGTCACTAATAATACATTGCCAATCAGCGACAATGCAATCATTGAAAACTTTTTCATTTTGTTATTATTAACCATTCACTGGGAAGAGGGGAACTCCCCATCAATTGGTTATCATACTCCCTACGCCGGCATTACCCGGATCAGGTTATTTGGGTATGATCTCAGCCTGAACTATTAGGCACCCCTTAGACTTGCAAAATTATGGGATAATTATTTTGTAAAAAAATCGTCGATCGCCTGCACAGCATTCGCTAGCCTAATATCCTCTATCCCGGAGACCAGCTTGTAGGGCAGTTTATGCTCAATCAGGTAATTTTCATAAACTTCCAGAAAATGCTTTCGCAGCTGCGGATGCTCTCTTTGAGGGTCGTCTCTCCAGGGGAGGTCAATATTGGAGAGCAGATAAAAATCGTAAGGGATCTTCTCAAGTTGCTCTTCTATAAATGGATCTGTATTTCCGTATTTATGATCACTCCATACTTTGATCACAATCAGGTTGGTGTCACAAATCAGCCATTCGTTGGCCATTTCCAGCTTATCTTTTTCCCATTCAATCTGGCCTTTGGCAATCTCCAACAGATCTTCCTGGGTATAGGCCTGTGGTAGTCTGTCGAGATAAAACCGGGCATATTCCGGTACCCACTCGGTGTCGTAATGACGGGCCAGCTGTGCAGATAGTTCACTCTTACCAGTTGACTCCGGGCCAATCACCGCAATCTTCTTAATCATAAGCCATATAAGTTTTTCTCCAGGCAAAGTATCCCATAGTTGCCAGGATGGTAAATACAAAGAATTGAAAGCTGGTGAGGTACAGCTCTTTATAGTAATAGAGTGGCACGGCAATCAGATCAGTAATGATCCAGGCGATCCAGTTTTCCAGCTTTTTCCTGGCCATCAACCACATCCCTACAATGGCAGTAGTGGTAGTGACAGAATCCCAGTTGGGCACATCAGAGTCCGTAAAGTCAAGTCCGAATCGGATGAGCGCAAAAGATACAACCGCCAGCAAAATGGTAATTAACCACTCCGTCCTGGTCAGCAGGGAAATCTTAATTTGAGTACGACTACCCGTATTGTTGGTCCAGAAATACCATCCATAGATGCTGGCCACCAGATAATAAAAGTTGATACCCGTATCTGCGTAGAGCTTATAGTTGAATGTGATGTAGATGTAAATGACCACGCTGATGATCCCTGTAGGATACACCAGAATGTTTTCTTTCATAGAAAACCAAACACTTAGCAATCCAAAGATGACAGCAATGGCTTCCAGACCATTCAATTGCAGGAATTGCTCCCAAAGCACATCGAAAAATTCTTTCACGGCGCAAACATAAATTTATTTTCATCACAACCTTTAGAATCTAAACCTTTCCACGTAGCTTTGCACCGCAAATAATCTAATTATTTGCATGGACCCCAATACAAACAAACTTCTCTTCGAGGCGCTCACTTACGATGATGTCCTCCTTCTTCCAGGTTATTCAGAGGTGCTTCCCAGGGAAGTAGAAACCAAGACACAGATCAGCAGAAATATCAGTCTGAACATTCCATTAGTCTCAGCGGCCATGGACACTGTTACAGAAGCCGCACTGGCTATTTCTATGGCGCTGGAAGGTGGTATTGGGTTCATCCACAAGAATATGACCATCGAAAAGCAATCGAATCAGGTCAGGAAAGTCAAAAGATCTCAAAGTGGGATGATCCTGGATCCGATCACGCTTCCAATTGATAGCATCGTAGGGGATGCGGAGAAAATCATGCGGGAAAACAAGATCGGAGGTATCCCGGTGGTAGATAAAGACAAAAAGCTTATTGGGATCATCACAAACCGCGATCTGAGGTTTCAAAAGAATATGACAACCCCGATCAGGGACATCATGACAAAAGATAACCTGATCACCGCAGAGGCTGAGGTGGGACTGAAAGAAGCTGAGCAGATCCTTCAGGAGCACAAAATCGAAAAGCTCCCGATCATTGATAAATCAGGAAAACTGACGGGTCTTATCACATATAAAGACATTTTGAAAAATAAAGATCGGCCTTTCGCCTGTAAAGATGAGTATGGTCGATTGCGCGTAGGGGCTGCTATTGGGGTCACTCCTGATATGATTGAAAGGATTGAGTCCCTGATGCATGCGGGTGTTGATCTGATCAGTCTTGATACGGCACATGGGCATTCGAAAGGGGTGATCGATGCAGCCAAACAAATCAAGAAGCAGTTTAAAGACCTGGATCTTGTAGTAGGTAATGTGGCTACAGAGGAGGCCACGAAGGCATTGATTGAAGCTGGCGCCGATTCAGTAAAGGTTGGTGTTGGTCCGGGAAGTATTTGTACTACAAGAGTGGTGGCTGGTGTAGGTGTGCCTCAGCTATCGGCGGTCTTCGAATCGGCAAAAGCTGCAAATAAGAAGGGTGTTCCGGTGATCGCCGATGGTGGTATCCGCTTTTCAGGTGATGTGGTGAAGGCTTTGGCTGCCGGAGCGAGCAGTGTAATGATCGGATCGCTTCTGGCTGGTACTGAAGAAGCTCCGGGTGAGATGATCATTTATGAGGGCCGGAAGTTTAAAACCTATCGTGGAATGGGATCTCTTGAAGCCATGGAGGATGGTTCTAAGGACCGCTACTTCCAGGATGCTGAAGATGATATCAAAAAACTTGTACCGGAAGGAATTGTAGGCCGTGTGCCATATAAAGGACTTGTGTCAGAAGTACTTTACCAGCTGATCGGTGGGTTGAGAGCTGGAATGGGATATTGTGGTGCAGGCACCATTGAGAATCTGCAGTCAGCCAAATTCGTGAAGATATCCGCGGCAGGTGTGGCTGAAAGCCATCCTCATGACATCACAATTACACGCGAAGCACCTAATTATAGCCGTCGATACAATAAGGGTGAACGTTAAAATACCTTAAAAAGGTAGTTTTCAGTCGTTTGCGGGCTTTAGTCATGTTTTTTAATTAGCCTGCCCCTCGTATTTTTGCACGACACATGCTTTCCATGAAATTAAAGACCAGGCTTAGCATATTAGGAGCTATTCTTTCATGGTTGCTGTTTATGTTTTTTGATATCTACGGGCTACTCGTGGATCGCTATGACATGAACGTAGCCCTGAGCCATCTGATCCCTCAGATATTTCTGACGTGCTTCATTGTGGCTATCCTGCTCTATTACCGCTTTATTATCTCCAAAGCGGAAAGCATCAACTTCATTGACCTTTTGTGGCGTGTGTTTCTTACGGGGCTTGTTACCACTGTTGTTTCTCTTTTAATCAGGTTATTCCTGAATGTATTTCGCAATAGCTCCATTATTCAGAATGAGATTACGATCAATGTTTTATATCACATTGTAGGAGGGCTGGTTATCGTTTTCCTTGTTTCCACATTTGTGGTTTGGAAACGACTGATCCTGTATCAGAAGTCCAAGTCACTGATCCAGCTCTGGAACTTCTTTGAATATGCCCTGCTAGCCAGCTTGTTGTTCGACCTGTTTGACAACAAGTTGATGACTACCAACTTCAATATCTTCCTGATCTTTCTACTAGGTTTTGCCCTTGTATTATCATTCAACCTAAAGTGGATAGCTTATCTCAATTTTAAGCAGAAGTGGAAGAGTATCTTGTTCATCTTGCTGTCCGGGGTTTATGTCTATCATTTTTTGCTATTCCTGATCACCTTCTCATCTACGGAATCGCTGACCATTGACTTGCTTGACAGAGTTTTTGTCGTGGCGCTGTTGATCTTTATTTTGTTGTATGCAGTCATCGCGATCCTCGTCACACTCTTCAACCTGCCAACGTCTTCGGTTTTTGAGAGAAAGCTCCAGGAAGCAATTGACTTTCAAAAGTTAAGTCAGGCCATTCCTAGTGGTCAAAGCATCGAACAGACCTATGATGTGTTGCTTGACAGTTCTATGAGCGCGGTGTTTGCTGATGCAGCATGGATCGAGATGGATAGCCCCTCCAAAACACTCATTACCAGATCTATTGCGGACGATAAAGTAAAAGAGATTAAAGCAAGTGTGAAGGCTGATTATCTTCGGGCAGTTCTGGATAAAAAATTTGAAGGCAATTTCTCTAGTGGGAAGGCTTCCGGAATTGTCAAACATCCCGAGTACAAATCAATCATTGCCCTACCGATCATGGTAAAAGGAAAGCAGGAAGGTTCACTGGTACTGCTACAGGAGGTGGTAGATGCTTTTAATCGTGAGATGGTGGACATCATTGTCACCTTTGTGTCGCAAGCTAATGTATCCCTGGAGAATTTCAGACTCATCTCCGAAGCGCTTGAAAACGAGCGGTATAAGGAACAATTGAAGATTGCCAAAAGTGTGCAAAAGAGCTTACTTCCTTCTGCGCTCATCAGCACGAGTGATTTTGAGATTGATGCAGTGTCATTTGCGGCAGATGAGGTTGGTGGTGACTACTATGNTATGGTGGATATGGGCGGAGGTCTTTACAAACTGATCATCGCAGATGTGAGTGGAAAAGGAACCTCTGCTGCATTCAATATGGCGCAGATGAAAGGTGTTTTTCATAGCCTGGCTCAAAACCAGGATGGCGTTACCGAGTTTATTGTAAGAGCAAACGCGGCATTGGGGGACTGCCTGGAGCCTTCCTCATTTATTACGGCCACATATTTTGAGATAGACACCAATAAAAAAGAAATAAATTTCGTTCGTGCAGGGCACTGCCCCACACTTTTCTTTAGGAATGAAACGCAGGATGCCTGCTACTTTAAGACAGAGGGGCTCGGATTGGGCATAGTAAGAAACTCTGACTATGCGACTTACGTTGAAAGGAATAGTATAAAATATCAGTCAGGGGATTTACTGCTTTTATATACAGACGGGATCACTGAAGCAAGAAACAAAGACTCACAGCAGTTTGGCTCAGATGGTTTGAAAAAGGCACTCCTTGAAAATGATAGAAGCACACCTTCCGACCTGAGAAAGGGGATCATTAAAGACTTGAACGAATTTTTAGCTGGGAATAAACTGGATGATGATTATTCAATAGTCACATTGAAATTTTTATAAAAAAAGTAATGGTAGAAATAAGTACCAAAGAAGAGGCAGATTATTGTTTGATAGAAGTAAACGGCGAAGTAGATGCCAGCTCTTCCATTGAATTGGATGATGCCATCAAAGCAGCGCTTGAGAAGAAACTCAATCTGCTTATCGACCTGCAGAAGCTGGACTACATCTCCTCTGCAGGGTTAGGAGTTTTTATCTCCTACCTGGAAGAATTTAAGGAAAATGAAAGAAAGATGATCTTGTTTGGGTTGCAGCCAAAAGTGCGGGAAGTTTTCGAGATCCTCGGACTCCAGCATATCATCAAAATGGTAGATACTAAGTCTGAAGGCATCGATGCAGTATAAATTGTCCATACCGTGTAGCAAATCCAACCTTGAGAAAGTGAGGAACTTTGTGTCGGAGGCATTGAACGATACCCAGCTGGAAGAAGTGGAGTGTCACAAGATCATACTGGCGGTAGATGAGGTCTGTGCCAATATGATGATCCATTCCAATGGGTGTAATCCATCTAAAAAGCTCGATATCAGCATAGAGCATGTACCATTTAAGCAGCTTGAATTTATCATAAGGGATACTGGAAAGTATTTTGACATTAAAGGATACCATGAACCCTCGATGCAGGAAATAGTATCTTCCAAAAGGAAGGGCGGACTGGGTCTGATACTGGTGAAAAGAATAATGGACGGAATTGAGTTTTCGACAGAGAAGAATTATAATATTTGTAAACTCACGAAAAAACTGAATTTCGAAGTATGAGAATTGCCATATTGGGGTGCATCCTATTGCTGGGTTCCTGTGAATTTTTTAAGCCAAAACAAGAAATGGATGAGAATCCCATCGCAAAGGCGGTAGATAATTACCTGTATCCTTCGGATCTGGAGGGATTACTTCCACAAAATATATCAGCAGAAGACAGTACCAGACTCGTGGAAAGGTACATTGAGGATTGGATAGAAAAGCAGCTGATGATATTCCGTTCTTCCCAGGTGGTGGATTATAATGAAGCTGAGATTGAGCGCAAAGTGTTGGATTATCGCTATGCACTGATTGTCCACAACTTCGAAAAGCAATACATCCAGAGGAATCTGAATACTGATGTGAGCCAGGAGGATATTGAAAAATATTACGAAGAAAAATCTGACAATTTCCTGCTGAAGCAAAATATCATCAGGTGTATCTATGCCCAGGTACCTACCAATGCACCTGATCTCAATCAATTCAGGAGAAATTTCAGGGCATATCCGGAGTCCAACCTTGAGGATATCAGGGCATATTGTTCCCGGTTTAGTGTTAAATCTTTTTTAGAAGACTCTCTCTGGGTTATTTTTGATGATGTAATCATAGGCACTCCGCTAGAAACCATTCAAAATAAGACTGATTTTCTATCGAGACACACCTACTCAGAGACAACCCGGGATGATCAGATCCATTTTTTAAAAATATTTGAGTTTAAAATTTCTGATGATATTTCGCCGTTAGAGTTTATTAAAGAAGATATTAAGAGTATAATTATCAATAAGAGGAAACTTACATTAAAGAAAGAACTCGAAGAAAAGATATATAATGAAGCGCGTGAAGAGAACATGTTCGAGATTTATCGCCATTAGTGCATTTTGCCTCATGGCTATTCCTGCATTCAGTCAGGATGTAGTCATTGACAAGATTGTGGCCAAAGTAGACGATTTTATCATTTTGAAATCCGACCTGGAAAAGGCCTATCTGGAGTACCTGTCCAGGGGAGAATTCAGAGGAACAAATGCCCGTTGCCAGATACTGGAGAATTTAGTGGTGAACAAAATGTTGGTAGCCAAGTCATTAATCGATTCAGTAGAGGTAGCTGACGAGGAAGTGCAGTCCATGCTTTCCCAAAAGATCGACTACCTTGTGTCTCAGCTAGGGACTGTAGAAGAGCTGGAGCGATACTATGGCAAAACTATGGAGCAGTTTGAAGAAGAACTTTTCGAGCTGGAAAAGGAAAAACTGATCATCCAAAGGATGCAAGGGGAGATCACCTCTGACCTAAAGGTTTCACCAGCGGAGGTAAAAAGATTCTTTAATAACATACCGCGGGATTCCCTGCCTTATTTTTCTACCGAGGTCACGGCCGCTCAAATTGTGAAGATTCCTAAGGCAGGAAAAGAACAGATAGACAAAGCTCGTGATCAGCTCAATGATATCAGGGCAAGGATTGTGGCAGGAGAGTCATTCGAAGCACTTGCCCGCCAATATTCCGAGGATCCTGGATCAGGTTCCAAAGGAGGACAGCTGCCATTTTTCAAACGTGGCGACCTGGCTCCTGAGTTTGAAGCTACTGCCATGACGATGAAACCCGGGGAATTGTCAAGACCGGTAAAGACAGATTTTGGGATGCACCTGATCGAATTGCAGGAGCGAAGGGGAAACACCTTCAGGTCAAGACATATCCTGTTGATCCCTAAACCATCTCAAAAGGATATTGAAAGCTCACAAGATTTTCTGGATAGCCTCCGACGTGAGATCCTAAGAGATAGCATTAAGTTTGAAGATGCAGCCAAGGAATACTCAGATGACCAGATGACCTCCGATAACGGGGGCTTTTTTACTGATCAGTCCGGTTCTTCCAGAGTACCTATCGACCAGCTGGATCCTACCATCTTTTTCACACTTGACACTATGAAAGTAGGGACAGTTTCTAAACCTATCCCATTTCAGCAGCCAGATGGATCTACAGCTTTCAGGATTCTGTATTACAAAGACAAGGTGCCGCCACATCAGGCGAACCTAAAACAAGACTATCAACGGATAGCCAGGGCTACCCTGGAGTCTAAAAAAGCAAAAATTTTGAATGAGTGGTTCGACTCGGCGAGAGGGGATGTGTATATTGAAATCGATCCGGAGTATAATTCGTGTAATCTGCTGGCACAGTAACTTTAAATAGGACCCATGGCAAAAATTGAAAATGAAATAGCCCTGGCCAATGATCTATTCACGGCCTTTGAGAAGCTTGAGAACGAAATAGGAAAAACGGTAATCGGACAGAAGGAGGTCGTGAGGCTACTGATTACTTCCATATTTTGTGGAGGGCATTCATTGCTTGTCGGTGTGCCTGGACTGGCAAAAACTTTGCTGGTTCACACTATCGCTAACAGCCTGGGGCTGGAGTTCAGCAGGATTCAATTTACCCCTGACCTGATGCCTAGTGATGTGCTTGGGGCAGAAACACTTGATCAGGAGCGGAATTTCCGATTCATCAAGGGTCCCATCTTTGCCAATGTGATCCTGGCAGATGAGATTAACAGAACTCCACCAAAAACACAGTCTGCGTTACTGGAAGCTATGCAGGAAGGTGCTGTCACAATCAGTGGGAAACATTACATACTTGACAAGCCGTTTTTTGTGCTGGCTACCCAAAACCCGATTGAGCAGGAAGGTACCTATCCGCTTCCGGAAGCTCAACTCGACAGGTTTATGTTCATGATTAAGCTGGAGTATCCTTCCTTAGAAGATGAGCTGGAGATTGTGAAAAAAACCACGACAGGACTTACTGATGAGGTAAGCAAGGTCTTGTCAAAGAAAGAAATTATTGAATACCAACAGCTGGTCAGAAAAGTGCCGGTGGCTGACAATGTTTTTGAATATGCTGTGAACCTTTCCCATAAAACACGTCCGGGTACTGCCATGGCAGCGCCTGAAAGCAATGAGTTTTTAGAATGGGGTGCAGGTCCCAGGGCCAGCCAGTTCCTGATCCTTGGGGCTAAATGTAATGCCTTGCTCAATGGTAAGTATTCACCCGATATCGAAGACGTAAAAGCTGTGGCCAAACCCATACTGACGCACAGGATTGTGAGAAACTTTAAAGCAGAAGCAGAAGGTATAACGGAAGAAATGCTGATTGAGAAGCTGCTCTAATCAGAATTGCTGCAGAAACCTCAAATCATTTTCTGAGAACAGCCTGATATCATCGATCTGATACTTCAGCATCGCAATGCGTTCGATCCCCATACCAAAAGCGAAACCGCTATATTCTTTGGGGTCGATATTTACGCTTTCCAGCACATGGGGATCTACCATTCCTGATCCACCAATCTCTACCCAGCCTGTTTGCTTACAGATCTTGCATCCTGAGCCACCACAGATAAAGCAGCTGATATCAATCTCAGCACTTGGCTCGGTAAACGGGAAAAATGAAGGTCTGAATCTAATTTGTGTGTCCTTGCCGAACATTTCCGTAGCGAAATGATAAAGGGCTTGCTTCAGGTCTTTGAAGCTCACATTCTTGTCCACATGAAGACCCTCTACCTGATGGAAAAAACAATGAGCCCTGGCAGAGATTGCTTCGTTACGGTATACCCTACCTGGCATGATGGCTTTGAAGGGAGGTTTTCCATTCTCCATCAATCGGATTTGCACATTTGAGGTATGTGTCCTTAAGAGAATATCGGGATTTTTCTCAATAAAATAGGTATCCTGCATCTCCCGGGCCGGATGGTTTTCGGGGAAATTGAGCGCAGTGAAATTGTGAAAGTCATCTTCTATTTCGGGGCCATCAGCCACTGAAAATCCCTGTCTTTCGAAAATCCGTATGATCCTGTTTTTTATTCTGGAAAGTGGATGGATCGATCCTTTCTCATAGACAGGAGGTAAGGTGACATCTATGGAAGAAGTTGTAGCCGAGCTATTTTCCAGGTTTTCTGACAGCTCTTTTAACCTGGCCATGGCCATTTGCTTCAGTTCATTCAAAGCTGGACCTATGACTCTTTTTTCTTCAGGAGCTACCTGCTTGAATGACTCGAAGAGGTCGTTGATCACACTTTTTTTGCTGATGAACTTTAGTCTGAAACTTTCAAGTTTTTGACTATTATCAGCTACAAAAGCTTTTACCTCTTCTTTATATGCTTCAATTTCTTTTTTCATAATACTATCTGGCAGGCAAAAGTAATAAAGCCGTAGATGTTATGGGCTACATGAGCAGTAAGAAGCAGACTTATCGGGTAGAAAAATCAGGCTGATTTGGAGATTGCCATTGTTTTGGAAGCCTCCAACTTTGCGGTAGCTCCCAGCATTCTTCTTTTTGATACCAGGTGATCGACAAATGAGCCAAAGACCAAAGTAGTACCGAAGAGAATCAACAAAAGCAGGCTGTTGCCAAACATGCTGTTTAAGATTACCGCAAGAGCGATCATTGAAATATTGTAAAGAGCGAGGATCAGTGTAGCCTGAGCATGATTAAATCCAAGTTTTAAGAAGCTGTGGTGGATATGATTCCTGTCAGGACTAAAAGGCGATCTACCCTGCATGAACCGAATGGTAAACACCCTTAATGTGTCATAAAAAGGAACAATCAGACAGGCAATAACCAGGGCTACACTGGATTGAATATGAATCAATGAGTTGATAGCCAATCCATCACTCACGTTGATAACTTTGATGGCCATTGTTGAAATCAGGAAACCCAGGATCATGGAACCTGTATCACCCATGAATATTCGGGAGGGGTGCCAATTGTAGATCAGGAAAGCTAGTAATGAGCCAGACACAGCAAAGCTGATCAAAGCCAGATCCATGGCATTCACAGTGAAAAAGATCCAGGAGAAAAATAGCAGAATGATGATACCAAGACTAGCTGCCAATCCGTCAATTCCATCAATCAGGTTGAAAGAGTTTGTCATGGTCACTATTACACAAACGGACAAGAGATATTCCAGTCCGAAGGGAAGTGCATCAATGCCAGCGACATCGTAAAAACCTGTGAGTCGTATGTCTGCCAGAAATACCACCAGTGTAGCAGCAAATATCTGTGTAATAAGTTTTTGGTGAGCAATCAGGCTTGATATGTCATCTCGGATACCAAGAAAAAAGATCAGGCTGATGGCGCTGAACAAATATTTATTGGATACTAAATCAGAAGCCGGAAGCGTTATCAATACAGCCATCATAAAGCCCAGGAAAATAGCTATACCTCCCATAGAAGGTGTGCCTTCCATGTGGACTTTCCTTTTGTCGGGCAGGTCGAGTAGCTTGATCGACTTGGTTACCTTGATTACAACTGGCAACAGTACAAATGTGACCAGGAAGGCGGATAATATGGCGATGGCGAAAAACATAGTTTTATTTAGCTGCTAATCAATTCTACAAATTATATGCCTAAATAAAGGAACCGTTAGAAAATAAACCATAAAATTTCGATTGATTGCACCTATCTTCCGATTAGCTGAATACTCTTATAGCTTGGTGGTGGGGCGGAATGATATGCTAAAATCACTCTTGAACACAAATAAAGGCAAAAAAAGTACAATAAATAAGAGACTTCGTAAAAAACATGGGGTTTTAATGCTTTTGGATTAGGTTTTCTTCATTGGATATAAGAAGCGGTATTTGTGAGGAAGAAGTTTCAGAAATATTTGAATTATCTATTGCTTAATATTTTCCATCCCAGTAAGTTTGCAGTCCTTTTCGGATAGGGAAAGGAAAATTCTCGAATAATTCCTGCCTTTGGGCGGGGGGCATTGGTTCAGACCCGGGGAATAAGGAACCAAAAAACATACTCCTCAGTAGCTCTCCCGATAGTTATCGGGAGGTTAGAGCATCTGACGCTGGCAGGTAGCTAGTTAATCAGAGGGTCATTGGTTCAGACCCGAGGAATAAGGAGCCAAACAACATACTCCTCAGTAGCTCAGTTGGTTAGAGCATCTGACTGTTAATCAGAGGGTCACTGGTTCGAGCCCAGTCTGAGGAGCCTGAAAATCAAGCAGTTACATATTTTGTGACTGCTTTTTTTGTTTATTGGCGTGCTTTTGGCGTGCTTTTTTGGATTCCAGAGAATACCAATGCAAAACGTATGAGGCACTTTTCTCTCAAACTGTAAATCTACCAACGCTATTCCATTTCGGGTTTAAAACAAATAATTGCTATTTTGTTGATATTTCCTGCAAGCTATACTGGTCCCGGTATCTGAGCGTACGCCTGGTGTATATCAGGATTGTCAACTGTTAGTAAATCCTCATTCTAAAAAATAACAAACGTATCTATGCTCTGCCATTCCCTCATAGGCCGATTCGTTAGAGATTTCCCCACTCCATTGATGTCAGATAACTAAAAAGTGAGGTCTGAAATAGCAAAAAGGATTTCCAGGCCAACTCAATGCACCCTCATTGGTGCAAATCCCTTTCACTATTCCTGATCAAAGTCATTTGACATCTAATGTTTCCCGCCATCTTTTGTGTCTCGGGCAAATAACCTGGCCATTCCGATCACACCTATCAGCCAGATGCTGGGTCACGAACAGATTTCAACTACTGAGGGTTATTTGGCTAATTTGATACAGATGTTTTAGATCTGTATTCTGAAAAGGTCTGGTCCGATGAATGATTTTAGACCATCCTTTATATAAAAACTTCACAACCTATACCAATATCTATTTGTAAACATTGTGATCATTCTTATCAATTATTCAGATACTCAGATACTCTTTCGTAGGTATCATAATGGTTAGTTCCACAAGAGTATGTTTTGTACATAAACCTTTCTATAAATACGCCGAGAAAATTACCTGCTACTTTCCCGTCATAGAAATAAATTTATATCGTGCGCGTAAAAACCGCCCATCGGGTAATTATTACCCGCTTAATATGCATAAAAGTGTCCTTTAACCACATTTAAAGGCCTTTATTTTCTGGCATGCTTCATGTATTAGGAACTAACATATAATGTGAAACGACATGAAAAAGATTGTAACAATTCCAGATTACGGAATAAGAGTTTCGGTGTTTTCACCAAACGACACCAAGTTGCCAGGCAAGTGGTTGGATACCCTGTTTCATTGAAAATCCGGTAAGACAGGCAGTATTTGAAATCCTTGATATACCTGTCAACCATAAACTGTTTGGGGGATTATGATCTATAGTAAAAAGGATATGTGTAAAATAAACTGTGATTTCCTATAGTAAATCCGGTATTCAATTAACAAATAATAAATTAAGCAAGATGAAGTGGAAAGACATTCTTAAACATAAAAATAACACAGGAATTGTGATGATTGTTGTCCTGGGCTTGTTGATATTGCTTGTTTTCAGTCATAGGCGAAACCTCTCTGATTTACAGGATTCTTTCTCGTCAATATATTCGGATCGACTTGTAGCGACGGATCATATTTATGAGCTTTCTCAATTGATATCTAATAAAAAGATGTTAATAGATCGTTCTGATGATGATATTACTCGGAGAGTTATTCATATAGATGACACTATACAGCAAATGTTGACGAAATATGAGAAAACCTATTTGACCGATGAAGAAAGCGCTCTATTGTCTGGGTTAAAGGATCGAATCCGTATTTCTCAACAATATGAGCAACAACTAATTAAGCTGTCCCCTTCTGATCAATCGGTGGAATTGAAAGTTGAATTAGCTCATCAATATGACCTGATTTTGCTTGGATTAAAACAACTTTCAAAGTTGCAACTCAATGAAGGCCAACTACTGGCAGAAGAGTCAAAGCGAATTGTCGCTTCTGATACTATTGCTTTTAGATTAGAGATAGGGTTGTTTCTTATACTTGGGTTGCTGGTATTTGTGATATTTTCTGCTGCTCCGGCTCATCGCGTAATTGAACCTCCCAGGATAAACTAAAAGGTTAGTATTAAGGAAGGTAAGCAACATCTACCGGTATTATAATTTATCGGTAGTGTTGTTTACCATTAATAAGTGCATTGTTCACATTTCTATAGTGAGTTTGATTTGGTTACTGTAAAGCACTGTAGGTCTTACTTCAATGCTTCAATTCGATTGAGCTTCACTTTATATATACATCCAGTTTGATGGACATCATGATGTTACAGCATATCGGGTAACATCACTCAAATAATATTAATTTTTTACAGTAAACATTATGAATAATATTCAGGAAGTTTTAATACCAAAGAAACAACAAGGTCATCTTCTTCAAAATGTAGAAAACCAGTTTGACAAAGCTGCTGACTTAATTGATTTAGATGAGGGACTAAGAAAGATTCTCGCTAGTCATAATAATGAGATATTGGTCAATTTTCCTGTTAAGATGGATGATGGCAGTATAAAGGTTTTTACAGGTTTTCG
This sequence comes from Cyclobacteriaceae bacterium SS2, assembly GCA_019192515.1. Classification (GTDB taxonomy): domain Bacteria; phylum Bacteroidota; class Bacteroidia; order Cytophagales; family Cyclobacteriaceae; genus UBA7330. Next base: position 65,685 of record JAHCMM010000115.1, read on the forward strand.
CGTGCAACATAACAATGTACTGGGACCCTATAAAGGGGGATTACGGTACCATCCGAATTTAGATTTAGATGATTCCAGGGCTTTGGCCATGTGGATGACATGGAAAACTTCATTAGCGAGACTACCTTTCGGAGGAGCAAAAGGGGGAGTTCAGATTAATCCAAAGGAATATTCTCAAGCTGAGCTTGAAAGGGTGACACGTAGGTTCACATTTGCTATGGGTGATAATATTGGACCAGAATATGATATACCTGCACCTGATGTCAATACCAGCGCCCAGACAATGGCCTGGATTTCTGATACCTATATGTCCACAAAATCACCAGATCAAAGATCACGAAATCAGCACATTGTAACAGGCAAACCAATAAGTGCGGGAGGACTTGAAGGTAGAGATCAGGCGACTGGCTATGGTGTGGTGGTTAGTCTAAAAAGATGGGCTGCCCATAGGGATATTTCTTTAAAAGAGATGAGTTTTATTGTTCAGGGTTTTGGGAAAGTTGGTTATTGGTCAGCTCATTATCTTGAAAAGAATGGTGCAAAAATGATTGCAGTCCAAGATGAAAGTGGCTCTCTATACAATACAGAAGGTATTAGCGTAGAAAGTTTGCGTGCTTACACAAACAGCAATAACAATAGAATCGACGGATTTAGTATGGCTGACCGTATTGATGATGTTGATTTCTTTGGCCTTGCATGTGACATATGTATTCCTGCAGCCATGGGTAACCAAATCACTGAAAAAAATGTGTTCGATATCAAAGCAAAGGTAGTTGCAGAAGGAGCAAACGGACCTGTAAATAACGAAGCAGATTATATTTTAAACGAGCGTAAAATTGATATAATTCCCGACATAATTTGTAATTCAGGTGGAGTGATAGCCAGCTATTTTGAATGGTTACAAAACAGAAACGGAGAAATTTGGGAGGTGAATGAAGTGTTTCAAAAACTTGACAGTATGATTTCCAGCTCCTTTGATCGTGCACTAATACAATCGGATGTTTACAAGACAGATTGGAGAACGGGAGCATATATTGAGGCTTTGTCACGAATTATCGCATCCTATCAACAATCAGGCATATTCCCCTGAATTTGTCTTTAGTTAAAACTTAATTGTTCAATATTAAAATGATTGGAAATGAAGCATCGGTGTATAATTGTTGAAAAAAGTGAATATAATTGGATATTGGCACTAATTGAAAAAAGTCAATATACTGACCCGGTAAGCCAGCGTTGTCTGGACTATTTGCAAAAAGAATTAAAGCTGGCAACCATAAAAGATGAGGCTGACATGCCAGATGATATTGTAAGGCTTAATAGCATGGTAAGTGTAGAGACACCTTATGGGCCAAAAACCGGGTTACAACTTGTAGCACCCGCTGAACGAAACATCGCGGAGGATAAAATTTCCATATTATCACCAATGGGCTCGGCACTTTTTGGATATGCAAAAGGGGATAAAATAAAATGGATCTTCCCTAAAGGGGAAGGGAAAATCAAAATAATTGATGTTCAAAATGCACCTAAGAATATTTCAACCGAAAAGACGGTGAGAGTCGAATAACGGCGATGGATTATGTACGGTGTGCGAAGGGTTAGGGGTGACAATCCTCGGATTGCTTGATTATTTATTATCAGGTAGTTCGCTCAGTTTTTCACTTAACTTTTCAATATCTGCCGATACTTTTTCAATTAAGATCAACTGTTTCTCGATGAATAAAATATCTGAATTTTTTTCAAGTATTTGTCTTGTAATATCAGGCAAATCAAATTCGATTGGCAATGAATTCTTATCGATGTTATTTATCGCTTGTTCTAAGTGATACTTAGCTTTCCTGATGAGTTTTAGATGACTGACATCAATTGAACTCTGGGTTTCTGAATCTACCAGGCTATAAGACAATGAAGCAAGGTATGATGCTAATATGTGGCTCAATACCGCAAACTCATTAATGAAAGTTGCTTGGATCTGTTTTCGTTTTGGTTCATTAAGCATTCGCTGATGAGCTGCACTCAAATGGGCTGTTTGCATATACAGCTCCTTTCGGGCTAACTTAAAAGACACTTCAGAAAAAGCCCCACTCAATCGCTTAGTTATCTGTTGTAGATAATTAAGGTTGGCTTTCAGACTGGCAGACAGGTATGGCTTAATTTGTGATGATTCCCAGGTTGGGAGAATAAAATAGCTAGCAGAGAAAGCTATTGCAGACCCAATAATTGTAAATAATATCCTTTCAGAAGTGTTGTAAAGGTTGCTGGTTTCATTTACAAAGCTCAACAGAATCAAAATAAGAGCGGTCATGAAAAGCACACTAATGGCATATCGGGTTCTGTTAAAACTAAAAGCCATGATCATGAACACGGTTAGAATGATAAGCTTTGCTGTTTCATTTTCTATCAGAAAGAGAATTATTGCTCCTATTAATCCTCCCGAAAGTGTACCAATAATTCTTTCATAATTGCGCCTCCTTGTGAGGCCAAAATCTGGTTTCAGAATAACCAGGACCGTCAAAAGGACCCAATGACTATGCTCGTTGTTTGGGAGCCATAAAGAGATAAGGAAAGCCAGAAAACAGCCGATTGATAATCTTATTGAATGTCTGAATGCCACAGAACGAAATGATAGATTATTAATAATAATTTTCCAGTCAAAATCTTGTCGAGAGACAAATTTTGTAAGATCAGCTTCTTCTGTTTTTGATAAAAATGTTAGTTGTTCGGCCTGAAAGTAATTATATATATGGGCAAGTAACCTGGTCATATTCCTGATCTTGATAAGAATTTTTTTCAATGTCAGTACACTTACGCCTTGTGCTTCANGATCATCCAGTTCCTTTTTAATATTTTCTAAATCATTGTCAAAACTTAATAGTTTCTTAGGTTTCTCATTATTGATCAGGGCATAACCTAAATCATCTATCTCTATGGCTAATTTATTGATGAGATCTCGAAATATTGGGAGTATTTGGTATTCCCCATACTTATACCTTAACCGCTTATAATTATGTTGGATAGACATGGCTTGTTCAAAAAGTTCAACAATATCAATGAAAATCATTAATACAAGACGACCAGACTTCATGGTTTCGCTCACTTTCCTTCTTGTCCTGAAAACGTTTTGACGGACATTATCCTGGTGGTCATTCACCTTTATCTGCTTAACAACCAATTTTTGATAAAGACTTTCAATAGAAGCTTTGGTATCAAAAAATTGAGCTTTTAGGCGTAAGTAATCACCAATTTCTAATATACACTCACCTAAATCCTGCTGAGCTTGGCGGTATGGCCGGATTTGATTCAGAGAAAGACTAAGTACCATATACCAAATACCTCCAGCCAGACTTAAAAGCGCATACTCAATAAAATGGATTGAGTTGTCTTTGAAATAAATACTAGACACCATCATCAGTAACGCGGCAGTTCCGGTTGCTGAAGCACGTACTCCATACACCATGGACATACCAAAGAGGAAACAGAATAGAGGGATTTCAATAATTAATAGCCAGTAATAATGGTTAAGAAAACCGCTTACTACTGCAGTAAAGAAAATAAAAATATTAGCTACCAGCATTCCATTTTTCCGGTGTGTAACCGGACCCGGGTGATCTGCGATGCTCACATAAAATGCTCCAAGTGAAATTATAAGTCCTGCATATAAATTATCAGCCCACACAAAGAATAATGAGGGCATGATAATACCAATAGTAAGTTTTATGCCATGTCTAAGATATTGACCAAATAAATAGCTTTTAATATGTTGAGAATCGTAGTACTTCACTTACATGAAATCAATGGTAAATTGGAATTTTAAGACAAGTTAAAGTTATGGAAATAAGTAGGATAAAATTGTCCTAGTTAGAAATTTATTTATCTTTGTATTAAACTAAAGTTATGTTTTCGAAAGCATGTGAATATGCTATAAGAGCAACAATTTATATAGCACAACAATCCCTGGAAGATAAGCGTGTTAGTTTAAAAGCTATTTCTAATGAAATAGATTCTCCCGTAGCATTTACTGCAAAAATTTTACAGCAATTGACAAGAAATAAGATCATTACTTCAGTTATGGGACCAACAGGAGGTTTTGAAATGGATAAAGACCGGATTGATGATGTGAAATTAAGTAAAGTGGTAGATACCATCGACGGAGATTTAATTTACCGTGGTTGTGGATTAGGGTTGAAGGAATGTGATGCCTCTCGTCCATGTCCTGTACATGATAGATTTGCCAAAATACGAAACGACTTACAGAAGATGCTGGTAAGCACAAGTATCTTCGAGTTAGCAACTGGTCTTGATGTCGGACTTACATTTTTAAAACGGTAAAAGTTTATCTCTATAAGTAGGATAAAAAGGTATTAAAATCTTATATAATGACTCTAAAGCACTCAATCCATATTCTTTTACTGATCAGTCCGATGAGCTTGTTAGCCCAGTCAGAAACAATAGATACCGAAAACTGGTGGGCAAGCCCCGGTGTTGTGGGTACATTGGTGTTGGTATCCCTAATAATGGTGGTAGCTATTTTAATCATGATTATTAGGCTGAACGGATACATTACCGGGCTCAATGAAAGAAAACACCTGAAGCAAAGACTGGAGTTTAGTGAAGAATTGACAAATCTGGAACAGGCCGATATAGACCTTATTCTGGAAAAGCGAAAACAGTCCCTTAACTATAAACTTAAAGGTACAGAGCTGGGCAGTGACTATGAAGCTTCAGATAGTAAGGGTCTGATTCAAGCAGTAACCAACGAGCCGGATAACCCAATAGTTGACGAGAAAAAGCGTGCTGCAGAAGCATTGGAAACCCCAAAAAAACTTAAACACCTCATCATTTTCTACCTGGGGGCAGCAGTTTTCTGGCTGGTATTCGGCACACTGGTTGGTCAGTATTTGGGCATGAAGTTTATCTGGCCAGAGCTGGACAGTATTTCCTGGCTTTCCTTTGGCAGGTTGCGTCCAGTCCACACCAATGCCGTATTCTGGGGATGGGCATCGTTGGCCATGTTTGGTCTTGGCTATTTTGTGATAGCCCGAACCAGCAATACAGAGATCTATAAGTATAAATGGGGCTGGTACGCATTTGTATTGATTAACCTGGCTGTGTTGATTGGTACGCTTTGTCTGATGAGCGGTATCAACAATGGAGGCGCCGAATACCGGGAATATATTTGGCCCGTCATGGCACTTTTCGCTTTGGGGCTTATCATTAATTTCTGGAATTATTATAAAACGATAGCAAATAGGAAAATTTCAGAGATATATGTATCTAATTGGTACTTGCTTGGAGCCATGGTATGGACGATGGTGTTGGTATTAATTGGCTATTTACCCTTCTATCAAAATGGGCTTGGAGAAACCGTGATTCAGGGGTATTACATGCACCAGGGGGTAGGCATGTGGTTTATGACCTTTACACTGGGACTCATTTACTATTACTTACCAGCATCGCTCAATAAGCCAATCTATTCTTATTCACTAGGGGTGTTGGCTTTCTGGACACAGATGCTTTTTTATACCATGATCGGTACACATCACTTTGTGTTTAGTCCATTACCCTGGTGGTTACAAACGGTAGCTATCGTTTTTAGTGCAGGAATGTTTATTCCGGTGGTAGCTGGGACCACTAACTTCCTGATGACCATGAAGGGCAGCTTTCATCAGATATCTAAAAGCTATGTATTGCCCTTTTTCCTCGTGGGGGTGGTATTTTATTTTGTAGGATCCACGCAGGGAAGTTTTCAGGCTTTCCGCTTCACCAACTATATATGGCACTTTACGGATTTCAATGTGGCGCATTCACACATGACCATGTACGGTATCATCACATTCATTCTTTGGGCATGTATTTATGCTATACTTCCTCGTCTCACAGGTAAAGAACCACCACAGCTACTGGTAGGCGCTCATTTCTGGCTGGCTTTTATCGGCCTTTTTGCTTACATGATTTCGTTGATGGCAGGAGGTACGCTAAAAGGGTTAAGTTGGGTGGAAGGGTTACCTTTCATAGAGTCCGTCATCATGATGAAGCAATACTGGGTATCCAGGGCAATCGGGGGTACACTAATGTTCGTTTCGCATCTTCTTTTTGCATACAATTTTTACCTGATGGTGCAACAAAAAGCCATACTGAAAAGACCGATGAAAAGTAGTTTGGATTTAAAAGAATCAAAAACGCATGTTTGATATTCACAAAAATCATAGAAATCTGGTTGTATTAGCCCTTTTGGGCTTTTTGATACTAAGTCTGGGGGTGGCAATTTTTCCTGCTTACCAATCGCAGAACAATACCGAGCCTTTGCCCCAGATGGAACCAATGAGTGAAGTTGAACTCAGGGGGCTTCAGCTTTTCATAAAAGAAGGTTGTGTAGCTTGTCATACGCAGCAGGTCAGAAGTATTGAAATGGACAAAACCTGGGGTAGCCGACCGTCTATCCCCTCAGATTATTATTACAGTAAGCAGCGAATGGACATCTGGCGGCAGTCTCCATCTCTGTTAGGAAGTGAGCGCACTGGTCCGGACCTGACCAGTATAGGAAATAGACAACCGAGCGAAGAATGGCATCTGCTACATTTATATAACCCGCGTATTGTGGTGCCAGAATCCATTATGCCATCATATCCATGGATGTTTGAAGAAAAGGTCAATCCTGATGAAGATGAAAAAGTATTGTCGGTTTCTGATGAATTCAAGAGAAAGGGAACAGAGATCATACCCACACGGGATGCACTGGATCTGGTGGCTTACCTGCAATCATTAAAACAGGCTCCACTCACCGGACAACAACCAGAATTTATTCCCTCTGCAAGAAAAAAACAGGAAGGAATCAACACTTCAGATAAACAGGGTAAAGACCTTCTTCCTGATGGGAAAAACTTGTATATGTCCACTTGTTCAGCCTGTCACCAAGCGGAAGGTACCGGCTTGCCAGGAGCATTCCCTTCCCTGTCTGGAAGCTCGGTAGTGAATGATGAGGATCCAGAGATGCTTGTGCGCATCATTTTGCAGGGATATGACGCTCGACCGGAATTTGCTCAAATGCCAGGATTCGCTGATCAACTGAGCGATGCGGAGATTGCGGCAATTGCCAATCACGAGCGTACCAATTGGGGAAATGATGCCCCGGAGATCACAGAAGAAGAAGTAAGAAAGATCAGAAATTTTGTTATAAATCAAACTCAATAAATATGGAAAGTACAGAAAATTATTTGCCGAGCTTAATTACTAAAACTCCGTTGGAAGGCCGGGAATTGGCGGTCAAATTGGCCAGAAAGTCTATAGCAGCTATACAAACTGATGGTGAGATAAGAAAAAAGTTACGAGATCAGTATGCAAATGATACCAGTCAATTGATAGCTTCTGCCCATGTTATTGCTACAGAATTTCAGACAATTGCCAAAGCAAATGATTATTGGAAGACAATGAAGGGATCTTGATTATAAACCTGATGATTAATCAAAATCAGCTTAAGTGATCAATCTGGTATGAACTTTTTTTTGTCAAAAAGACTGTTTTAGAAACTTTTGAACAAATGAGAAAGAAAAACTTTTTTACGATATTCTTATTCCTACTTAGTATTAGCGGCTCATTTGCATGTGAGCTGTGTAAACGAAACCAACCCAAACCGCTGGAAAATATAACTCATGGTTCGGGCCCGCAAAGCGACTGGGACTATGTGATCATTATAGCAGGGATCATTATTGTTTCCCTCACATTTATTTATAGCCTAAAATTTTTAATTAAACCCCGTGAAACAGACCCCAGTCATATTAAAAATATAGTGATAGATGAAGGTTGGTAAAACAGTCAGATGGGAATTGCTTAACAGCATTAAACTTTGAGAAATTATGACAAAGAATATAAAAATAGATGAGCATTTAGATAACAGCCGGATCATCAAAGTATTCCTGGACGATGAAGAAAAGCCTTTTGCCGAATTTCGCCCACCGGTGAAATTTGTAATGGATACCACCAAAATACCGGATGGTAAGCACCAGTTAAAAATTGTGGCTAAATCTTCCGATAATATTGAAGGCGTAAAAGTAATTGCATTTGAAGTACGAAACGGCCCTGAAATAGCTGTAGTGGGGCTAAAGCCCGGAGAGATCGTAGACAATGAGGTTGCTATTACCCTCAATGCATATGGCAGTGAGCGACCGGATGAGTTTGTAGTGACCGGGTCAGAAACCCCGAAGGGCATACCGGCCTGGGTGTGGGCATTGCTCATTGCATTTATAGGCTTTGCACTCTTCTATTTTATCATGTATTCCACTCCTGAATTTTATAAATCTTTTTTCTAATGACAACGAAAAGGAATATCCTTCAACTGAAAGATATAAAATTACTAGTAGATAGCTTTTATGGAAAAGTAAGAGAAGACGAAATTCTGGCACCTATTTTCAATCAGCGAATAGGTGATAAATGGCCCGAGCATCTCGAAAAAATGTACCGGTTCTGGCAAACTATATTGCTTGGACAGCATACTTATTTCGGCAGCCCGTTTGCACCTCATGCTACCTTACCAGTAGACCTGAATCATTTTAATCGTTGGCTGAAACTCTTCAACGAAACTATAGACGATCATTTCTGCGGAGAGAAAGCGGAAGAAGCCCGGTGGCGGGCTGGAAAAATGGCCGAAATGTTCCACTACAAGATCGAATATTATCGCACAAATCATACAAGTCCATTATCATGAGATCATCTACACATAATACCCAAAGAGTAGCTGTATGGGATACCTATGCTCGTAAAGCCAATGGTTGCGTGCTGCATTTTGATATTATCGTACCAGAAGACATGAAGAAGCAGGATAAAATATTTGAGTTTGGCAAACAATATTTGAAAGATAAAGGTGAACCACAAGCCATTCTAAATGCTTCCTATTGCCAATTTTGCCATTTGGAACAAATAACACCCGATATCAAAAATACCATTTCTAAACAGGGTTACTTTATCCTTGAAATGGAAGAAATTCCAATGAGATTATCGAACAGTCCAACCAGGAGGGAAATGATCTTATACCTTAAAGGGCACTATGAAAAGTTCAGGTTCAAAAATTTTTCTGGGATTACAACTGATGAAGTCAAAAGATTACTGGAAGGAGCGAAATAAACTGAGTATATGATTTATTCGATAAATAATCCGATTGCTATAGTTTGTTCGTTTTTATGGATTGGATTTGTATGCGCTATCAGCTTCATGGAAGCCTGGCTAAAATTCCAGGCACCCGGAATCTCACTTTCACTTGGTTTGGAGATCGGACGACTAGTGTTCAATGCACTAAACAGGGTTGAATGGATTTTGGCAATAGCCATCTTTGTAAGTTCGGTTTATTTCAGAACATTCCAATTGTCAGTGTTTACTCTTCTGCTTTTTCTTTCGGTGGTAGTACTGATCCTACAAACAGTATGGTTACTCCCTTCTCTTGATCAAAGAGCAGAACTGCTTATTGCTGGGCAACATGTCGCTTCACACAGTAATATCCACTTTTGGTATGTGACACTAGAGGTAGTGAAGGTCCTTTCATTATCGATCTATGGAATATCACTTTTCCATAAATTGAATTACAAAAAATGAGTGAAATCTTTGATCATTTGGTTAGTAAATACAAGGAATTGGGTGAAGACCCGAAAACCTACCTGGTAGGATTGCTTTATGCAAAACCTCTAACCTATTGGGATTATATTCATACGGATACTCTTTTGTCCCTTCAGCAGCCAAAAACCGGGTTCAAGGATGAAACCATATTCATATTATATAGCCAACAGACTGAGCTTTTTCTGAAGGCAATTCTGCATGAACTGGATCAGATTTGTTGCATTCAACCCAGTGAAAATTTAATCAGGGAAAAGATTGAACGATGCAATATGTACATGACGCTTTTAATAGACCTTTTCAAAATGATGCGAACAGGTATCAAGAAGGAGGATTATCATTTGTTCAGAAATTCCTTGACACCGGCCAGTGGCTTCCAGAGTGTTCAATTTAGATTTATTGAACTGTATGCTACTAGGTTAGAAAACCTGACAAGGGATTGTCGATTAGAGAATCGTGTTGATATTGAAATTCTATTACAACATATTTATTGGAGGTCAGCTGGAATTAATTACAAGACCGGAGATAAAACATTAACTCTGAAGCTATTTGAAGAAAGATATTGGGATCAATTAATTCTCCTTTCCAAGAGGCTTAGGGGTAATACTGTTGAGGATCAATTGTCGAAATTTCAAACCATACCAGCGAATCTAGTTGATCTGCTTAAAACATTTGACCACTTGTTCAATGTAGCATGGCCGCTGACTCACCTTAGCACTGTCCGGTATTTTCTGATTGAAGAAGGAGAATGTAAAAGGGCAACTGGGAGTTCAGAATGGTTAGAATATCTGCATCCAAAATACCAGCAAATCAAATTTTTTCCAAAGCTTTGGTTAAAAGATGAAATTTTGGACTGGAGAACTAAATAAAAAAAATCATCTAAAATCAAAAACACATAATTAAGGACTTCACCATCTTATTTAAACCCTTAATCATGCAAGAAAGAAAACCAATCAAAAGGAAAATAGAGCTGCAATCATTTAGCAAGGAACATCATCATAGCTTTTTGCTTTGTTGGAAAATTAGAACTGGGCTAAAAGAAGGAATTTCACCAATGAGGATTAAAAAATATGTTGACTGGTTTTATGATTTATATGTCTTACCTCATTTTAAAGCAGAGGAGACATTGATATTTCCAATATTGGGAAAAGATAATGAACTAATTAAAAAGGCCCTTGCTGATCATCGCAGGCTAACCCGACTTTTCGTAAGTAAGAAAGATATCCGTAAAACATTAAGTCTTCTGGAAGAGGAACTGGATCGACACATTCGATTCGAAGAGCGGATATTATTTCAGAAAATACAGGATATAGCCACATCAAAAGAATTACAGCTTATCCATGAATCTCATTTAGAAAGTAAATTTGATGAAAGTTTTGAAGATGAATTTTGGTAGTTAAAATTTGATAAAACTTGATGGTGCCATTTAATACTATCATTGATAAAAATTTGTTATCTAAGTCTCATGTTACTCCACAACTAGATAGGCAATGGGACTATCAGGAGGTTAACTTATACATAAGAAAAAGACAACAGGATTACGTGCATAGCTTCATATTTATTGGTTAATAAAAAAGGCCATCTTATATGACGGCCTTTTTTTGTTCTATGATTTATACTCTGGATTTACGCCTCTTGGCTTGTTTCTCTTCAATCTTCCTTTGTATTTTTTCTTGCTTTATAGCCTTCAGGTCTTTTTTAGAAGGTTTAAGGTTCTTTCCCCTTGCCATGATATAAATATTTTATTTTTAAACATTCACATCCTCACCTGTGGAATTTGAATCAATAATTTAACGGGTACTAGTTACCAGCCCGGTGTGAAATTAAGGATGTTATAAATAATGGGAATTAAGAAAAGCACACCCGCGGGTGCCTTTAAATGAGAAAGATAAGTAAACGTTCACCTATATTGATATATAGGAATCTGATTGCATCTTGTGAAAGAAAATCAAACATTGTTGTAGATTTTATCATTACTACAAAGATACCAAAGTAACAAATGATTTACAATTATATATCATCGAATTGGCACATTCGTTCATGAAGAAACAGATGAAGCATTGGGTGAGTGTTAATTGCTTAATGAACGGTAATTCAACTCTCAAAAAGTAAATTAATAATGGGGATCCAGTACATATTTGAATTGATAGGCACTTTCTTTTTTGCGATATCCGGGGCACTTGCTCTTAAGGATAAAGAGCCTGACTGGTTTGCAGCTACTTTTACTGGATTTCTAACTGCAATAGGTGGAGGCACATTGAGAGATGTATTGTTAGACAGCTATCCGTTGGTATGGGTGAGTGATGCATCTTTTCTTTATGCTATTTTGTTTGGCGTCGTGACTACATTTTTATTTCATAGGGTGGTCTCCGGATTGAAAAAGACCATCTTGCTGTTTGATAGCCTGGGCATTTCATTCTTTACAATCCTTGGGGTAGAAAAGGCTATCAATTTGGGTTTCAGTCCAGAAGTTGCAGCTATTATGGGGATGTTTAGTGGTGTGATGGGTGGTGTAATAAGGGATACGCTAACCAATGAAATACCAATAATTTTCAGAAGAGAAATATATGCAACGGCTTGTTTGTTAGGTGCAGGATGTTATCTGATATTAAATCCATATATCTCAAGGCCCTGGAATATGGCTATCTCCATTGCACTAATTGTGACTATTAGAGTGATAGCTGTTTACAAAGGACTCAGTTTGCCAAAACTAAAATAATTTAACCAAACTAAATTCGATTACACCTGCATAGAAATCACCCATCGGGTAATTATTACCCGCTTATCTTTCATCAAGATGGCCTTTAAACACGTTTAAACGCATTTTTTTTCTGGCATACTTCATGTAATAGGAGATGAAAAAATTAATGCGTAATGACATGAAAAAGATTGTAACAATTCCGGATTATGAAAGAATGATGTCCCGGAAGTACTATGCACTTCTAAAGGCAAAGATGCCTGAAATTGTCGAGTATTTTTTTCTTGAATTGAATGATGCACAGCTTCTTGATCAAACAGAGATTTCAAAGGATGTGGTCACAATGAATAGCAAGGTTTTGCTTAAGGAATTGAAGCGGAGAAGAAAATTGGAGGTCATGATCACATATCCTGAAGAAGCCAATGATCAGGAGAGAAAAGTTTCTGTGTTTTCACCGATTGGTACTGCGCTGCTTGGCAGGACAGTTGGGGACCATGTGTCGTGGAAAATTCAGGGTGGACAGGCAGAATTTGAAATTCTCGATATAACATATCAGCCGGAAGCTGTAGGAGACTTTGACTTATAGAGGTTTAGAGAAATTAAAAAATCATGAAAAGGATCTCCGGACATTAGGCAGTTTTAATACCTTCTAAAAACAGGGTGATTGGTCAGCATTATTTTGGAACTTCTGGTGATTAAGTCCATCGCACAATTGTTTTTGTGTTAAAAACTGCCTTTTGATATTTATTAGACCCTGGCATACCTTTATCTTATTTAACTTACATTAATAATTTTTAAGACATAGATACACCCTGAATGTCTGACAATTCTCTTATAGAAACACTCAATGAACGAATAAAAGAGCTTACATGTCTCTATCAGTTATCCAATATTTCAGCCAACAATGATTTGAATCTGGAAGATAAGTTACAAGCCATTGTACAGCAACTTCCTAAAGCCTGGAGGCATCCTGAACAAGCGATAGCGGAACTGAATCTTGATAGCAAGTTCTTTTTTTCTGATCAGCTACCAGTCAGTTACGTTTCACAAACAAGTATCATTAAGGTAGATGATGTTGAACGAGGCTACATTGCTATTCGCTATGATGCGACGATCTATGATAGTTCGGATTTTATACCTGAGGAGGAAACTTTGATAAAAACTTTGGCTCAGGAAGTAGGAGAAATTATTGCCCGGAACGAGCAGAAAGAGCGAGAAGCCATGATGCAAAAGAAGTTTGAACATAGTGACAGACTGGCTATCCTTGGCGAACTAACTGCTGGCATTGCGCATGAACTCAATACACCCCTTGGAAATATTCTTGGCTTTGCTCAACTGATACAGGAACGAAGTAAAGACAAGCAGATCAGTCATGACTCGGAAAAGATCATCAATTCAGCGATACATTCCCGTGAAATAGTAAAAAAGCTGATGTTCTTTTCCTGTGAAATGCCCCAACAGATGAAGCTGGTGTCTATCAATTCTCTTATTGACGAGGCCTTGGAACTTCTGAAATTCACGGCAAAGAATGCAGGGGTAAAAATCCATTTTTTACACCAAAAAAAGGACATTAGAGCTCAGGTAGATTCGGTTCAGTTTACACAGGTGATTTTTAATTTACTTATCAATGCAATTCATGCATCGGCAGAAGGTCAAAAGATTGAAGTAAATCTTGAAACTAATCCCCGTTCTTTTTTATTGACCATCAAAGACGAAGGACATGGCATAAAAGAATCTTTATTAGATAAAATATTTGAACCATTTTTTTCTACAAAAACCACTGGTGAGGGTTCAGGTCTTGGCCTCAGCGTGGTGCATGGAATAGTCAAAAGTCATGGAGGTGAAATCTATGTCAACTCTAAAGAGGGAGAGGGTGCCACATTTGAAGTGATTTTACCGATAAAACAACACCATGGATAAGAAGAGAATTCTGATTGTAGACGATTCTTTTGATATGTTGGAAGTCATCAGAAGGCAGCTATCTAAGTATAATTTTGATACGTTTCAGGCATCTGCTGTTCAGGATGCAATAGATATTCTAGAGCATTCGGACGTGGACCTGCTACTTACCGACCTTCAAATGCCGGTTAAGAATGGAATGGAGCTGGTGAAATACAGTGCCCAGTATTTTCCGCATATACCTGTTTTGGTTATAACAGGGTACCCATCTGTGGCAGGAGCTGTGGAAGCTATGAAATCAGGAGCAGTGGAATATCTTGTAAAACCCTTTACCGCTGATGAGCTAATCAAAGCAGTACAACAGGTCATCCAGCAAAAGCAAAATTTACCTCAGCCGGTAAAGTCAAAGTCAGGAAAAGAGCCGGAAAATAGTTGGGGGATTATCGGGCAGTCAGAAGGGATCAGGGAGGTTATTGACCTCATTCTTCGCATAAACAATACCAAAGTCACTACACTGATAACCGGTGAAAGTGGTACAGGTAAAGAGCTTGTTGCGCGCGCAATACACTATAGTGGAAAAAATAGTAAGGGTCCTTTTGTAGCTGTAAATTGTGGTGCTATTCCTGAAAATTTGCTGGAAAGTGAATTATTCGGTTTTGTCAAAGGAGCATTTACAGGAGCTCATAACACGAGACAAGGATTTTTTCAGGCTGCTGATGGAGGTACCATTTTTCTGGATGAAATTGGCAATGCTTCATCTGCTGTTCAGACTAGGTTATTGCGTGTGATGCAAGAAAAAGAGATAACAATGGTTGGTACTAACAAACCAATCTCGATTAATACACGAATAATCGCTGCAACAAACAGCGACCTTTATGCAATGAGCAAATCCGGAAATTTTAGAGAAGATCTCTATTACCGGCTCAATGTTATCTCTATTGCTATACCACCCCTTAGGGAGCGCAAAGCTGATATTTTACTACTTGCAAATCATTTTTTACAAAAATTCAGCAATGAGTTTGACAAAAAGGATGTCATTTTATCAGAGGAAGCTGCAAAATTATTTGTAAACCATAACTGGCCGGGCAATATCAGAGAACTTGAAAATGTTATTCAAAGAGCAATTATCCTGTCAGATGGAGTAATTTACTCACAGCATTTACCATTTTATATCAATACTAAGGAACGGCGGTCTACAGAAACCCAGCGGTTTAAAGACAGTCTTTACACAGAGGATCTTTTACTCCGGGAGGTAGAGCGTCGACACATTTTAAAGGTGCTGGAGTCTGTAGATAATAATAAAACCAAAGCAGCTGAAATTCTTGGTATTAATAGAAAGACCTTACGCGAAAAGTTGAAAAACTAATCGTAAACTGATACATGGATTCATTTTCTGATTACTAGATACTAATCCAATACTAAAGAAATCAATCACTCCAAATGGAAGATGGATTGCTTATTGTTCTATCAAAAGCTATTGGATATCATTAAAATAATAAGAAGCTGCAGGGTATTATGTGAGCTACCTTATGGCGATATGTTTTTAACAACTCTTCCCGGGCTCACGATCGAGTAGCCATGAGGTGCAGCTCCCAACATGATGGCCTCTATTACTGGTTCATTCACCAATGTGTCGGCCACCCATTTTACATAGAAGTTTGCTCCACTACCCCCAAAGTTTGCCGATTTTGATAAATAAAAATCATTGGTTGCCATGGGTTTTATGGTTAGGGGTTCCCCAATAAAAGGTTTGAATTTATTCCCTTCACTGTTGTAAAAATCTATTAAGGTAATAATAATTGGATGAACGGGGTCTGTATTGCGTATGCTGAGTGTAATTGAAAATGTTAATTCTTTCCTATTTTCATAAGATTGCAGGCTGGCATACGCTGGAACATATATTTCTTGACCAGCCATGATCTGTATATCACTCAATGCGTCAGACTTTATAGTTTCAATTGCTTTTTCTTGGGTGGTCTGGATGCCTTTAATAGAAGATGAAATATTAGAAATTTCATATCCGAATCTAAGAATGAATGTAAGAGGAATCAGTAATAGAAGAATTAGCCCAAAAATCTGTAAGTATAGAATTAACTTTAGTCTCATGTCAAAATCTTTATAAGTTAAGATACGCATTCCAATTTATTAAAGAAATACCTTGATTCCCATCAGAACAGGAGTGGAGCCTACTGAAGAAGGTCTGTCTGCTTTTTGAGGATCATTCTGGTCCGAAAATATCAGAGAGCTAGAGAATATTATGAAAATTAACATGGAGTTATTAGATGCTATTATTAAAGAGAATCCCTATCTGGGTAAATATGAAAGCCCTCCTGGAAAGTCAAGGTAGAGAGNACATTGAGAATTCTACAAGAAGTAAAAACCAGTATATTTTAGTCTGGATTTCGAATTATAATAATAAAAGGCAAAGAGTCTGAATACTAAGGATCAATCAGAAAACCCTTCTTNAATGGCTATTCCAAAAACACGATACAAAATAATCCAATCGGGTAATTAAGTACCATATAAATCAGCTCATTTCTTCTTAATAACATCGTTTAAACAGCATATGGTCACTTATTTTTTGTGGCATGCCTATTGTATCTAGCCCAGTCTAATTAATAGACATAGTAACTTTTTTAGATGCATCTACTCTTCAAGCAACCAAAAAGTGGTCTGCTAGTAGAAATGCAATCCCATTGCAGGGACTACACTGAATTCAATATAATTATTAAAATATAAGAAACATGAAAAACTTGGTTGGAATTGATAAGGTAAGTGCTGAAAAACTGATCAAAGAGCTGAATACTCTATTGGCAGATTATGAACTGTTTTATCAAAATTTAAGAGGACTACATTGGAATATTATTGGTAAGGAATTCTTTGAATTGCACTTAAAATTTGAAGAGTTGTACAAAGATGCTTTCAATAAGATTGATCAAATCGCAGAGCGCATTTTAACACTGGAGGGTGAACCACTTCATGCCTATTCCGACTACTTGGAAATTGCTGAGATTCAAGAAGAAAAAAACATTGTAGATGGCAAAGAGGGTATTGAAATCGTTGTAAGAAACTTTGGGACTTTGATCGACAAAGAGCGTCAAATACTTACAATAGCTTCAAATGCAAGCGATGAAGGAACAGTAGCCTTAATGAGTAACTATATTTCTGAAACTGAAAAAACGCTTTGGATGCTTAACTCTTATTTGAGATAGCATTAGTCTCATAAAGGATTAGAATTAAAAATCAATTCCCTTGAAATCAAATACTAAGCTTACTATTTAAGAAAGAACAAAAATAAGAATATTATGTCCAAATTAAATGTCACCCAAAAGCTGATCGGAGAACACCTTCTTCATGGAGAAATGGTGCCAGGAACAGAAATAGGAATTAGAATAGATCAGGCTTTGCTACAAGATGCTACAGGAACCCTGGTCCAACTGGAATTAGAAGCAATGGGTTTGAAAAAAGCAAAAACAGAAGTAGCTGTTCAATATGTAGACCATAATTTGCTACAAACCGACAACAAAAATGCTGATGATCACTCCTTCTTACTTTCTGCTTCTCAACGTTTTGGATTGTGGTATAGCAGACCAGGAAATGGAGTGAGTCATCCAGTTCACATGGAGCGTTTTGGAAAACCTGGAAAAACCTTAGTTGGATCAGACAGCCATAGTTGTGCCGCAGGCTCTTTAGGGATGCTTGCGATCGGAACAGGAGGTTTGGATGTAGCCGCTGCCATTGCTGGTCAGCCATATTTTGTAAAGATGCCAAAAATCATGGGTGTCAAGCTTACAGGAAAGCTACCTGACTGGGTAAGTGCCAAAGATGTTATTCTTGAAATGTTGAGAAGACATGATGTGAAGGGAGGTGTTGGGAAAATTATTGAATACTATGGAGATGGCTTAAAGTATTTGAGCGCCATGGACAGGCACGTCATTGCCAATATGGGAGCCGAGCTAGGCGCTACAACAACGGTTTTCCCAAGTGATGAGGAAACCAAACGCTTTCTAAGGTCACAAGACAGAGAGAAAGACTGGGTAGAATTGGTTGCCGATAAAGGTTGTAAATACGACTTTTATGAAGAGATTATTTTAGACGATCTTGTGCCTCTGATCGCTTTGCCAACAAGTCCTGGTAATGTCGTTCCAGTTACGGAGGTGGCCGGAAGGCCAATTGGTCAGGTTGTTATCGGATCATCGGCAAATCCTGGATTACGTGATTTTTGGATTGCAGCTGCCATAGTAAGAGGCAGATCTATTAATAATGGCTTATCCTTTGATATCAACCCGACCTCCAGGCAGATCATTCAAAATATGATCGATAACAGAGCTTTTGCCGACTTGATCAAGGCAGGTGGGAGGTTTCACCAATCCGGCTGCATGGGATGTATCGGAATGGGGCAAGCTCCAGCCACGAATACTATAAGTTTAAGAACCATGCCCAGAAACTTTCCGAGCCGATCAGGTACTGAAGATGACCAGGTTTATCTATGTAGTCCAGAGACAGCTGCAGCATCTGCACTCACCGGAAAGATCACTGATCCAAGGAATCTTAAAGAGTTGTACAAAATGAGTTATCCGAAGTATGAAAATCCAGATATAGAGATAATTAACACAGATATGTTAGTTGCACCTCCTGAAGATGGGTCTAAAATTGAGATAAAGAAGGGGCCTAATATCAAAACCTTGCCGCTTATTGAATCTTTATCCAATACCTATGAAGTGCCTGTTTTGCTAAAGATGGGTGACAATATATCGACTGACGAAATTTTGAAAGCTGGAGCAGACGTATTGCCATTGAGAAGCAACCTACCAGAAATTAGTAAATACTCCTATATAGTAATAGACAACAGCTTCTATGACAGGGCTTTAGAAGCTAAAACCAAATATGGAGGACACGTTGTAGTTGCAGGTCAAAATTATGCTCAGGGTTCAAGTCGAGAACATGCGGCTTTGGCGCCCAAATACTTAGGACAGGTTGCTGTTATTGCCGGATCTTACGCCCGGATTGCCTGGCAAAATCTTGTGAATTTCGGAATAATACCACTTGAATTCATGGATTTCAAAGATTACAGCGAGATTGAGCAAGGAGATATTGTAAGTTTTAATAACCTCATTGAAGACATTAGAAGTGGAAATCCCGTATTAGTTAATGTCAGCAAAGCATCCGGTGAAAAACTAACATTCGATACCAGACATTACTTAAGTGATCGTCAGATAAACGTTCTTTTGAAAGGAGGGATTATCAATGAATTTAAGAGCAGGATTAGTTGATTAGATTGATGTATAATCCTGAAAAACTAAAAGCTAAAATATAGTGATATTTATGGTGGGAGCAATGTATATACTATGCATAAGCTCCTTCCATTTAATTCTTCAATCTTAAGTTGTATGATGTTAAGCTCCACGTTACAAAAAACATCTCCTAATATGCTAAATTCCAACCAAATATTCAGTCAGTAAAATTCAGGATACAAGAGACATTAATGTCTCGGACAGTTTTAGGCTATCGTTATCTGCAAACCAGCGGTGCAAAATTACCCGATCTGGTAATAATACGACCACTTGTAATTATCCTCTCTCACATTAAAAGTATCTTTAAATAGGTTATACGGCCATTTTTTTATTGGTATGCATATTGTAAGGAGTATTAAAACTAATAGATCAGGAAAGCAAGAGACATTAACTAAAAACAAAAAGAATGAAAAGTACAAGTAGAATAGGAAAGACCATGACCATGTTGGAGTACTATAAGTATCTCATAAACAAAATCAGTTTTGATGCGGGACTTCTGGAAAAGGAGTACCAAAAAGCGTTGAAATATTTAAGTCCTGGAGATCAGGTGGAATTAAAGCAATGGTTAAAAGAAAAGAGAATGGAGAACCAATTAAACTAATACTACAGGTTACCATTCCTTTATAAAAGTATAGATGGATTTAAAAATAACTTTGATGCAACGGATAAGAATTGGAGTAATATTGATGGTTGTATTTCTCTTGGTATTTGCTACAAACCGGATGGACAACAATCACTTCAGGACTGTTCAGAAAAGTCTTAACACTGTATACGAAGATAGAATACTTGCTAAAGATTATTTGTATAAAATTTCGCATCAGGTTCAGAAAAAAAAGGAGGATATACAAAGCTATGAACTTGACGAATTGAGTAGTTTCAATAAAATAATTAATGATTCCATTCAAGTATTGATACATCATTTTGGCCAGACAGAACTTACAGAAAATGAATCATTAGTTTTTGAGTCGTTGCAAACTCATATTCGTTCATTGAATGAATATGAGTCTAAACTTCTTAGAAATGAATTCTTAAACAGCGATTTTAACAAAACCGAAAGTGAGAGATACTTCTCAGCTATATTCGGAGATATTGATTCACTTTTCAAAGTTCAAATTGAGGAGAGTAATAGAGTAATTAGCAATTCGAATCGTACAATAAATACAAGCAACCTGATATCAAGAGTAGAAATAGGCGCTTTAATTTTAATTGGTCTTTTGATGCAGCTCTTGATTTTCCTAAGGCCAATAATGTAGGT
Source organism: Cyclobacteriaceae bacterium SS2 (assembly GCA_019192515.1). Taxonomy (GTDB): domain Bacteria; phylum Bacteroidota; class Bacteroidia; order Cytophagales; family Cyclobacteriaceae; genus UBA7330. The sequence continues at coordinate 86,428 of JAHCMM010000115.1, forward strand.
AGTATCTAAAAACTGTGTAAGTAAGGTCTGGGGTATAAACTCAGACCTTTATTTATCTTCATTACACAGTTTAATATGAAACCAGAAGATTTTATCATTCCTGGCTCCATCGTTAAACTCTTTTCAATACTTGTTCTGTAACTCTGTCGCATCTACTAGAACCAAATTCAAAAATCTCAGCGTCATTTGACATCTCGTATAAAGTTTCTTTTATCATTTCTCTAGATCGATGCAGTCGTATTTTAACATTTGAAATGCTGATATCTAAGGATGCTGCAATCTCCTTTAAGCTCATTTCTTCAACTTCTTTCATTATATAAACTGTTCGGTACCTGACTTCTAACCTGTCAATTGTAGCTTCCAATAGATACCTGGTTTCCGTTAGTGTCATTTTTTCGAGCGGATTTAATTGGCGTAAATCAGGAAGATCTAAAACTGATCTATCCTTAGAATATCGGCTAGAATCACTTAGGTGTACCACATTACCTTTCTTTTTTAACACAGCCAGTGACTCGTTAATAGCTATCCGAACGAGCCAAGTGGAAAATTGGGAATTCAGATTAAATTGGTACAATTTGGTGTATGCCTTCAAATAGCTATTCTGCATCACATCCTCTATCTCAGATTCATCACTTAGATAGCCTCTGATTATACGATACAATTTTTGATTGTTACGCCTTACCAATATTTCGTAAAGCTCTTTTTCGCCACCTAAAATGCGTTTAATAACTGCTTTCTCTTTAATTCTGTTGTAGTTAAAATCATCGATATCTATTGCTTCCATGGTATAACTCTCCATTTTCTATTTTAGATTCCGAAACTTCAAAAAGGGTACAAAATTTTGTATCCTTTTTGAAATAGAACCATCAAAAGGAGGTAACAAGATTTAAACAATTAAAATTTTAAAATCATGAACTCTAGTGTACAGTTTGTAAGGAATCTGTTAAAATATACTTTTGGGCTTGTCCCGATAGTAGCTGGTTTAGATAAATTCACTAACCTTTTAACTAATTGGAGCCAATATCTTTCGGATGGATTCGTCAGCATGTTACCCTTTGAACCCTCAACTTTTATGATTGTTGTAGGTGTCGTGGAGATTTCTGCAGGCGCTTTAGTGTTGATCAAAACTAAAATTGGGGCTTATGTTGTTTCAGCTTGGTTGGTAACTATTGCTTTAACTTTGATTTTCAGCTGGAGCCATGTAGATGTTGCCGTAAGAGATTTGGTAATGGCAATTGCTGCACTTTCTTTGGCGAAATTGTCCGAAACCTAATAGTAATTGATATTCAGCTGAGCGATGGGGGCGGTATTTATATGCTGGGGCTTCAACCGGGAAGTAGAATTGTGAATAATCGGATCCATGATGTGGATCTGAATGCCGGTAGAGCAGAAAGCAACGGGATGTTTCTGGATGAAGGTACGACCGATGTAGTGGTATCAGGAAATCTCATTTATAACATCGCCAAGTCACCACTCAGGTTCCACCGGGCCACAACAAATGTGGTAGAAGGTAACTATCTTTTTTGCGGTGTAGAAACACCACCTATCCGATACAACAGGACCAAAGAGGAAGATATTCAGAAAATTGGCAATTTCGTTTTTCAGGAGAATGATCCCGATTTCCAAGAACAATTTCAAAAGGTCATTGACGGTTGGGAGAATGACCGATAAGAGTGACTTTTATCAAATGAACACCGGATGATGTCAAGGGCATAGTCCCTTGATTCATTATTTACCACTAGCCGGGGCTTTGTTCAATCCAAAGATCGTCTTCCTGATAAGGTCCACTGGAATAATCAGCAAAGCAAATCCCAGTACATACATCCATTCCTGAGGGGTCAATGGAGTTGTTCTCAGAATGGTTCCCCCTATATATGTGAACACTACCTGAAGTCCAAAAATCATAAGCATGACCCGCAGAAAGCCCGGATTCTGCCTGAGGTTTTCAAACAGATTCAGGTTTTCTGTCCGAACGTTGAAGGCATTGATCAGGATCATAAAGATGAAAATGTTGAAAAATGCAGTCAGAAATACGCCATCATTGAGCACACCATTTCTGGTGAACAATTCTCTAAAAGGCTCAAAGGAGAGGAAAAAAATAGAGAATAAAGTGATAAAGAGTCCGCTGGTCAAAATCGAAGAGCCCATGTTCTTTGTGAGTATATGTGCTTCCCGGTCTACCGGTGGTTCTTCCATGTAGCGATCCAGTGCCGGCTCACCTCCGAAGGCTATTGCGGCCAGGGTATCCATAATCATGTTGATCCATAACAGCTGAATGATTGTTAAAGGGAAATCGATGCCAAAAAGTGGCCCCAGAAATGCTGTTGTAACTGCTGCCACATTCACCGTGAGTTGAAAGACAATAAACTTTCGAATGGATTTAAAAATGGTACGCCCATAGCGGATGGCATTGTTGATAGAATGAAAGTTATCATCGAGGATCACGATATCACCGGCTTCTTTAGATACTTCTGAGCCACTGCCCATGGCAAATCCCACATCGGACTGCTTCAGTGCAGCTGAATCATTTACTCCATCTCCGGTCATCCCTACTACTTTCCCCACACTTTTAGATATCCTCACCATTCTACTTTTATCCGATGGCAAAGCCCTGGCAATTACTCTCAATCTCGGTAAAATAGCTTTTACCTCTTCGTCAGACATGGCATTCAGCTCATCTGACCTGAGCACAATGTCATCCTCTTTGGTGAGTAGTCCGACCTCTTTTGCAATAGATTTGGCTGTTTCGGTCCGGTCACCGGTGATCATCACCACCTGTACACCTGCCTTGTGCATGGCTTCAATTGATGCCTGGGATTCGCTACGGATCTCATCCCTTATTCCTATTAAACCAACCAACACTGCATTAGCTGGAAGAGACTGAGAATCATTCAACTCGCTCTCCGATACTGCCAGGGCGATCAAGCGCATTCCCGAGTCTGCGAGTTCATCGAGTTTGGCGTTCACCTCTTTTTTGTTGTTGAACACTTCTATTTTTCCATCCTCATGATGGAAATGGTTACAAATATCCAGGATCACTTCCGGAGCACCTTTGATCAAAGTCAGTTGATTCGATTGGAACCCTTTCGGGATAAAGTCGGATCTCACCTGGCTGGCTGAGTATTTTCTTTGACTATTGAAAAGGATCTCTTTCTGACGCTCCGCTTCGTATACTACATGGTCATTTGCATTTTGCACAAACATGAGTAATGCCTGTTCGGAAACATTTCCTCCTACGATCTCGCCCGCAGGAGATACGAAGCTTGCGGAGTTTTCCGTAATAGAAAAGGCCACGAGTGAGCGAGCATCGGTTGGGATGGTTTGAAAGCCTTCGTAGATGTTGCCAGCACCGGTAATAAACAATTTTGCTTCCAGCCGACCCTTGGTAATTGTACCGGTCTTGTCAGAGAATAATAAGTTGATGCTACCGGCGGTTTCTATACCCAACAGCTTCCTGACCAGTACCTTTTCACTCAATAGTTTTCTCATATTGAGTGACAATACAATTGCGATCATCATGGGCAGACCCTCAGGTACTGCAGCTACAACAATGATGATTGCCAGTACCACAGCAGAGAGCAGATCACTTACTACCGAATGCCAGTTACTGAAATAATCACTGATGTATTCCAGCTCAAATCCATTGGCAATCACAGATTTTTGAAACATAAACGTGAAAAAGATCAGGATGGCAGCTATGTATCCAAACTTGCTGATGAGCTCGGCAAGTCCTTTGAGTTTGAGTTGCAAGGGAGACAATCTTTCGTCAGATTCTGCCAGCTCCTTGGATAATACTCCATAAAATGTGTTGTCTCCGACACTTTCAATGATAAGGATGGCTTCACCGTCTTCTATCACCGAACCTCTGAATACACTGTAGTGGTTTGAAAGGTCTTTGTTTTCCGGCAGGTCATCGGGACCAATAGCATGTTTTTCGACCGCTTCGGCCTCTCCGGTCAGAGAAGCCTGGTTGACTTTCACTTCCCCGGAGATCAAATAACCATCGGCTGGTGCTTTGTCTCCTGCCTGAAGCAGGACATAGTCGCCTTTTACCACTTCATTTACTGGCAACTGCACTACATGGCCGTCTCTTAAAACATTGGCATTGATCTTTGAAGCTTCCTCCTGCAGCTTTTGAAAAGAAGTCTCATTCTTATATTCAGAAAAGGTCGAAACAAGCGTTGCCAGCACAACTGCGGCACCAATTGCCACTGCTTCATACCATTCGGTCATCCCAAAGAGTGACAATACAAAGATTAAAACCAGTGCAACACTCAGAATTATGATGATAGGGTCTTTGAGATTGTCTTTTAGCTTATCCCAAAATCCTTCAATCTTTTTAGGAGATAACGCATTGCTGCCATATTTTTTTCTGGATGCCTCAGCTTCAGCCCCGGTAAGTCCTTGATATTGGAGTCTCATATCGAATTAATGTTTCTTCAGGAGATAGATTAATAAATCATTTACCAAAGCTGGACGCAGGAAATTTAGTGAAGATTTTTGACGATTTTAACAACTCTTACTACAAATTTTTCTTTGAAGAGTTATATTATCCTCACATATAGTGCGCAGAAATTCATTTAGATAATCGATTGGCTCTATTAACTTTAAAAATGATATCTAGCTAAAAGATGCGTTTTATACAAAATTATTCATCCTGATTTGACAGTTCTTTACTGTAAAGTAAGATCACTTACTTCAATCTGGGTAAAGTGAGGCCTTTTGAAACCGCTAGTAGTCTGATGAATACAATCAATGAAATTGAAATCACCAGATTCCATTGTCTTAATATAAATGAATCTAAAATCAGGTAACATCCTGCACCAGCCAGACAGGCTGTGGCGTAAATTTCCTTTCTGAAGATAACAGGTATTTCATTGGTGAGGGTATCTCTGATCACGCCACCCATCACACCACTGAACATACCCATGATAGCAGCTATTTCAGGTCGAAATCCTAAAGAAATGGCTTTCTCTACTCCCAGAATTGTGAAAAAAGAAATCCCCAGAGTATCAAAAAGCATGAGGGTCTTTTTCAATTTATATACTGTCCTATGAAAGAAAAAGGTGGTGATCACTCCCAATAAAATGGCATAGAGAAATGCGATGTCACTAATCCAAACCAGTGGGTAGCTATCGAGCAATACATCTCTTAAAGTCCCCCCTCCTATAGCCGTAAGGAATCCGGTAAACATAGCTGCAAACCAGTCTGGTTCCTTGTCCTTGAGAGCCAATGCGCCCGAGATGGCAAAGAAGTAGGTTCCGAGAAGCTCAAAAATGTACTGAATTTCCAATTTTGGTTACCGTTGAATTTTCTGATAATGATAGAATGCTTTTTCAAATTATTCAAATGAAAATTGCACACCAGGAGAATTATCAAATCGCTAGCTCACACTGAACCCGGAACACAATGGATTCCCTGGAGGCGCTTGTCAGATGTGAGATGTCGCTCTGGATCTTAAAATCATGATTCCTAATGTACCAGGAAAAACCCAAGGTGTATTCTGTGGCCGGATTTATGGAGCTCAATACCGACACAGGATCTATTTTGGTGTATCTACCGGCAATCTCAAAGTTTGATGGGAAGAGATATCCAACTGCCCCGAAGATGCCGCTACCATATCCATATCCATCCTTCCTGTTAGGCGAATCCCGATGCACATATTCCGAGCTTATAGATAGTCCCTTGTATTTTAAGACCCCATCAATCATTATAGTAGCCAGGTTAGAGGCGAGGTAGTCAGCTTCCCCGGTTGTATCGATCATAAAGGATCCCAGATTACCCCGGGATCTGGCTGCATTGTTGTTGTAATCTCCGGTTATTCCGATAGATAACTTGGGAGTAGCTTCTCTCATCAGGTCAGAGCCGAAATAATCGCCCTTGTTAGTAAATGCTCCCATGGGTAAAAACTCTATTCTTCCGGTATACTCCCGGCCAGATTTAGGATTTGTAGCAATCAGATTTCTTCCATTGCCTTCCGAAATAGCGATTGCATGCTTGATTAGAACCCTGTTTATATGAAATTTATGGTGCAACTGCAGGCCAATATCCCGGTCGAGGGTATACGAGGCGTTGACCAGACTCCGATCCACAAATTGCATGTTTTGAGAGGAAATGACCCGTTCCCGATTTCCGGGAAGTTTTGTCTGACCTGCCCACAAAACCCAATTGCCTGCAAAGTTCCATTTGATGACGGCATCCAGAATAATACTTGCCGTCTCACCACTCTCAGGGATGGCTCCGGCTCGGGTATCCCTGTTTGAAAGCCCCAATTCAATCTTATAAACAATCCTTGGATCTAAAACATAACCGTCAAATTTTAGTCTGTATCTTCTGATCAGAAGGCTTTCTCTCCATTCAGATTTTTCCAGGTCTTGTGTGCCACTATATAAGGTTTGAAAACGTAGCCCAAATTTGGTTGAAAAGCTTGAATCCTGCGCTTTGAGATATATTCCTTCACCAAAACTATCAATCGAAAGGCTTTGTGAGCTGCTGGTGGTTAAAAAGAAAAAGCTCAATAAAATCGCTATTGATATCTTGTAAAAGAAAGAATTGAACTCCACTAAGTGTGATGATTTTATTTTTCGAAAAATGGAAAATCAATATTAGAAATATTTTGATTGGTTAACAATTAATTAATACTAAATACATGTTTGGGTAATATTGAAACGAAGTTGAAAAGTATACCATCATACTTATTTAAAGTCGCATGAAAAATTAGGGTTTATTATATTTACTCTTCACGTTTTGACTCAAACCCAGAAGAAATGAATAATAAATCCAGAAGAGACTTTATCAAATCCTCAGGAGCTGTGGCATTGGGAGCAGCTATTCTGCCAACTACAAATCTTTCAGGTCATCCTAAAGAAGTTTCTGCCAAAACCCTAAGAGTAGGCCTTGTAGGATGTGGGGGGCGCGGAACAGGAGCTGCTGTGCAGGCAGTCAATGCTGATCCGAATGCTGAGTTGGTGGCGATGGGAGACATTTTTAGAGACCGGCTGGACAATTCTTACATGTCTTTGCAACAGGAGATCCCAGAAAAGCTGAAGGTAAATGATAAGCATAAGTTTGTCGGTTTCGATGCGTATCAGAAAGTCATTGATGCAGTGGATGTAGTGTTGCTGACCACTCCGCCTTGTTTCAGACCAGACCATCTGAAAGCGGCTATTGCAGCTGGTAAACACGCATTTTGTGAAAAGCCTGTGGCTGTTGATGCACCAGGAGTAAGAAAAGTGATTGAAGCTGCTAAGGAAGCCGAATCCAAGAAATTATCCATTTTAAGTGGCTTCTGCTACCGATATGACAATGGTAACAGGGCGATATTTGAGCGAATACACAGGGGAGACATTGGAGAGATCAGGAGTGTGACTACTTTCCGATTTGGTGGTGAGTTGTGGTCCAAACCCAGGGAAGCCGGATGGACTGACATGGAGTATCAGCTGAGAAACTGGCTGTATTACGATTGGTTGTCTGGCGACTTTATTACAGAGCAATCTGTCCATAGTCTGGACCTGATGGCCTGGGCCATGGGAGATAAGACACCAATCAGGGCCATTGGAAATGGGGGTAGACAGAAAAGAACAGATCCGGTTTACGGAAACATTTATGACCACTTTGCCATTGAATATGAATATGAAGATGGTGTCCGGGCGAGTCATTTCACCCGACAGATGGCCGGGTGTAAAAACAGGAATACCGTTGATGTATTTGGGTCCGAAGGTCAGGCCAGCCTGCAAATGGGCAGGAATCTAAGTATTTCGGGAAAGAACTCCTGGCAATTCAGGGGAGATAAAAACAATATGTACCAGACAGAACATGATGAGTTTTTTGCTGCTATCAGAGGTGGTAAACCTAAAAATGATGGGTTCTGGATGGCCAATAGCTCGATGCTTGCGGTATTGGGTAGGATGGTCGCCTACAGTGGTCAGGAAATCACCTGGGAAGAGGCTATCAACTCAGATATTAAGCTTGGTCCGGACATCAACGACTATGCCTGGGATCTGAAATGGAAAGGGTCTGATGTGGCTATACCCGGAATCACAAAAGCATCTTTGATCTATTAATTTTTTTTCCTATGCGTCAATATCTAGTTGCATTGTTAATAATGCTCTGCTTTGGGAATGTTCATGCCCAGGAGTTTTTGTTTGAGTTTGGTGAGGTAATCCCCCTGAGTAAAGCCATAGAGCTGGATGATCAAAAGCCGGAAATGATCCGATGGCATAATGTCAATACCGAGAAGGCAACATGGGAGCACCGGGACAGCATCCTGGTTTGTTATGGCAATCCCATAGGAGTGGTCCGCAGCGCCAAAAAATACCGAAACTACATCCTACATGTAGAGTGGCGCCATATGGAGCCGGGAGGTAACTCCGGGATGTTTATGTGGAGCAAAGCAGAGCCAGGTGAAAACAGACTACCTGATGGAGTGGAGGTCCAGATGCTCGAGCTGGATTGGGTAAACCTCAATACCAGAGATGGGAAAAAGCCTCCGATAGCGTATGTGCATGGTGAGCTATTTGGTGTGGGCGGAGTGAAAATCGTACCGGAAAATCCCCGGGGGGAACGAAGCAAATCTATCGAAAACCGCTGCAAGCCTCGAGGCGAATGGAATACTTACGATGTGGTCTGTGTGGATGGGGAGATCAAACTTTCCGTCAATGGCAAGTTCGTAAACGGCATCAGCCAGTCCACTCAACGCGAAGGCTACATGTGCCTTGAGTCGGAAGGTGCTGAGATTCATTTCAGAAATCTGAAGGTGATTGAATTGCCTTGAGAGCAGAGGGTTTTATGAGACAAAATTTAAGGGTATCGCATATACCACATGAGGATCGCTATTTGATAATTCCTTAAAAATTGAATTAATTTTAAGGGTTCTTCAAAGAATTTATCGTGAAAAGCGATCCCAAAGTAAGGAATTTCAAATCGGATTTATCACTCAAAGCTGAGTTTACGAAGCTTTACAATGATCACTTTGATCGACTTTTCTATTTTGCTTTAACCTTCACTAAATCAGAAGATCTCGCGAAGGATGTTGTCTCAGAGGTTTTTCTCAAGTTATGGAAAAACCGTTCGGGGTTTTCAGAAATAAGGCAAATTGAATCTTACCTCTACATCTCTATTAAGAACGAAGCCATTCAGATTCTATCAAGGAATCTTGTTAGCACCAATTCACATGATTTTGAACGGGATGCCAAAATCATTGATAAGATTGACCCTGAAGAATTGCTGATCGAAAAGGAGCTCATCCAGGAAATAGAAAGAACGGTGTCCCAACTACCGGATCAGTGTCAGCTCATATTCAANATGGCCAAGAATAGACAGATGAAGTATAAAGAGATTGCCGATGAACTAGGCATCTCAGTTTCAACGGTCAGGATGCAATTAATCAAAGCCTCGGGGATAGTCAGGGATACAATTCGCAAAAAATATGATGACTCCGAAGATTCCCTGGGTGCATTCAAGTTAGGAGTAGTGAGCCTGTTATTGACTATTCTGGTAGGAATTTAAGGCGGAATTTTTATTTCTTCAATCTTATCTAGCAATTTCTGCTAATTATCTAATAAACCTTTTTGTTTATTGAATGGAATGTAATTATTTAACATTCCATTGACTGTTTTTCTCCGCTATTCATCTTATTACTGTAAGATGAGATTCCCACAAATGGATCATTTGATTATTAAGTATTTATCTAAAGAGATTTCCCTTGAAGAGAGGCATCAGCTTTCCAAGTGGTTGGAAGAGGATGAATTGAACTCAAGGGTTCTTGAAAAGTACAAGCTCTATTGGGAGATGAGTCAAAAGGATTTCAGTGGACCTCGAAGCGAAGTTTTGGATCGCATTGAGCAAGAAATTAATCGGGAGGATATCAGGGAGTCATCTGTTAAGAGCTCATCTGTTTTCCTTCCAAACCTATTGAAGTATGCTGCTGTTTTAGCACTGATCTTTGCGGTTACTTTTTTGCTAAATCAATTTGAGACCGAAGATCAGGTACAGCCAAGTATCTCCTATCTTGAAAAGGTCAGTCCTGCCGGGCAAAAACTTTCCACGGTATTACCTGATGGCACCACAGTGAAATTAAATAGTGGAAGCAAGGTTATTTACCCATCTCAATTTATGGGGGATAAAAGGGAGGTGATACTTTTTGGTGAAGCATACTTCGATGTAAAAAGAGATGAAGGAAAACCTTTTGTGATTCAAACAGCTGACATGTCAGTGCACGTGCTAGGCACCTCCTTCAGTGTACGAGCCTTTTCGGATGGGTCAGATCAGTTTGTGGCAGTCAGATCAGGTTTGGTTAGGGTGGTTAATTCATCTAACAGTGATTCCATACAGCTTTCTAAAAATTTGATGACCCGCCTTTCTGCCAAAAATGAGTTTACAGATGCCAAGGGCTTTGATGAAAACACAATCTTTGGTTGGATGGATCAAAAACTGGTTTTTAGTGACCATACCTCAAGAGAAGTATTTGTAGCAATAGAAAAGTGGTTTGGTGTCGAGATCCAAAATCAGGAGCTGGTAAAATCAGGAAAAACATACACTGCTATTTTTGAAAACCCTACCCTTAATGAAGTAATGGGTAGTTTATCGCACATGTATCAATTTAACTATGAAATAGATCAAAAAACCATTGCCATAGTAAGATAAAAAAAGAGGCCGAACGGACTCTGGAAAAGTGTTCGACCTCCTTTAATTGTTTCAGATCAAACTAAAAACAATATGAATGTAAAATTACACAAAATTGTAATTCGCATGTCTAGACTTGCCATTTATTCATTGGTGATTTGCCAGTCCATTTTGATGGCATTAGCAAGCGAAACGAACGCCCAACGCAAATATCTCGAGGAGATATTTGTAGAATTAGCTTTTGAAGAATCGACTATTGAGCTCAAGGAGTTAATTCGATCGATTGAACAATCCAGCCAATTTCATTTTGCCTATTCAAAAGGTGATGTCAGGAATAAGTCCGTAGATATCCTTCCCGGAAATTGGAATCTCAGAAGTCTGATGGATGAAATATCTAAGCAAGGCCAGTTTTCCATCAGGAGAATCAACGAAACGATTACCCTGACAAAAGTGGGAGATATTGCATTGCCTGAGGTGAGTGAAAGAACGGATGTTCAAAATACCATTTCAGGGCAGATCACAGATGAAGTTGGGGAACCACTTCCGGGAGCTACCATTCAGGAAAAGGGGACAACAAACGGAACAATCACCGACATTGATGGAAACTATTCCTTGTCCGTTCCGGGAGATGCATTGCTTTCAGTTTCATTTGTTGGTTATGTCACTCAGGAAATTTCTGCAAATGGAAGAACTGTTATTAATATAACCCTCAAGTCTGATATTGCAGCACTACAGGAGGTTGTAGTAATCGGGTATGGTACGGTAGAAAAGAGAGATATTACCGGGGCAGTTGCAAGCTTTGACGAAAAGGCATTGGATCGTCAAGCTGCCAATAGTATAACAGAGCTGATGCGTTCTGCCTTGCCGGGACTCAATGTGGGGCTCAGTGTCAATGCTGAAGGGAGCTCTGATATTCTTGTTAGAGGAAGGACCTCTTTAGGGGCATCAAACTCTCCACTTATTGTAGTGGACGATGTGATTTTTCAAGGTGATTTATCAAGTATCAACCCTGCTGATGTAGCCAGCGTCAATGTGCTGAAAGATGCCAGTGCGGCTGCGGTTTATGGCTCCAGAGCGGCAGCAGGTGTTGTGATTATTACAACCAAAAAAGGAAGTACCGGAAAGCCGACTATTAATATCAGGAGCAATTTTGGATTGAATCATGCCGGGATAATTGAAGAGAGTTATGGTCCGGGTGAGTATTTTGACTACAGGGCTGATGTTTATGAAAGGTTAGAACCAGGGAGACCGTTGGAGTATTTCCAAAATCCAGAAAACCTGCCAGCCGGAGTTACACTGAATGATTGGTTGGATTATGACGGGCTATCTGGCACTTCCACACCAGCAGAAGATATATGGCTTGGACGTTTACAGGCAGAACAAATTGAAATAGATAACTACAAAGCAGGTAATACACTTGATTGGGAAGACATTATTTTCCAAACAGGTCTTAGATCAAACAATACGATAAGCTTATCTGGAAAGACAGATGATTTCTCGTACTATACCTCACTAGGTTATGTCAGTAATGAAGGCATTTCTTATTACAGAACATATGAAAGTTTGAGAGGCAGAATCAATTTTGAGGCCAAGGTTAATAAAGCTATCTCCGTAGGGATTAATATGCAGGCAAATAGTGAAAATGAACCTACCAGTTTGCCAGCTGATGAATCAAATCTGGACAGGCAAAGCCCTTTTGGATCACTTTATTATGACGATGGTTCCATCAGACATTTGACCTACGATGAAACACTGGCAGGAAACCCTCTTCTGTATGAATACAGAGACAATTATAGGAAGAACAGGGAAGTGTTTTCAAATATTTATGCCAAAGTGAATCTTCCGCTGGGTTTTTCCTATCGTATCAATTGGACAAATAGATTACTCAATACCCAGGACTATAGATTTCAACCAGTAATTATGTCTCTTGGATCTGGAGGTGATAATGGATCCAGAAATGAGTACTTAAATCAAAGATGGATGGTGGACAACATCATCAAATGGAATAAAACCATTGGAGATATTCATAATTTTGATGTCACCTTTTTATATAACGTGGAAGAGGGTAAAACCTGGGAAAGCGAGCAATCTAACAGCAACTTTTCACCCAATGATAAACTAAGTTATCATAATTTGACCATTGGTGAGAATCCTGTTATCAGTGCAAATGATACCCGCTACACTGCGGATGCGATGATGGGTCGACTCAACTATGGTTTAATGGATCGCTATTATCTGACACTGACATTGAGAAGAGATGGTTATTCTGCTTTTGGTAAGTCTAACCCCAGAGCTTATTTTCCGGCAGTATCATTTGCCTGGAGAATATCAGATGAAGCATTTTTCCAAAGTTCTGATCTGGTCGATAATCTAAAGCTCAGATTGTCCTGGGGTAGAAATGGAAACCGGGAAATCGGAATCTATTCGGCCTTATCAAGGTTACAAGCCATTTCATACATCTATGATCAATCATCTGTGTTTGGGGTTCGTGCAAGTGATCTGGCCAACAATGATCTGAAATGGGAATCAACAGAATCCTACAATATTGGACTTGATTTTGGAATCCTTAATTCAAGAATAAATGGTAGCCTGGATTTATATCAATCTGTCACAAACGACTTGCTACTTCAAAGAACATTACCAATCCTTACCGGGTATGAATCTGTATATGCAAACCTGGGCGAGGTCCAAAATAAAGGTTTGGAGTTAGCCTTAAATAGTATCAACATAGATCAGGGAAAGTTTAGCTGGCGTTCGACACTCTCATTTTGGATGAACCGCAATAAGATCACGCATCTCTATGGAGACATGGTGGACGTGTTGGATGAGAATGACAATGTGATTGGCCAAAGGGAAGAAGATGATATTGCCAATAATTGGTATATCGGTCATGCAGTTGATGAAATCTTTGACTATAATATCATTGGGGTTTGGCAATTGGATGAAGTTGATGATGCCTTGATTTATGGTAGAGAACCAGGTGATTTTAAGATTCAAGATGTAAATGAAGACGGGGTAATTGACTTTGATGATAAGGTATTCCTGGGATATAAAGATCCCCGTTACCGAATAAGTCTGAGGAATGATATCTATCTAGGGAATTTTGATTTCTCTATTTTGATGAATTCATTCCTGGGTTATAAGGGGGCCAACAATGAACGATTCAACTATAGGGTTCAGCAGCAAAGGCTGAATAAGATCAAAACACCTTACTGGACACCAGAGAATCCAACCAACGAGTGGGCAAGACTGTCTTCAAAAAACTCTAGTCCGGCAACCAATTACTGGTTGAATAAGTCTTTTATGAGAATTCAGAACATAACAGTAGGGTATAATCTGCCACAAACATTTTTGCAGAGAATAGAAGTGCAAAAGCTTCGAATTTATGCCAATGTACAGAACCTTCCGGGCTTTTCTGCATGGGAGTATAACTGGGATGTTGAGACTAGTGAACCAACTCCACTTATCTACACTTTAGGTATTGATCTTAGTTTTTAACCTAAAATTCAAAAGAAAATGAAATCATTAGTATATATCCTCTTTGGCTTACTGATCATGGCTTCAGGTTGTTCTGAAGAATGGTTGGAGCCAGATCCAAAATCCTTTTTTTCACCGGAGAATACCCTGGTTGATAAAGCAGGGATTGATGCAGTAGTCACAAGCTTAAACAGAAACCTAAGGACTGAAAAAGGGCAACTTGAGAATAATCATATCTATGGAGAGTGGAATTACTCCGATATGACCGTAAATGGGGCACCTCCAGCGGATATTGCACATAATCTGGAATTGCAGATGACACCAAATTCGGTAGAGGATAGAGAATGCATAGCTTATTGGGAATTGGCTTATTTAAGTATTAAGGATGCTAATCTAATTATCTCCAGGGCACCAGTCATCGACTTACCAGAAGCTGATCTCAATGAAGCATTAGCAAAAGCCTATTTTCATCGATCTTACTGGTACTACAGGTTAGTGCACCAATTTGGTGATGTTCCATTCATTGCTGAAGAAGTGACTTCTCCTAAGCTTGATTTTTATACACACACGAGGGAAGCCATTCTTCAACAAATCACTGATGATATGGAATTTGCTGTTCAACACTTACCTGAGGATGTACAACCCGGGGATGTAAATCAGGCAGCAGGATCGTTTTTGTTAACCAAATGCTATCTGTCACTTCGTGAATTTGACAATGCCATTGCAGAAGCTTCAAAAGTGATTGATGGCGGTAAGTATGCTTTAATGACCTCTCGATTTGGGACCACAGAGCCTGAGTTTCTTACTTTCACTTTTCTGGATCAAAATGGTTTTGATGTTCTCTGGGATTTACATCAGAAAAACAATAAAAGTCTTCCTGAAAATACTGAGAAAATACTGGTAGTCCAGGATCAGTTTAATACGATTGGTAATACTGGAGATCGAGGTGTAGCCAAAATGCGTGATACAGGTCCTGTATGGTGGCAAGCCAGGGACCCAAATGGTGTGAGAGCTTGTACAGACCAGGATTTTGGAACAGGTTTAAATATGATACAACAACTTGGAAGAGGAGTTGGACGAATTGTGCCAAGTCAATTTTTGAGAGATCTTAGACTGGAAGATCCCAATGACCTGAGGTATTCACAAAATAACTGGTTTGGGATGGAAAGATATGTGTATAATGACCCAAATTCCGACTATTTCGGACAGCCTTTCGATCCTGTTTTCGTAACGGATATGCGTCAATGGTATCCAATTCCATATAATAAAACGGTTTACATTGATGAAACCGGTAATACGCGACCAGACAGGTCATCAAGTGATGAATACATTTACCGATTAGCTGAACTTTATTTACTAAGAGCCGAAGCTTACTGGTGGAAGAATGATATTCCCAATGCTACTGCTGATGTCAATGCAGTTCGGGCCAGGGCTCAGGCAAACCTTGTTGCTTCAGTAGACATAGATTACATTTTTGATGAGAGAGCCAGAGAGCTTTATTTAGAAACGCCACGAAAAACGGAATTGACAAGAGTGGCATACATCATGGCTCAATTGGGTAGAGATGGGTATTCACTTGAAAATATGACTACCAATAACTGGTTTTATGATCGGGTGATGAGTAGAAATCACTTCTATGTAGAGGAGATTTTACAGGGATCAAATATCTACCGAATGCTACCTTATCATGTGTACTGGCCAATAAAGGAAACTCATATTCGGGCAAACTCATTGGGACATATAAATCAGACACCTGGCTATCCGGGTTCTGAAACCAATATCGCTCCAATAAGTGATGCGCTACAAGCCCAACCTTAATATACCAACTCATATGTTTTGTTATTGCTTGTGGAGTGATCATTATGATCACTCCACATTTTAATGGCATTTTTTATTCAACTTTATCAGCAACTAATGAACCGTAGTTCCGATTCGAAAGAAGTTCACTTCCTAATTTATTTGTCGTTTCTGTTCCTCCTTGTATCATGTACTTTAAAGGATCATCCATTAGCCATTACCAATCCTATTGATTTAAGAAGTGGAAAGTTGGATCACGTATTGGTTCTGGAGACACCGGATGATGAAGAGTCTTTAAGGAAGCTCCTACTCCCGGATTTTGAACAATATGTCCACGTTGCTGCAGACTCCAACCAGTTTCGTTGGATTGGAGCAAGCAATCGAATGTTTCCATGGGTTGGAGAAAGTGACTTGAAATCCATTTTTGAACCAAAAGATCCAACACCCCCAAGAATTCCAAATCCCAACAGGAGAGCATTAACGATGCTTTTTAAGCTTACTAATGGAAATTATTTGACTCTCCTTCCTTTATCAGGAAAATCCAGTGTCAGCTGGCTAGAAGTCAATGAAAATGGTGAATTGACCATTGATTATGGTACGCTGGGAACAGAACCTGTACCTGGTGATCAGGAAATCCCGCTAATGGCATGGTATGAGTCACCCAGTCTCTATGAATCGGTTGCTAAAACCTGGGAATTGGCTTTGGCCGATAAACGAGTTAACGCAACTGCCAATTTGAGGGCAACAAAAAAATATCCTGAGCCCCTGGAATATCTTGGATGGTGTACCTGGGAGCAGTATCATAAGAATATCAACGAAGAGATTTTGACCAAAGCCATTGATAATATCGAGTCTTCAGGGGTACCCGTGCGATGGTTTTTGATCGATGACGGACATCAGGATGATGAGGGTGGATTACTCAAGTCTTTCGTTCCAAATGACGAAAAATTCCCCAATGGATGGGAGCCAATAATCTCCAGAAAAAGTGAGGAAGGTATCAAATGGATGGGTATCTGGCATGGGTTTCTGTCCCATTGGAATGGGGTGCATGTTGACCATACCATGGAAACACTTTCTCCCTACCTAATGCCAAGCCCAAAACGAGAAAAGGGACTTCTTCCAGCAGATGATCAGGAATCCAGCAATGCCTTTTATGATTATCTGGTAACTACCATCAAAGGTCAGGGGTTCGATTTCATGAAGACAGATAATGTTTCCAGATCTACAATTGAATATTATGGGGCACCTAATGCTGCCAAAGCTCAAAGAGAAAATGTGCTGGCTCTTGAGGAAGCTTGCTTGAACCACGGTATCGGACTGATGAATTGCAGCGCACAGAATACCATAGACATGTTGAATGCAAGCAATAGTGCCACAATGAGAACAAGTCCGGACTATCAAAAATATAAGCTTGAGACCTCTAAATCCCAGATTTTGCAATCAGTATTCAATGTAGTGTGGCTTGGACAAACTCTTTGGCCAGACCATGATATGTTTCATTCTTCAGATATGCAGGTTGGGGAGGCAATGTCTGTTACAAAAGCCCTTTCAGGAGGTCCTATTTATTTATCTGATGATCCTTCTGAGTTCGAACCTGGAGTTATAAGCCCACTTTGCTATGAGGATGGGAAGCTTGTAAGACCGGAAGCACCAGGAGTTCCTTTACCAGAATCCGTTTTTAATGACGCACTATATGAGAAAAGCAAAGTCTATAAAACCATCTCACCCCTTAAAAATAAATCATGTGCTATAGCTGCCTATAATTTGAGTGTGACTGCAGACCTACCCCTTTCTGGTACAATTACTCCACAAGATTATATGGAGGCATCTGGAATGATCCAACCTTATGAGGGTAGGTGGGAATTGCCAGAAGGAGGTTTAGTGATTTATGATTGGGAAAAGCAGACAGGTAGCAAATTAGATGAGGGGGGAGTTGAGTTCCTGATTAAGGGTTTTGGGCATAAACTATTTCATTTATGTCCGATAAAAGAGGGTTGGGCAATTGTTGGTCGTGGAGATAAATACCTGTCGCCATCTACGGTTGAAATTTCGTCTGTTTCAGAACAGAAAATAATCTTCAACATGGAAGAACCAGGAGACATTGTTTTGTATTCAGAATCAGGCATGTTAACATCTGATTCTTTTAAATTTGAATTGCTTGCCAACGGGTTTTATCTGGCGAGGTATTTAGGATATTCAACAGAATCCAATTTTGAGATTTTCAGGAATAATTAAATCCAATACTCAAATGCTTGCCTTCCCATTTTTGTTAATGATCACTTTTTCCTGTATTCAATCAGACGATGTTGAGATTCAGAAAAAAGCACGTGAAGCAAACTCAAATATTTGGATATTTATGATGACAGGTCAATCCAATATGGCTGGGAGAGGCGCTATTGAAAGTCAGGACTTAATAACTAATGAGCGAATAATCACGATTAACAAAGTCAACGAATGGGTCATTGCCAGTGAACCATTGCATTTCTATGAACCTAGCGGTGCCGGGCTCGATTGTGGGATGAGCTTCGCAAGGGAAATGCTAAAGCATGTGCCAGACTCAATTACGATTGCGATGGTACCTTGTGCTGTAGGTGGTAGCTCCATATTCCAATGGCTTGAAGATAAAGAGCATCGGGGTGTACGCCTACTCAGTAATTTCAGGGAAAAAGCTCAACTGGCTAAGCAAAGGGGGGTGATCAAAGGAATTATCTGGCATCAGGGCGAGAGCAATGCCAACCCTGATGATATTCCAGTGTATCAGGATGCTTTATTAGATCTGTTTTCAACCTTCAGAGCCATTACTCAAAATGATCAGCTACCAATAGTCATGGGCGAACTGGGAAGGTTTGCTACACCGGAAGAGAAGGCTGCAAATTTTGAGAAGATCAATGCTGTAATTGGTAAGACTGCCCAGGAGAATGAGAACCTATATGTGATCTCATCAGAAGGGTTGAACCATAAAGGGGATAACCTCCATTTTGATTCTGCTTCTCAACGTGAGCTGGGAAGGAGGTATGCTGAAATGATTCAATCAACCACATTGAAATAGAGCTATATAGAAAATGAGAAAGCTTTTTATACTGATGGCTGTTCTGGTATCTTTCATGCTAGTAATTTCATGGAAAACCCAAATGACTCAATCATCCGGATATACGGAACTTTTTAATGGCAAGGATCTTTCTGGTTGGTACACCTATCAGAGAAAGCCAGAACCAACTTCCAGGGTGGAGGGCCTTAAAATGGTTGATGGTAGTTATATTGAACCCATCGGGTTAAACAAAGATCCATTAGGTGTGTTTTCAGTTGTTGAGCTGGATGGTGAATCAGTCATTCGTATTTCGGGAGAGACCTTTGGAATATTGGTGACGAATGAATCATTTGAAAATTATCATTTCACACTGGAATTTAAGTGGGGAGAAAAGAAATACCCTCCCCGGGAAGATCAAAAGCGAGACAGTGGGATATGCTATCATTCATTTGGTGAAGAAGGAGCTCAGGGAGGTGTGTGGATGAAATCTGTAGAATGCCAGATTCAGGAAGGAGATGTCGGAGATCTTTGGTGTGTCAATGCCACTACAGCCCAGGTAAATATATCGGACCCGGAAGAAAGATTCATTTATGATCCGTCAGGCCCATTGCATACATTCGACTGGCGGAATGTCAGACACTGCAAGCGGTCAATAGATTTTG
>JAHCMM010000116.1 GCA_019192515.1 Cyclobacteriaceae bacterium SS2
GCTGCCGGGTTAAGTCAGGAGCTCCAATTAAAACATGAGGTTTTTAGTCCGCTGTTTGATTTTCGCTATTACCGAAATCCTGGCTTGGACATGACTACCGACTCAGTTTTCAGGACTTCTGAAATCTCCCTGAAAACGAGATATGCTAAAGATGAGATTTTTGTGATCAACGACAATGACAGGTTGAGCATGGGTACCGTCCGATGGCCGGTGTTTGAATTTAAATATACCTACGGATTCAAAGATGTGCTGGAAAGCTCCTTTGAGTATCACAAATTCAGGTTATCATTTGCAAAGAGACAAAAAATGGGCATACTCGGTATATCCAAAATAAAGGCAACTGGCGGGCTGATCCTTGGGGACCTGCCTTATCCTTTGCTTTACAATACCATCGGCAACCAGACTCCCTTTTATGTCGATTTTGCCTACAATCTCATGGACTACTTTGAATTCAGTTCAGATCGCTTTGTGGAATTGAGATACAAACATTCTTTTGAGGGAATCATTTTGAACACCATCCCTTTACTCAAGCGTTTGAAATGGAGGTTGATTGGAGAAGCTAATGTGCTTTACGGAGACCTCAGCCAGTCAAGCATTAATAGAGTGATTTACCCATTGGATATGAATAATGATCCAATATTGCCTTTCAGCCAGTTTAGAAATAAGCCTTATATTGAGGTGGGTTATGGTGTTGAAAATATTTTTAGGTTCCTTTCAGTGCAGGCTTTCCATCGATTAACCTACCTGGATCAAAATAATGTCAATAAATTTGCCATTAAGTTCAATATTGACTTTAACCTGTAGCGTGCGACTTTTTACACTTTTTCTTATTCTGATATTTGGCTGCAATTCCAAAATAGAAAAACAGGAGATTTCCAGTTTGGATTCTGCCAGTAACATCTATTGGGATGCTTATGAGGAGGTGGAAAAGGCATATGAGAGGGAGCCCTCCGATCAGTTGATCAATCAGAAGCTCTACTATCTTGAAAAAATGGGTTGGCCACCGATTTCGATTGATGCCCTTAATCAAGCACGTCAGAGACTAGGTCTGGATCAGGATCTAGTGAAGAAATACACCCTTTATTACGAGAAGAATCAGCTTTATGCGCCTTTGATGGAGCTTTTAGATTCATGGGGGAAGCTGAATAAGCTGGACGCTGAGATGATGGAAGCGAATATCAGGGCACACATGCTATTGGCACAAAAGGAAAAAACCATTGAACTCCTGAATGATTATATCTACGATTATCACGAGCCGGAAAATGAGGCTTTTGTTGCCAGTAAGTTTCTCAAGATGGGTGATACGTTGATGAGTGTTTATCACTACAGTAAATTGCATAAGATGGATCCATCGCATAAGGATTTGGTGAGTCTCTATGTTCCTTTGTTGCTTAAAATCAATCAACCCGGAAGGGCAAGAAGCATTCTCAGTTCGTCTGCTCGTTCAGATACTACCTTTCAAACCCGATTGATGCTTTCCAAAAGTTTGTATCAGCTTGGAGAAAAAAGGGAAGCCAAAGGTATCCTGCTGGCTTACAATCGGGAGGAGGCGTTGGACCAGCTGACACGTTGGTACTGGCAGGAAGAGAAATGGGATTCAACCATGTTTTATGTAAACAAGCTTATCCAAATAGATTCATCCAGAGCAGCCTTGTTTATGAAGGCATCCATTTACGAAGAGCGTGGTGCACTTAATTCTTCTCTGCAACTACTTAATTTATTGATCGAGTTGGACTCTACAGACAATTTAGCGAGAGAAATGGCTCAGGATGTTTCCCGAAAAATCGCATATTTGCGGGAATTAGAAGAAAGGCGAAAAACGCCTATACCAGAATTGTCACCCAAGACATCCTTAGATAATGAGTGAAATCAAGATCACACTTCCTGATGGCAGTGTGAAGACTTTTGAAAAAGGGGTTACTGCGCTCGATGTAGCATTAACCATTAGTGAAGGATTAGCCAGGAATGTATTGGCAGCTAAAGTGAATGGTGAGGTTTGGGATGCCACCAGACCGATCAATTCAGATGCAAACTTAAAACTGCTCACGTGGAACGATGAAGAGGGCAAAATGGCCCTGTGGCACTCTTCCGCTCACCTGATGGCGGAAGCACTTGAAGCATTGTATCCGGGGATCAAGTTAGGGATTGGTCCGCCAATCGAAAATGGATTCTACTATGACATAGATTTTGGAGATATACCTTTCGATTCTGAAAACCTCAAAAAGATTGAGGATAAGATGCTGGAGCTAGCCAGGGAGAAGAACGAGTTTATCAGAAAGGATATCACCAAGAAGGATGCCGTCGAATACTATCAAAAGAAAGGGGACGAGTACAAATTAGAATTACTCGAAGGGCTCGAGGATGGTAAAATTACTTTTTATACTCAGGGTAACTTCACAGATCTTTGCCGTGGACCTCATATTCCTAACACAGGATTTATCAAAGCGGCTAAGATTCTCAATGTTGCGGGAGCCTACTGGAGAGGAGATGAGAAGCGAAAGCAGCTCACCAGGCTCTATGGTGTTACCTTTCCCAAACAGAAAGAACTGACTGAATACCTCGAATTACTAGAGGAAGCTAAGAAAAGAGATCATCGAAAAATTGGTAAAGAACTGGAACTCTTTACTTTTTCAGACAAAGTCGGTAAAGGTTTGCCGCTTTGGTTGCCAAAAGGGGCAATCCTCAGAGAGCGTCTGGAGAGCTTTTTGAAGAAAGCGCAGGTAAAAGCAGGTTATGATCAGGTTGTTTCTCCTCATATAGGTGGAAAGGAACTCTATGTGACATCCGGGCATTATGCCAAATATGGTCAGGATTCGTTTCAGCCGATCCACACACCGGAAGAAGGCGAAGAGTTTTTGCTCAAGCCTATGAACTGCCCTCATCATTGTGAGATATATAAGTCTAAGCCCAGATCATATAAGGATCTACCATTGCGATTTGCAGAATTTGGTACCGTATACAGATATGAGCAAAGTGGTGAGTTGCACGGATTGACCAGGGTAAGAGGATTTACTCAGGACGATGCACATATCTTTTGCCAGCCAGATCAGGTAAAAGGGGAGTTTGCCAAAGTAATTGATCTCGTGCTTTATGTGTTCAATGCACTTGGTTTCCAGGATTTCACTGCTCAGATTTCTTTAAGAGATCCGGAGAATCCTGAAAAGTATATTGGGACTGATGAAAACTGGGAAAAGGCTGAAAGAGCTATCCAGGAAGTGGCAAGCGAGAAAGGACTTAATACAGTAGTAGAGTTAGGAGAAGCTGCGTTCTACGGACCTAAGCTTGACTTTATGGTCAAGGATGCATTAGGCAGGAAATGGCAGCTGGGAACCATCCAGGTAGATTATAACCTTCCGGATCGTTTTGAGTTAGAGTATGTAGGTGCAGACAATCAAAAGCATCGACCGGTAATGATCCATAGGGCACCATTCGGGTCAATGGAACGGTTTGTGGCGATTTTGATTGAGAGTACCGCAGGTAATTTTCCATTGTGGCTGGCACCTGAGCAAGTCTCGATTTTGCCAATATCTGAAAAGTATCACGAGTATGCCCATCAGGTTTTTACCGAGCTGCAGGTACACAATATCAGCGGTAAGATTGATGAGCGTGATGAAAAGATCGGAAGGAAGATCAGGGATGCTGAGATGCAGAAGATTCCATTTATGTTGATCGTAGGGGAGAAAGAGGCTAGTGAGTCCATGGTTTCAGTTAGATCCCATGGAAAAGGGGACCAGGGGTCGATGAAAGTTACGTCTTTCATCGAATTCTTTGAATCTGAGGCAGGAAAATTTATAAATAATTAGAATATTGCATTTTTAATGCAGGAAATAATCCCGATATTTGCGGTTCTATTTTTTATGGTGAAATTAAAAAAGGAGGAAAACAATTATTAGAAGACAAGGAAATTTTAGGGGGCGTGTTGAAGAGCCTTACAGGATCAACGAACACATCCGAGCCAGGGAAGTCCGGGTAGTAGGAGACAACGTAGATGTTGATGTGTACGGTATTCAAAAAGCTCTGGATTTAGCAAGAGAACAAGGTCTGGACCTTGTTGAGATTTCGCCCAAGGCAGATCCTCCGGTTTGCAAGATCATTGACTATTCCAAGTTCAAGTACGAACAGAAGAAGAAGCAGAAAGAGATCAAAGCAAAGACCCAGAAGACGGTGATCAAAGAGATCCGATTCGGGCCCAATACGGATGATCATGATTTCAACTTCAAGCTAAATCATGCAATAAAATTCCTTAAAGAGGGAGCAAAGGTTAAGGCTTTTGTTCATTTTGTTGGACGAACAATTGTTTTCAAGGAAAGAGGAGAGATATTGTTGCTGAAATTTGCCCAGGCATTGGAAGAATATGGCAAGGTAGAATTGCTGCCAAAGCTGGAGGGTAAAAGAATGTCGATCATACTTTCTCCAAAACCGACCTCTAAGAAAAAGTAAATTAAATGCCGAAAGTAAAAACTAAATCCAGTGCCAAAAAAAGGTTTAAGGTAACCGGATCAGGAAAGATTAAAAGAAAACACGCTTTCAAAAATCACATCCTGACTAAAAAGGAAACCAAGCAAAAAAGAAACCTTAGTCATATGACTGTGGTGCACAAAGCAGATGAGCAGAACATAAAAGACATGCTCAACATCTAATTCGTTAATTAAGTTTAACCAGAGGGTTGGTATTAAGTGCAGGAATCTGACGCCAATCATCAAAAACAAAAACAATGAGATCAGTAAATCATGTGGCCTCAAGGGCCAAAAAGAAAAAGGTATTCAAACAGGCTAAAGGTTTCTTTGGCAGAAGAAAGAATGTCTGGACGGTAACTAAAAATGCTGTCGAAAAAGGTATGCAGTATGCATACAGGGATAGAAAAGCCAAGAAGAGAGAGTTCAGAGCATTGTGGATCCAAAGGATCAATGCAGCTGTAAGAGAGCATGATCTTTCTTATTCTCAATTCATCAATGGGCTGAAAACTGCCAATATAGATATCAACAGAAAAGTTTTGGCGGACCTTGCAATGAATCATCCTGAAGCATTCCAGGAAGTCGTGAAGAAAGTAAAGAAATAAGTAGAAATATTTTTCTTAAAAAGGCATCCCGATTGGGATGCCTTTTTTGTTTGTGCTGATTATTTCATGAATCCGTATTTGGCTAAAAACGCATCTGTTTTTTCCATGATTTCCTCATCAAACAATCGGGAGTATTTTTC
Source organism: Cyclobacteriaceae bacterium SS2 (assembly GCA_019192515.1). GTDB lineage: Bacteria > Bacteroidota > Bacteroidia > Cytophagales > Cyclobacteriaceae > UBA7330. The sequence goes on from JAHCMM010000116.1 coordinate 5,200, forward strand.
ATTTCCTTCACCCAGGTAATGACCACGACCTTCGTAGGTTTCAATCTCAAAAATGTTCCCCATTGATTTTGTTCTGGTTTCAAAAAGTCTGACAGTCCAAAATTTCACAATGTTGTCATCCAGTCCATGAAATTCAATGGCCGGTGGCATTCCCGGCCTTGCATTATGATAGGGAGAGATCTCCCAAATCCGTGGGTCTCGTTCTCCAAATATACGGTCACACCACGCCTCTGTTGTATTGACAGTAGAGGAATAAAGAAGCATCAGGTTGGGTGCGGGGCTAATGGATAAATCATCTGTTACTTCGTTCACGGAGTCTGCCAGGGCAGTCATGAGCGTAAGTTGCCCACCTACTGACTGTCCACCCACAGCAATTCTGTTTGGATCAATATTAAATCTTTCGGCATTTTTCCTTACCCATCTCATGGCTGATCTGGTATCCTTCACACACTCGTACGGGGTCACGTTGGGGTGAGGGTAAGACCCATCCTCATTGACAGACAAGCGGTATTCCACAGAAAAAGTAACAAAACCCAATTCAGCATATCGCTTGCATGCGCCGTGAAATTCACCTGTATGACCAAAGACCCATCCTCCTCCATGAAAGAAGACGATGGCGTTGCGTTTTTCCTTTCCAGTTGCTGGTATGAATATATCAATCTTGAGGTTAAAAGTGTCTACAGATTTGTAAACCTCAGATGTTTGAGTAATTGATGATTGCTGAGCATTGGTATAAAAGCTGAGCAATAAAAGCATGAAGAAAGGGGCAAACTGTCTGGTCATCAGATGTAGGTTTGATTGATCATAAACCTAAGGAGATATTCACAGATCGACAAGCTTTTTATTATGGTATGGACTAGTAGTTAATATTCATAAAAGCGAAATTCAATAAATCATACATTCTATTCGTTCCAAATTGAAAACTGCGTTAATTTTAGTATTTGATTTATATTTATTCTTGCATTTGACATCNCAGACAATAATATCACTTTGTGAAAAAAATTCTGGTTTTAGACGATAGTCAAACTGCGTTGTTTGATCTCAATAGTAAGCTTAAGGACATTGATGCTGGAGCTAAGATCTACTGTGTGTCAAATTACGATGACGCAAAGAGTATTCTGGAGTCTAATTCAATTGATATCGCAATTGTAGATCTTCAAATGCCTGAAAAGAATGGAGCCGATCTTATCGTATACATGAAAGGAGTGTCTGCGATGGAAAATATTCCTATTATAGTATTGACAGGATCCGGTGATAATTCTTTGTTAAAAACCAGCTTGGAACCTATGGTAAATCATTATTTAAACAAACCGGTAAGCCAGGAACATCTAAAGGAACTACTTCAGGAACTTTGAGATGAGTGATCAAAAGGTACTTGACACTGCCTGGCTAAAAAGTCAGTATAAGGGCAGCATGAAGGATCTCCTAGTAATATATAAGAAGGAGAATGATGAATGTATGTTGCGTATTCAGAATGCTCTTGATTCTCAGGATTATGATGACATCAGAGCCGTCGCTCATAAAATGAAGGGTTCGAGTAGGATCATAGGTGCCTTTGCCGTGGAAGAATTAGCCAATCTTATTGAAAAGACTTTGGATGATAAGGAAATCCAACAAAAAGTCACTGATCTCAAAAATAATTATACTCTACTTATCCGGGAGATTGATTCTCTCCTTGCTCGCTAAACAGGCATTTTGAGGCTTAAATAGTCAAATTGAACATATTGGAACAGTTGTGTATTTAAATTTAGATTAGTCTAAAATTTTGTTTTGTATAAGCTAATATATAATTTAGCGGGTACATTGAAATATGATTAGACGACTTGCAATATATGGACTGTTAATGTCTTCAGTTTTTCTCTCGTGGGGACAGTATTCACTTGTTGGGCAGGTGAGGGATGAAGAAAGTGTCATTCCAGGTGCTACTATCCGGCTATTGGACACAGATTTTGCAACGGTATCCGATAGTGAAGGACAATTTCGATTAGAGGGGATACCAGAGGGTAATTATCAATTAGAGGTAAGGTTTGTGGGTTTTAAGCCACACATCGAGAAATTGTCGATAGCCAAGTCGATCAGTAATCTGCAGGTCTTGCTCAAAGAAAGCCTTTTAACCTATGACGAGGTGGTAGTTACAGGAACGATGCAGCCTACTTTTGTCTCCCAGTCACCTGTAAAGATTGATGTGGTCACCTCCAATTATCTTCAGACTTATTTACCTTCAGCAGCATCCAGTATAGTAGAAGGCATTAGCCTTGTGAATGGTGTACAGGAAGTAGTTGCATGTGGTGTATGTTTTACTAACAGCATTTCTATTAATGGGCTACCAGGACCATATACTGCTGTACTTATGGATGGATCGCCCATATATGGAAACCTGGCTTCAGTGTATGGGTTAAATGGTATCCCAAGCATGATCATCGATCGGTTTGAGGTAATTAAAGGACCCAGCTCTACTCTGTATGGGTCCGAAGCAGTTGGTGGAGTGATCAACATTATTACTAAAGATCCCAGGAATCAATCGCCGGTTTCCATAGATGTAATGGGGACCTCCCATATGGAATCATTCGGGAACCTTTCGTTTGCTCCCAAATTGGGAAAAAGCTATGGCTTTATAGGATTGAACTATGCCTACATCAATGATTTTGATGATCAGAATGATGATGGTTTTAGCGACAATGTTAATCTGGATCGATTGTCGTTTTTCACTAAATGGGATATTGCTCGCAAATCAGGTAAACAGTTCGATATCGCAGCCAAATATTATTATGAAGACCGTAGAAATGGGGTCAGAGAATTTCTGACTGATAGAAACTACCTTGAACTAAGGGGAGATGATCAGGTATATGGTGAAAGTATCTTCACGAAAAGAGCTGAATTATTTGGGACTTATGCTTTGCCCTGGGTTTCAAATGTAAACCTTAAATATTCATTAAGTACCCACGATCAGGATAGCTATTATGGAAGCGACTATTATCAGGCTTCTCAGGATATCGTATTTGCGAATCTTGTCTGGGACCATTCAAAGGATGATCATGATATCCTGGTGGGATTGACAAATAGATACCAGGTTTATGATGATAATACCATTGCTACCAGCTCTAACAATGCAAATGCCCCACAGAAACAGTTTATTCCCGGAGTATTTGCTCAGGATGAATGGGCAGCTACCGGCAACCTGACCTTTTTAGGGGGTGCCAGGTTGGACCATTACAATGAACATGGGTTTATTTTCGCGCCCCGGCTCAATATCAAATACAAGCCAGGCGAATGGACCACGCTCCGTTCAAACTTCGGAACTGGCTTTAGAGTAGTGAATTTATTTGCAGAAGACCATGCTTTTGTTACGGGTCAGCGAGAAGTGGTAATAGAAGAGGAATTAATGCCTGAAGAGTCTTATAACTTTTCCTTCAACCTCAATCACGTTTATGTTATCGGCAATAGCCAGGGGATGATTGATGTGGATGCCTTTTACACTTATTTTACTAACAAGATAACTCCTAATTATGATGTTCAGGATCAAATTATCTATGCCAATAGTAATGGTTATGCTGTCAGTAAAGGTGTTGGCGTAAATATCCAGCATCAGTTTAGTTTTCCTTTGGCTTTTAATTTGGGAATAAACTTCCAGAAAGTGACAGAAAATGAAGATGGTGAAGTGAGTGAAATTGAATTTTCTCCCAGGTCTTCAGGAGTATTCACCACCAATTATAACATAAAGAAAATTGGCCTGGATATATCCTATACAGCGAGTTACACAGGATTGATGAAACTACCGGAAGTTTATGATCTGGACCAGAATGGTGACCCACTGACCCAAAGCAGACCTACCATATCCAATCATTTTTCCATTCATAATTTTCAGGTATCAAAGGACCTGAATCAGGGTTTTAGCTTGTATGGAGGTATTCAAAATCTATTCAACTATATTCAG
>JAHCMM010000117.1 GCA_019192515.1 Cyclobacteriaceae bacterium SS2
CAATTTGAAAACGCCATGACAGGAAGCTACAAGTATGCAGCTGTGATCATCAAAAAGGTAGGGCCACCAATTGTGACAATCCTGGAAAATGGAGACCACCTGGATACGCGATACCATGCTTACTACAACAACGTGATCCGAAACAAACTCAAGGATGACTTTTCCTATGAGCAATACTGGAGCCGTGTAAATGGGTCGCTTAGTGATATCAAGACCATTTACTTCTCCCCTGATGGTGTATACAGTCAAATAAACCTCAACACACTTAAAGATCCGAACGGAAAGTACCTGGTTCAGGAGAAGGTGGTGAAGCTGATTGGAAATCCAAGAGACCTTCTGGCTACAAGTACCACATCATCTTCTACGAAAAATGCATTTCTATTAGGTTTTCCTACCTACGGATCAAATGATATTGTACCGCTTCCGGGGACTCAAAAGGAATTACAGCAAGTTAAGTCTGCTCTTGTGTCTGGCCGTTATAGTGTGAAGGATGTGACCCAGGCCAATGCAACAGAAGCCAACATAAAAAGTGTTACCTCACCTAAGATTATGCATGTTGCTACACACGGGTATTTTCTCGAGGATGTACAGAGTAAGGGAAGTGTATTTGGAGTACAGGTAGAATATGCTAAAAACAATCCATTACTCAGATCAGGGCTAATGCTGGCCGGTGCCAGGTCAGAGTCTGAGGATGTGTCTTTCTCTGAAGAGGAGAATGGGATCCTGACTGCTTATGAAGCGATGAACCTGGACCTGAACAAAACAGACCTGGTGGTATTATCTGCCTGCGAAACAGGAAAAGGAGATGTGAAGTCAGGGGAGGGTGTGTACGGCCTCCAAAGAGCTTTTGTGATGGCAGGAGCAGACAAGATGATCATGAGTCTCTGGAAGGTAGATGATGCTGCCACCCAGGACCTGATGTCCCGATTCTACAAAAACTGGATCCTTTCCGGACAGGAAATGACACAGGCATTCCGAAATGCCCAGATCCAGCTCATGAGTACCTATCCTGAGCCTTACTACTGGGGTGCTTTTGTGATGGTAGGGAAATAGCTTTACAGAATACAGAAATCAGAATTCAGAAATCAGTAGTCTTTCTGATGATGCCTGAAGGTTCTTCTCAAAACAGGTTTTGTGGTTTAAGACTTTCGGGTACATTTCGGTCTTCCGACATGACTCAGGTTGAGGTGCTTGTGTTTTACCCCCACTTCTCCACTTTCCCCTCACTCAAAACATGCCCTGACTCAATGATAGACGTCATGATGAATATCTGTCCGGGATCAATTTTCAGGTGTTTTTGTATCAATCCGGATAGTGACTGCTGGATCTTTTCTATGTCTACCTCAGACCAAAGGGAGGGAAGAAAGAGATTGACCATTACCAGGTATGGCTGTCCGAATTGCTTGTAATCAGTTATGACATTCAGTGTAATGTCATTTTCACTGAGATGAAGAATTTTAGCCCATTCAGCTACAAGCTGTTGGAAGTCTGCGTCCCCGGAAATTTCCTTTTTGATGTAGCAATTGGCGATGGGCATTTTGATGTGTTAAAAAAAGAGAGTCTCCTCCTGCAAGGAAGAAGACCCATTATCGGTGATTATCTTTATTATTTCTATCCTTTTATCAATTTGTAGGCGACCACCCTGTTATCAAAGAAAGTGGGAACAAGCACGAGCTCCTGATCCATCATAAACCAGATATCAGCAGTGTTTTTATTTTCATTTTTGGTGTGTAAAAGGGTTTTTTTACCAATTTCATCTCCAATAATGAAGATTTCTCCCTGCCAGTCTGAGAGCAGATATACCCCAGCTTCGGGAGTAGGAGTAATACCATCTCCGGCACCTATACTATCAGCAATCAGTGTCATTTCTGAAGTGGTTATGTCAATATCATAAAATTGTTGTGCTGCTGAGAATGCCGCAAAGAGGTGTGATCCTACCACTAACTGACCATTTGGACGACCGGGTAATCCTTCTTTGAATACTTCAGCTTTTCCGTCCTTGACCCTGAAGATTTTATTCTCATTGGAGTCAGAGATGTAGAGTGTACCCTGATCGTCCGCAGAGATATCATTCATACCAGTAGCTCCTTCAATCACAGTCTTGGATTTGACCTCACCAGTCGTTACATCGATTTCTACGAGTTCATCCAGATCAGCTACGAATAATGACGTTCCCACAAGTGCCATTCCTTTTGGTCCATTAAAGCCAGTCACCCATTCCAGGTCGGTAATTTCGCCTGAGGAGGATACTTTAGAAATAAAGCCGTTTCCATCCTTCTCCCATGGATTCATGTTTACGTTGGATACGTAGATCACATCCCGCTCTGCATCATAGAGAACAGATTCAGGTGTACGAAGTAAGGTGTCGGTTGCCCATTGCTTCTCCAGCTTATAGGAAGCTTTTTTAGGCATAGGTTCTTCCGTCGATGCTGTTGATTCTTTTTTAGAAGGACTACATGCAGCAACTGATATGATCAATGCTATTGGTAATAATCTTGAAAGTGTCATAGTCTTTGGTTGTTTTGATTGCCAATAAAGTTAGAATGATTGCAGATACTTTAAAAAGCTAACTGCATTAAGATTTAGTAACGTATAAATGTTCTGCTCTCCGGCTCAAAGCGGATGATGTTCAGTGTAAGGGTATCGTGTTTAACTTTCCATTCGATACGGCTGTATTCCTGGGTGTAGTAATCACTGACTCTGGAAGTAAATCTCAAATTAGAAAAATAGATAATTGGACCATCGGTCAGGTAGTTTCCTGTAGCTACCTCATAGATCTCATTTTCCTCAAAACATTCGTGAAGAATTCTAAATGATTTCCGGGTAAAGATTATCTCTTCGGTGCAGGACCTGGCATAGTCGGGCACATAGATCCAATGGCCCTGAAGCTCTTCATCAGGTTGTTGAATCAGTAAAAAAAGAAACCATTGGAAAATTGTGAGAAGCATACTTAACCTTAGGCATTCATTACCATCTGTCGAACAGGTTTTTTTTGTAAATTAACCAGCCAAGATGGAATTAAAAATATTCCAGATATTCCATTACATGATTTCAAATCCGGTTTAACCCTTAATATTTAACTCAGAATGAATTCAAAAGACAATAATCGCAGAACGTTCCTTAAAAAATCAGCTGTTGGTTCAGCCCTCCTCATGGCAGGAGGTGTTCTACCTGCCTTTTCAGCAAAATCCTACTCACGGATCATTGGAGCCAATGAAACTTTAAATGTTTCCGTGATGGGCGTCAATAGCCGCGGTAAGTCCCTGGCTCAAAATTTTGCCCGTCAGGACAATTTTGAGGTGATCCACATCTGCGACGTTGATAGTC
>JAHCMM010000118.1 GCA_019192515.1 Cyclobacteriaceae bacterium SS2
ATGATTGGATATTCGGATATTCCGATGATCAGACTTTCTGATAGTCTGAATTATCGGAACATCCGAACATCAGAATGTCCTAATTAAATAGGCTCTAACCAAATATTTCTGAATTGGATCCTGGATCCTTCTGCTTGCAAACCAATACTTCCTTTGGTGGCTGAACAATTGGTAGCTACATTTTGCAATAATCCATTCACTCTCAATTCAATGGTATCGCCTTTACAGGTAATGTCATAACTGTTCCACTCGCTACCCGCTGGCTTCTCATTGGTAGGATGTAGTTTTTTGATGAGAGGTCGCACGTCTGGTGTAGATGTAGCGGTACTATCCTGGACAGTAGCCGTGAGGCCAACGCCACTGATAATAAAGTCACCGGCATCCTGGTATTTCAGCTGACCCTGAAAATGATTGGGTATGGCCGCATCCTCACCGGAAGTATGCAGATATACACCGCTATTTGTGGGTTCGTCTGGATATCGCCATTCTACATGAAGTCTGTAGTTTGAGTATTCTTTGATGGTTCTGAGGTGCCCCATTGGTTTTCCAACAGTCTCAATAACGCCATCATTTACATAGAAGAATTGCTCTGGTGAGATGCTGTCATTTTCGATATAAATTTTCCAGCCATCAAGGTTTTTGCCATTGAATAGTATTTCTCTGTTGGATGACTCTGTTGAGTCAGAAGATGATTTTTTGTCTGAAGAACAGGAAGAAAATGCCAGGATCATAACCAGGCCTAAGAAAGTTAGGTTTTCTAGTTTCATTTTGGGGTTAGGGTTTTAGTCGTTTAAATGAGAAATTTAGTAAATATAAATGGGATTCATATCTTTGGAAGCAACACCAAACTCAAAACCCAAAAACCCATGCCCCAATTCAAAACCCTCAATGTCCTTGCCTGGATAGTGATTCTGTCTGTTAGTGCATGTAACCAGCCATCTAACCAACAATCCTCTGACTGGATTTCCCTGTTTGATGGAAAAAGTATGGACGGCTGGGAACAAAAAAATGGAACGGCAATCTATGAAATTGTAGACGAAACAATAGTCGGTACCACTTCAGAAGGAAGCCCTAATTCATTCCTATGTACTCAAAAGTCATATGGAGATTTTGAACTCACCTTTGAAGTAAAGGTAGATCCTGCATTGAATTCAGGAGTACAGATCAGGTCAATAACCAGGAAAGAATCTGTCGGAGAGGGACAAAATCAATCGGCAGGTCGGGTAATTGGTCCACAGGTAGAGATAGCCTATGGTGATGAAAATGGTGGCTTATCAGGATACATCTGGCGCGAGGCTACCGGTGATGGCTGGATGACTTCTAAAGAAGAACCAGTTGCTCATCAATACTTTAAAAAGGACTCGTGGAATGAATATCGGATCCTGGCTCAGGGTGCTACGATTACGACCTGGGTGAATGGCAACGAGGTTGAAAATGTGACCGATGCTGAAACTCATAAAAAATTTCCCAAAGGCTTTATTGGATTACAGGTCCATGGCATTAAATCGGGAACCGGACCATTCCAGGTTGCCTGGAGAAATATTAAAATCAGAGAACTTTGAATAACACATTAATGACAAGAGTACTTTTTAGTTTCATTTTACTATCAATTCAATTTTGGACACAAGCCCAGATCAAATGGCAGGACATTCAAACCCTGGAAGATCTCAACCAGTTTGATCCCCAACTTATTAAAAAGACACTTGACCAATATGACCTAAATTATCCAGGACTGGGAGAGGTAAAGACAGCTTATGAAAGTGGCGATTATCTCAAATCAGCCAGGAATCTACTTGACTATTATCGAAACAATGGCAAAGCTGAAAACTACCGCAAAGACATTCCAACTCCCTCTAATAGAACAGTAGCAGAAGCAGACACAACACTGAAGAATGTATTCATTGTCCAGAACGTAAAAGGAAAAGTCCCATACCTGGAGGATGGCCATCGGGACTGGTATTATAAGGGCCCCAACAATGACAGGGAATGGGCATGGTTATCCAACAGACATAGTCAGCTTTCGCATGTGTTATCTGTCTATTATGAAACAGGCAACCCAAAGTACATAGAGTACATTGATCTGTTCTTAAGGGACTTTATTTTGGCCAGTATGCCTTATCCTGCGGTGAAGGGATCACCTTCAATATGGAGGGGACTTGAAGTAGCTGCCAGGGTAAAAGTGTGGACCAGACTTTTTTATGGACTGATCAATAACCCCGGATTGTCCGAAGCATCCAAGTTTCTGATCCTGAGTAGCTTGCCGGATCATGCCCATTACAACCGAAATTTCCACAGTGAAAATAACTGGTTGACCATGGAGATATCAGCACTGGCTACTGCTGCAGCTTATTTCCCGGAATATAAAAGGTCTTCTGATGACATGGAGTATGCAGTTGAGACAATGGTCGAGAGTATGAAAGGGCAGGTCTATCCGGATGGTGTCCAGACTGAGTTGACCTCACACTACCACAATGTGGCGTTGATCAACTTCGAGTTGTTCGAGCAGCTGTGTGAAGTAGCAGGAAAGGAGCTACCTGACTTTTACATTCAGACCATGGAAGACATGTATAGCTACATAGCCCATGTTGTTCGCCCTGATGGGTATCGTATCCTGAATAATGATGGTGATAGAGGTTCTGACGAAGGGCATATTACCAGGGGAGCCGAGAAGTATAATAAGCCGGAATGGACTTATATCATCACTAATGGTGCAGAAGGAGTAAAACCCAAGGATGGCCCAAGCTATTTCTACCCATGGGCAGGTCACCTGGTATCACGCAGTGGCTTTGATAGAGATGCTCACTGGTCGTTCTTTGACATCGGACCTTATGGGAGCAGTCATCAGCACCGTGACAAACTACACATGTCTATATCAGCATATGGAAGAGACCTTTTGGTAGATGCGGGCCGGTTTGCTTACACAGGAGCTGTGGCGGAAAAATACCTGCCATATGCCCGATACAGCTTTGGTCATAACCTCATTCTGATTGATGGGCAGAGCCAGGATGCAGGACCAAAAATTGCGGATGAACCTGTAAAAGAGAATCACTTTAAGATCACAAAGGATTTTGACTATGGTTCTCATCATTTTGGTCAATTCATTGATGTATCCGGGGAAGTCAATCATACCCGATCAATGGTATATGTAAGAGGTAAATTCTGGGTCGTTGTCGATCGCGTCGATACTGACCGAAAGAGAGAAGTAACCACAATGTGGCACTGGCACCCTGACTGTGAGATAGTTCAGGATGGGCGCATGACTAAAACTGCTAATGATCGCGGAAATCTGGCTGTGATACCCATTGGTAAGCAGAAATACAACATCAGTCAGGTGAAAGGGCAGGAAGATCCCTTACAAGGCTGGTATAGCCCGGAGTATAATATCTACGGACCCAATGTGGCCAGCCTGTATAAGTTGAATATTAAGAAGGATACCAACATGGCCTGGTTACTGTTGCCATCAGAAGGGGAAACTCCGGCTACGAGTACAAGAATTATTTCTGAGGACGATTATAAGGTGGTATTGTCTGTCGAGGTAGCTGGTGAAAAGTTTACAATCACAGTCCCATTTGAGAATAGCGCTGAAACAAGTGTTACCCGACTTTAACGCAAAAGATTTTTGGCCTGTTAAAAGATTATGGCTGATTGATCGACTACAAAGTAACAATGTATAAAATATGAAAGTCGTAATTACAGGCGGATCAGGAATGGTGGGCAGGGGCGTACTCCTCGAATGTCTTGATCATGAAAAAATCAGTGAAGTCATCAGCATTGGTCGATCCGAGATAGACCTCTCACATCCTAAACTCACACAGATTGTTCATAAGGATTTTTTGGATTACAGTTCGATCAAAGAGCAGCTGAAAGGTGTGGATGCCGCGTATTTAAATATGGGTATCAGCGCGGTGGGGTTAAGTGAAGCACAATACAAGGAAATCACCTATGATTATACGCTTGCCCTCGCGAAACAATTGTTGGAGCTGAATCCCATGATGACCTGTACGTATGTTTCAGGAGTAGGAACCGACTCTTCGGAAAAAGGCCGAACCATGTGGGCCAGGGTAAAGGGAAAGACAGAAAATGACCTGTTAAAGCTGGGATTCAAAAAGGCTTTTATGTTCCGCCCGGGTACAATCATTCCTTTGAGAGGGATTAAATCTAAAACAAACCTCTACCAGTTCTTCTACGATTATTTCATGTGGCTGATCAAGTTCTTCAAGTTGCTTTTCCCCAAATCCATTGTGAATACCACTCAGATTGGGCTGGCTATGATTAATGTTACCTTAAGAGGCTTTGACAAAAAGGTCCTGGGACCATCGGATATTCAGAAGGCTGCCAAATAAATACCGAATTGAGTCTTTGGGGTGGTAAGTAATGGCCACTAAGGCGCGAAGACACAAAAAAGTGATGCATAGTTATTCTTTGCACCTTGGGCCTTAGTAGCGAATAAATTACATCAAACCGCATAAAGAACTTGTGGTCAATAAAGTTATCCTGATGACATTCCGGTCAATTGGATCATTTAGATGAAGCCTGAATAGTAAGCAACGCGTATATTGTTCATGTAATAGAATGTAACGAGCCATGAACAAAACATACGACCACATCATCGTCGGTACTGGTCAGGCCACTGGTACACTTCTGGGTAAATTGATCCCGACAGGTGATAGCATTGCTGTCATCGAAGGTCATAAAATAGGAGGTAGCTGTGTAAACTATGGCTGCACACCAACCAAGGCTTTAGTGGCATCTGCAAAAGCAATCCATCAGGCTCGACTAGGAGATGAATTCGGCTTTAAAGCTGATGTTATGATCGACTTTCCAAGAATCAAAGCCAGGATGAATGAAATTCGTGCGGAATCCAATCACGGCTTAACGGAGTGGATTGAATCAACTAAGAATGTTCGATTGATCCGTGGGTGGGCAAAGTTTGAAGGGAATAAAACAATTCGGATAGGAGAAGAAAACATCACAGGAAAACATATTTATATCAACACTGGGACCAGAGCGGTAAATCCTCCAGTAGAAGGTCTGGAAAATGTACCCTGGCTCGATAATGCCAGGCTGCTTGACCTTGATGTGCTACCGAACCACCTGATCATTGTGGGTGGTGGTTATATAGGCGTGGAGTTCGCTCAGGTATTCAGGAGGTTTGGATCTGAGGTTTCGATCATTCAGCATGGATCTGTCCTGATGCCGAGAGAGGATGAAGACGTTTCTTTAGCTATTCAGGAGTTTTTGCTAGCCGAAGGTATTAAAATCCATTGCGATGCCGCGGCTAAATCAGTTTCCCAACTTAATGGAGTAATAGAACTGGTCGCTGAACAAAATGGCGTCGAAAAGTCTTTAAGAGGCAGTCATTTGTTAATTGCTACTGGTCGAAAACCCAATAGCGACAAGCTGAACCTGGAATCAACAGACATACAAGTCAATAAGAGGGGGTATATCCAGGTAGATGATCATTGCCAAACGGCTGTAGAAGGTGTGTTCGCCCTGGGTGATGTGAATGGTCATGGGGCTTTTACGCACACCTCAGTTAATGATGCTGAAATTGTGTTGGATTACCTCTTTGGAGGGCAGAGAAAGATATCGTCCAGGGTGCCCATTTATGCTTTGTTTACCGATCCGCCACTTGGCAGGGTAGGTATGACAGAAAAAGAGGCAATCGACAAAGATTATAAGATACTCACCGCCATCAAACCAATGGCAGAGATCAGCCGTGCAAAAGAGATGAGTGAGACCACAGGTTTTGTCAAAGTGATTGTGGATGCTAAAACCGATCAGTTGTTAGGTGCATTGATACTTGGTGTAGGAGGGGATGAAGTGATTGGCATGTTTGCCACCATGATCCATGGAAAAATCCCATGTAATAGGTTCAGAGAAATTGTGCTGATCCATCCGACAGTTTCAGAATTGATGCCCTGGGTGTTTGATATGTTGGATCCAGTAGATTGACTATTGGAAAAACTTCCTTGGAGGTACCATAAAGATAGAAACCTTAGTGTACATGGCATCTCTAGGATTAATATGGATCAGGGCATCTCTGCCACGGCCACCCGGTTTGGCCAGGTAATAACTCACATTTTTATTGTATCCGATATCTGCTCCAAACCACAGCCAGTCATGGATTTCACGCTCCCAGCTCAACGAGAACTGCACATCCGCTTTTCTCAAGGTAAGATCCCCCTGATTCCCCTCCAGCGCATTGGTAAGGTTGTATCGCCATCCGGAAAGTTGTGCTTTGGCTATGATGTAGTTCGATGGGTTGATTCGATATCGCATTGCTGCATACTTGGGAAGCATCAGGTCTATTGTCCATTTATTGCGGAAGTCGTGCTGATAAATGAAAATGGGGTATACGTTTGTCACTCCCAGATTTTGTCCCACCATCAATCCACATCCAATTTCCGTAGTAGAGGATTTTTGCCAGGTCTGGAAGGCGCTGATGAAATACTTGCTGCTGTTTTTATTCCACACCCAAACGTCACTTTTTATCTCGGCACCGGCAGCTATCTTTATTTCACTACCGTTCTTCAAATTCTGCTTGTAAAGCCATCTTATTCCAGCGCTGGTATATTTAGTTGAATTCAGGTGCAGGTAGAAATCATAATCTGTAGGATGCTCCTCAAGGTCGAGAACAAAACGCTGTTGGTAGTATTTGAGCTGTAGGCCAAACATTCGATCCTCCCTGATCAACAATGGAATGCCAAGCTTGGCTTTATAGAGTCGATCCCGTTCTATTTCATTGGAAGCATTGCCATATTCTGAAGAGGTAGAACTAGTACCATAATCCATCAACGTCTCAGAACTAAACTCAGCTATTTTTGGCCGATATACACCAATCCCATTCTCAGATTGAGCAAAACCAGTCATGACTGACAGGCATGTACAAATACCAATTAAACTGTATTTCAACGTGTGAACTTCTGGTTGACGAGTATTTTTGTCGAATATCAGGGCAAGCACTATTTTACGAGCCTAAACAAAGATAGCAAAAATCAAACCATATTAGTATATCCAAAAAGCAGTCCCTTTTTTTGAAATCCTGGTCCATGAAAAATCTCCTCATTGTAAATGCTCTAATGGCCTGCCTGATGGGCCCACTGTCTGCAGCAGCTCAACCTGAGCTTCCTTATCAATCTATTCCTGAAGTACCACAAAGTTTCACTCCGGCAACGACAGTTGCTCGACTTATCGATGGGCTTGGCTTTAGGTATTACTGGGCCACTGAGGGTTTGAGAAGTGATGATCTGATTTTCAGACCCAGTGAAGAGGCAAGAACGACAGATGAAACACTGACCCACATTCTCAGCCTGTGTTTCAATGCCTCGAAAGTGATTGGTATCGAAGCAAAAGTGGTCGATTTGAATGAGTTAGACTTTGAAGCGAAACGGAAACTTACTCTTGAAACTCTTATGGCAGCCAGCACCTTACTCAAAAAGAATCCAAACATCAACCTGGAAGACCTGAACTTACTGGCTGGCAGTAGAGAATTTCCTTTTTGGTACATCATCAATGGTCATCTTTCCGATGCCCTCACGCATGTTGGTCAGGTGGTTTCATTTCGCAGGACCAGTGGCAATCCTATCCGGAAAGGGGTAAGCGTCTTCGAAGGAATTGCCCGAGAATAGATATTACCCAAAAGTAAAGCCCGGAGCTACCAGTTTACTCCATTCAGGGTGTTTCTTGATGTATTGAGCAACATATGGGCACAAAGGCACCAGTTGCCTGCCTGATTTTTCTACCTCCGCCAGTGTGGCCTTGACCATAGCAGAAGCGATACCCTGGCCTTCCAGCTCCTTCGGGACCTCGGTGTGAGTAAGGTAAATCTTATTGTCTTTGGTGAGTATGTATTCCACTCGAGGCTTCAAACCATTGATGTGAAACTCATACCTTTTCTGTTCCTCGTTGTTGATCAGTTGGTGATTCTCCAATTTTATTCACTTCAAATTTGAATCCGAAGTTATTAAAATATCATACAACTATCCTTTCAGTTTTTCATCAAAAAATTCAATGGTACGTTTCCAGGCAAGAGCTGCTGCCTCTTTGTCAAACCTGCCTGTGGTATCATTGTGGAATCCATGATTGGTGTTAGGATATATGTAGGCCTTGTACACCTTATTGTTGGCCTTTAAGGCCTTTTCATACTCCGGCCACCCTTCATTGACTCGTGTGTCGAGCTCTGCATATTGCAAGAGGAGAGGGGCCTGGATTTTAGGAACATCTGCAGCAGATGGTTGACCTCCATAAAAAGGCACTGCTGCCGTCAGATCTGGAACATTCACGGCCATCATGTTGGAGATCCATCCTCCAAAGCAAAATCCGACCACTCCAACTTTGCCCGTACAATCCGGGTGATCCCTTAGGTATTCAAAAGCAGCAATAAAGTCCTGCAACATCTCATTTCGATCTCTTTTGCTTTGCATTTCTCGCCCTTCATCATCAGTACCAGGATAACCACCAAGGGGAGATAGCGCATCAGGTGCAATGGATAAATAACCAGCCAAAGCAGCTCTCCTGCCAACGTCAGCGATATGAGGATTGAGTCCCCTGTTTTCATGCACCACTACGATGCCGGGTAGCTTGCCTTTGGACTCCTTCAATCTGGAGACCTGCGCATCACTGTTGCCACCTCCCTTGGGCGAGGAATAGCTGATGCTGCCAGTGATCAGCCGAGGATCATCTGGCTTTACCTGGATGTTGTCCTGGTAGTTGGGCATCACAAAGCTCATCAATGCTGGTAGGGTTATTCCGCCCACTGCGTAAGTCGAAAGCTTATCCATAAATGATCGGCGATCGATTCGGTTGTGAGCATAATCATCATAGAGGTCAAAAACTTCCTGGTTGATGTCTTCTTTCTTAAGATTCTTCATGAGATTGTTGGGTTGTTACGGGTACTCAAGTAATTTAAGCATATCTCATGATAAATCGAAGCAGCCATAACAATTCAGCCTGCCAGAGTTCTTTTGCGTCTGTGATCCATTATCCTGATACACAGGATGCCAATCAAAGTGGGTAAAATCCAGGGGAGCAATTGCCACTCATTGATAAGTATGTTTTCAAAGAAACGCCTGCCACCAAAAGCAAAAAAGGCTGTGTAGGCAGCAATGCCCGTCGTGATCATTCCAGAGTAGTGAACCTTGTACCAATCAGGCCTGGAGGTTCTCATGCTCTTTGTGCGGATCAACTCTCTGATATCCAGGATACCTAAAACACCAAAAAAGATCATCAGGTACTGTACACTTGTTTCCACAAAAAAGAGTCCGTATGCCAGCATGAAGCTACCTAGCAAAATGATAGACATATGAATGATCAAATACTTTGTCAGGAATGAAGAGGTGTAGGACTTTTTCGATTTCATAACCCCTATGGCATACCATAGTGGATTGGTGGTGATCAGGGTGAGAAACCCCAGGAAGAGCGCGATATTGAATCTGCCAACCACTATGTTTTTAACACTAAGCAGTCCCGCAGTGATCACTACAACCCACATGAAG
>JAHCMM010000119.1 GCA_019192515.1 Cyclobacteriaceae bacterium SS2
GTACGATTCCATATTGGCTGTTGAAACAGGTGCTGACGCCTACGGAATGCGAAAATACGTCCTTGCCTATCTGAAAGCGGGTCCAAATCGAAACCAGGACTCAACAGAAACAGCCAGGCTCCAAAGGGCACACCTGGACAATATTTCGAGAATGGCCGAAGAAGGAAAGCTGGTAGTGGCTGGTCCGTTCCTCGACGATGGTGAGGTCAGGGGTATATACATTTTCGCGGTGGAGACACTGGAAGAAGCTCAAGAATTAACCTCGACAGACCCGGCCATTAAGGCTGGCAGACTGGTTATGGATTTACACCCCTGGTATGCATCAGCTGCTCTGATGAAAGTAAGCGACCTTCATAAAAAGCTAAGCAAGGAAAACATATAAAAAAGTCCCGCCGATTAAGCGGGACCTTACCAAACCTGGAAAAAGTCACATTACTTTCCCATCAGGACAAATCTTATCGGGATAACCATGTATACCCTTACAGGTCTTCCTCTTTGTTTTCCAGGGTTCCACGCAGGGGCAGATTCCAGCACCCTAACTGCTTCTTCATCACAACCTGACCCAATTCCTTTCAATACCTGCACATCAGTAAGCCTTCCATCTTTCTCAACCACAAATTTTAGAAAGACATTTCCTGCCACTCCCATTCTGACAGCCTGTTGTGGGTATTTCAAATTATCCGCCACATACTCATAGAATGCCTCCAAACCACCCTTTGGAACAGGTACATCTTCTACGATCTGGAATATCTGATCTGCTTCCTCTTCTTCCATCTTCGGAGTGTCAAAAACCACAACATCAACAGCAGTCTCTTCCAGAATTTCAACGTCAAAGTCCATTTTTATTTCCTGGACCACTTCCTGGTCATCTACTTCAACGATCACAGGTTGCTCAATTTTAGGTGGCGGTGGTGGTGGCTGATCACTGGGTGGTACTTCCATCACTTCATCAAAGTCAGCGTCCAGCTCTCCCAGGTTTACCAATGCCTGGCTATCATAGGATCTCCAGTTCATTGCCAGGATGCTGAGAAGCAAGCTGAGACTCAATCCAATTGTNAAAAACAAACGGGTCTGATTGTGGTAACGCTCAGCACGCTCACGTTTGATATCCATCATTTCCTGGTAAAGTTTTTTAGTGACCGGGGGGGTGAGCAGTTCATTGGCCTTCATGGCTCCATGAAGATTCACATCATGTCTTATGTCATTTTTTGGAGGTTTAATCAATTTAGTTTTCATGTCCTTAGTGCTTTGGTTTGGTACATCTAAGGTCAAAAATCTGACGTAACTATTTCATGAGCAGGGTCAAGGGAGACAATGATCTATATCATCCTTGAGGCATACTTTTTTCCAACGAATGAATAACAGATGGGGTCATTATTGTGTTAATCATAATTATGAGCTGTCATGATCCTGGTATTGTGGCAAATTTTAATATAACATGATATTTTTTTATTATTTTTATATGACAACATAACGTTAACGAAAATGGAAAAACGCTTTTTATTGAAAGAAAACATAAAGACATTGGTCCTGGCTGTTGTGGCCGTGGGCGTGATGGCACTTGCAGGGTGTAATGGAGATGACCCGGACCCTGATCCAGAACCTACACAAACGGTTTTGGAAATACTCGAAAGTAACACTGAATACAGTGATTTTGCCGAATTCTATGAGCTGTATGCTGATGAGTTACCAGACATATCAGGTGAAACTGAATTCACATTATTTCTTCCAAATAATGCTGCATTTCAAACATTAAGAGAAACACTTAGTGTGGATGATTTGACCGCAATCAAAGAAAGTGAAATTCTTAAGGTGCTTTCTTTCCATTTTATAAGTGGTACAAAAACAGAGATCTCAGCAGGAGATGCCTTTACCACAGATCAAGGTGAAAATATCACTATCAACAGCGATGGTACAATCAAGGAAGGAGGATCAAACCCTGCAGTTGAAATTCTTTCTTCCACTGAAGCCACGAATGGAGCTGTACATGTTGTCAATCGTATTCTTATCCCACCTACATTCTTTGCATTTATTGTTGAGCACCTTGGCAAAATCTCTCAAACCATATTTTTAGGTGGAGAATTTAGTATTCTGGCGGATGTAATTGCCAAGGCTGATACTTATGCGGAATCTACACAAGGGCAGTTAACCCCTCATACTACTACTTTATCAAATGCTGACGTAAGCTTAACCTTCTTTGCTCCAAGTAACGCGACATTCTATGCTGCTGCAGGAGTAGTAGACGGAGATAATGCAGCAACAATTGCTACAAAGGTGCAAGGATTTATGGATAACTATTCTGGTCAGCAATTTTACGGCATTGTTGCTAATCATATTGTGACTGATGATGGGAACCCAGATGATGACAATACTATCATCAATGAAACAGAATTAGAAACAGGAGCCACATTTCCAACTGCATTCACTGTAGACGGAGAGAATTTTGGTTCATTGCTTGTATTTAACAATACTGAGGTAGTCCCTGCAGATAATGGAATTGGAGTTTACCTGGATTCCAATGGGGATGTTGATCTTCAAAATCCGGGAGAAACACTTGGAAATCTTGATGCAGAAATTGTATTTCCCCCATCTCTATCCGGTATAGCACCCAGCAATGGAAGTTTGTATATTATTGCCGGAATCCTGGTACCGCCTTCCGAATAATAAAAATAATGAGTCAAAAAAAGCCCGTTGAAAAGCGGGCTTTTTTACGAGTAAGATCATAAGGTTACTTCTACATCCTCAATTAGCTTATTACCACACTCCTTGCAATACTTTGCCTCTGGATCATTGATCTCTGTATTGCAGCTATGGCAGCTTCTTATTTCCATCATTGACTTTTTGGTGTTTTCTTTGACGAGTTCCCCTGTAACAATTCCAGTAGGGACAGCAATGATCGCATATCCCATTAGCATGAGAATGGAGGCCAGTGTCTGTCCCATAATGGTATTGGGAGCTATATCACCATATCCAACAGTCGTTATGGTTACAATACACCAGTAAATACTTCTGGGGATACTGGTAAACCCATTTTCTGCACCTTCAATCACATACATCAACGTACCCATGATCAAAACTACACTCAGCACAGTCCCGATAAAGACAAAAAGTTTATACCGGCTGGCTACAAGTGCATTGCCCAGCATCTGGGCCTCACTTAGATATCTTGATAACTTGAGAATCCTGAATATTCGTAGGAGCCTGATAGCCCTGATCACAACCAGATAAGCCCCACCGGTCACAAATAATGAAAGGTATGTCGGTACAAGTGCCAGGAAGTCGATGATACCCAAAAAGCTGAATACATATTTGAGGGGTTTTTTCAGAATAAATATCCTGAGCAGGTATTCAATTGAAAACAAGATGGTAAACACCCACTCAAAGATGGCAAAGGCGAACTCAAATCGCTCATTGAGTTCTCTGACACTTTCAAATGTTACGATTAAAATGCTACCAACAATGGCCCACAGCAATACAATATCAAAAAATTTTCCTGCCGGAGTATCTGTACCAAACACGATGACGTAAAGTTTGCGTCTTACCTCCGGAAACCTTTTATAATCCTTTCCTTCCATGGTTACATTTCCCTAAATATATTAAAATGTGAACTAAGCAACCCACAAATGGATATCTATATTCTCCTATCATTTTATCAATAAAAAAGCCTGATCAGTAACTGATCAGGCCAAATCTAATGGTATTCACCTGTTGATTAATTCATTAATTCATCAAAGGTGATCGACACGTAGTAAATGGCACCTATAGAGGGTCCACCAAGGCTTTGAATGTAATACTCGTTAAATAAGTTTGAACCTCCAACTTTTATAACTGATTTCAAATCAGGTAATCTGTAGGAAACCTGTGCGTCAACAGTATGATAAGCAGGAACCTGTCCAATAGCAAATGATGATTGCCATTCAAAAGAATCCTGCCACCTGTAAGTAACATTGAAACCAAGATTATCAACAACTTTCCTGTTTCCAAAATTGATGTTGAATTTATGTTCTGGAGTATTGAATTCCGTGAGATTATTCTCTGTAAACCCACCAATCAATTTATTCCAACTATAATTTCCACCAATGGTATATCCCCTGGGTAAACTATAAGTTAAACCAATGGCAGCTCCCTGGGAGGTTACTCGATCATCCAAATTTGTATAGATCTGAAAGGTATTGTTAGAAGTCCCACGTAAAATTGAATTGTAAGCCGGATCGCCAGCGGATACAATGTTTGCACCAGCCTGTGCATTTACATCATCCGCATCCTGCTGTGTCAATTCAGAAGCAGTAACAACTCTTATTTGTGTAATAAAAGACGTGTAGATATTGTAATAGAATACAGCATCAACAAGTAAATCACCTCCTATTAAGCTCTTATAGCCAAACTCCAATGACCTTACCTTTTCGGGTTTAACAGGTTCGTAAGAAGTAAATGCTTCAAGGTTAGAAATTGAAGCAGGGTCAAACGGGCTGTTACCCTCAAAGATATAATTTCTAAATGCGTTGACCGATCCTCCCGTAAAAGCCAGAGGCACACCAGTTGAACTTTCTCTAGCCAGATTATAATACTCAAAAAACTGTGGTAAACCACCCAAAAGTCGAGCCGAAATAATATCCAGAGAGATGTATTGGCCCTGTGTTGTTGGATTCCTAAATCCGGTCTGAAAGGAAGCTCGTAAATTATGATTTTCACCAATAGTATAAACACCGGAAATCCTGGGGTTAATCTGACCATCAAAGTTCTCATTCTTGTCAAACCTCACGGAACCACTTAACCTAAAATCATTGGTGATATTCTTTCCTGCCTGTAAATAACCTCCATACTCCTTAATTGTAATGGCTTCGGTTGAATCAGGAAATATTGTGCCATTTGACCTAAGTTCAAACATCCTAAAGCTTGCACCTCCCTGAATGTCTACAAAATCAATTAAACTCTTAAAATCATATTGAACCTCACCTTGATACATATTTGACTTATCATCGAATAATGGCCCAATAGGAACAACCCCCTTTAATTGATCTTGTTTAATAGCTTGATATTCGCCACTGCCTTCTGATAATGGAAATTTTTGGTCCATTGTTGACATTGCAAACTGATGTGCCAGTAATTGTTCGCTGGTAGTAACGGNATTTGGATCATCTGTTGTCCTATATCCTTGGTCGTACAAGGACCTTAAATAGTAAATTGGATAATCAGTTAAGAAATTTGTCACGTCACCATCATGTCGTTCATCATTAATTTTTTTAGCTAAAAATTCAGCAATATAAGAGTCACCTGAACTTTCTCGTGTTGTATAAGCTCTTACCAACAAGTTATCACTTCGCAATTGAAGACGATGTTGTTGAATACCAAAATTGGCAAGTGAATATCTTTGGGCTCCAGTATAAACACTTGTTCCAAATCCTGCGTTATACATATAACTTAACTCATAATTGTCATTAATTCTATAGTATAATCCAGCATTTACTTTGAAATTCTCCGCACCATAATCAACTATATTGGCCTCCTCATAACTTGGTGCAGCAATAACATGACTGGGTAAAAATCCACTTTGTGCAAATTGCCAGGCAGTCACACCTGGCTCAAAAATTCCATCCCCGCTTGATGCCTTAGTTTGCCAACCCGGATTTGCTGGATTTGTGGTCCTACTAAATCTAAGTATATTCATTGGCAATGCAGCCTCATCACCCATATAGTGTAGCCTATCAGCTCCTGGATTGAATGAAAATCCTGTAGGCGTAGTAAGTTCTGCATTTCGATCAAAATCAGATAATCCATGCCAGTCTTCAGCCCTGGAATAGGATGCATTTACTTTAAAAGCAAACTTATTGTTGAACGCTCTGGCATAGCGTAATGAACCTTCATAAAGAGGTGAAGTTGGATGCCCGGATTCATCACCTATGTGATTGACTCCAGCTTTAGCAAACGCACTTAGTCCCTGGTACTCAAAAGGGCTCTTGCTATTGATTAGCAATACGCCATTGAAAGCGTTGGGACCATAAAGGGCAGAAGAAGCTCCGGGAAGTAGCTCAACACTTTCCACGTCCAGTTCTGATGGTCCATTTAGATTTCCAATTGGGAAATTCAGTGCAGGCGCCTGGGTATCCATCCCATCGATAAGCTGAACAAATCGCGTATTACCCGTACTGGCAAATCCACGGGCATTGAGTATTTGAAAGTTGATGCTGCTGGTAGCCACATCCACTCCTTTCAGATTTGCAATGGCTTTATAATAGTTGTCTGATGAGGTATTCTGAACTGCCAAAATATCCATCTTCTCAATACTAACCGGAGATTTTAAGATGTTTTCTTCAACTCTCGAGGCAGAGACCACCACCTCCTGCCCAAGTAGCAAAGACTCCTTCATTTCTATTTTGAGACCTTCCTGATTGCTCTGGGTTACCTCTATTTCCTGTCGCTCAAACCCCACGCTGGTGATGACCAAAGTCAGAGGTGGATTAGAACTGACATTGAGATTAAAGTTTCCGTTTATATCGGTAGTGGTTCCAAGTACGGTCCCTTTGACCAGTATATTCACACCAATCAGAGGCTCCTTATTTGACCCTTCTGTTATGGTACCTGAAACAGTAGTTTGTGCAAAAGCTGTATGTACAAAAAATTGCAGGATCAACAATAGAGATCCAGCGATCATGTAATTTTTCATCATTTTGGGGCGTTAGTAAAATGCTAAACTAATATTACGGAAAAAAAACCACAATTCCGCCCTAAAATAACGCTGGGAGCCGCTTTTTATTTATGAAATCAGGATACTAGCTATTCTCTTTTTTCAAGTGTTCTACTAAACGGTCACACACTTCATTGATCTGACCAGACATGTATTCATCTCCAGTTGCATTTAAGAGGCTCTGACTCAAGCCTCCCAGACAATCAATGTAAAACCTTTTCATGTCATCAACTGGCATGTCCTTCGACCACAAATCGATTCTCAAAGTGTTTTTATTTTGGTGATCCCAGATAGACAAAGTCACCGACTTACTCTCCGAGTACCCCGGGCTATCCTTGTCGTCTGCATCCCACATGATTTTTTCCGGGATGTTTTCCTCATCCAACTCTACGAGAAGCTTGATCTCTGATTTCTTCATAATTATGGTAAACTCAACTTAAATTCTGCATAGGTCATTCCTGATTCTGATATTGGAGTAGTACTGCAGCCTACTGTTGTGGCATGACCATTGATATCTTCTACCCTGTTGTCCGGGTTGGGGTGTGTGCTTAAAAATTCAGGAACACCACTATCCTGTCCATTGGCAATAAGTTTTGCAAAAAAGGAAGCTGCTCCATTACAGGCATACTCCGTATCTGCCAGGTACTTTACAGAAAATTCGTCTGCATCAGATTCATTGTCTCTGCTAAATGCCAACGTAGAGCCAGCAGTGGCAATTTGTGCTGCGATTTGTTCAATTTGAGAGGGATCATTTCCCAGCACGATAGATAATAAAAGTTGAACCCCATAGACTTTCTCTAATTGCTTAACGGAATGTCTCCTGTCGGCGTGAGCAATTTCATGCCCTAATACCC
>JAHCMM010000120.1 GCA_019192515.1 Cyclobacteriaceae bacterium SS2
TGGGGGTAGGGGGGCAANTNANNCTTCTNNATGGGCTGCTAAAATGTTGCTTTCTCATGTCTACCTGACAATCGAGGAGTGGGACCTGGCAGCAGAAAAGGCAGATGACGTAATCCAAAGTGGGATGTATGATCTGGTTACAGTAAGTGAGCCGGATGATTTCTATGAAATATTTGCTAGTGAAACAAGTACTGAGGATATCTTTTCTATCCATCACTCTGAGACCAGAACAGCCAATATCCAGACCTATTTGCATAGGGGAAGTGCTCATCCATACAATTATGGAACTTCAGGGTTTTTCGCCTGGCTTCCGGATACAGTCAATACTTTTATTGGAAGTAGCTGGGATGACAATGATATGAGGAAAGCTTTTAACCTCTATAGAGAATATCAGGATGGTGATGGAAACTGGGTACCATTACCAGCTACAGTACCTGTATTGTTTAAGAAGTTTATCACAACAGCTGATGGGCTGAATATCCCGACCATTCCGGTTTACCGATATACTGAAGCATTCCTGTTTTATGCAGAGGCTGCTACACGAGCAAATAACGGACCAACTGCATTGGCTCTTGAGAGGCTGAACATGGTGAAAAGAAGAGCTTATGGATACGATCCTACTGCTGCTTCACCAGTTGACTATGCATCAGGAATGACAGAAGATCAATTTGCTGATACGGTATTGCAGGAAAGAGCCTATGAGTTTCTGATAGAAAGAAGAAGATGGTTTGACCTGAAGCGGACAGGAAAGGTTCAGCAAGCTTTTGCTGCTGTTGGAAAGGGCTTCATTGATGAAAGACTGTTGTGGCCAATCCCTGAGGATGAGATCAACAACAATGCTTTGATCAACCAGGAAGATCAGAACCCTGGATATTAATAAATTACAGAAGAGGGTGTCTCAGAACTATTGAGACTCCCTCTTTTTTTATCTTAGGGACCAGTACAAGTAAAACCAATAACCTAAACCTATCTTACGTGAAACTTTTCAAGCATCCATCTACAAGGAAATTCCATTTGATGATTGTAGCTACTTTAACCAAAGGAGCTTTAGCTTTTTGTATCATCATCTCCTTAATCAATTGTTCAGGCTCGAACCCAAATGAAGCAGATCTCATCATCTATGGTGGTACCTCTGCGGGGGTTGCAGCAGCCATACAGGCCAGCCGAATGGACAAGTCAGTGATCCTCATTGAGCCAACTAACCGGTTAGGCGGACTGACCACCGGAGGTCTGGGACAAACTGACATTGGTAACAAGCAGGCCATTGGTGGGATAGCGCGAGAGTTTTATCAAAATATCAAAAAGTATTACGAGGATCCGGCCAGTTGGAAGTGGCAAAAGCGGGAAGAGTATAAAGATGGTGGTCAGACCCAGACTAAAAAAGGCGAGGATGCCATGTGGACCTTCGAACCATCGGCGGCGCTGAAGGTATATGAAAATATGATTGAAGAGGCAGCCGTTGATGTTCGCTATGGCGAACGACTCAACAGGGAGAGTGGAGTAGTAAAAAATGAAAAAGACATTGTTTCCATCACCATGGAATCAGGTCAGACATTCATAGGAAAAGTATTCATGGATGCCACATATGAAGGTGATTTGCTGGCGACAGCTGGTGTCAGCTACACAGTAGGCAGGGAAGATAATAGCGAATACAATGAAACCTTAAACGGAGTACAGCCATCTGATACATCCAGGACCATAACAGGTCTACCTTCAAGAAACGGGTATAATCACAATTTTGTCAAGGGTGTAGACCCATATGTAGTTGCCGGAGACCCATCAAGTGGCCTTTTACCTTACATCAATCCTGAGCCACTTGAGCCAGAAGGCACCGGTGATGATAAGATTCAGGCTTATTGCTATCGCATGTGTCTGACAGATCACCCCGACAACAGAATTCCATTTGAAAAGCCAGACAACTATGATGAGTTGAATTATGAACTCCTTTTCAGAAACTATGAAGCTCGAACAGGCGAAATAAGAGACATGTATAGCTACGGGAATTCACTGCTACCGTGGATCAATTCTGCTATGCCAAACCGTAAGACGGACACTAATAACAAATACGGATTCTCAACGGATTTTATTGGCCAGAACTACGATTATCCAGAGGCTTCCTATGAGGAGAGAGAAAGAATTGAGGAGGAGCATAGAAATTATCAGAAAGGTCTGATGTGGACACTTGCCAATCACCCAAGAATACCTGAAGAAGTGCGGAACGAAGCTTCCAGGTGGGGGACATCAAAAGACGAATTTGAAAGAGCTGATGGCTGGCAGAAACAATTGTATGTGAGAGAAGCACGACGAATGAGTGGTAGCTATGTGATGACACAATACAATTGTGAGGGACTTGAAGTGGCCGAGGATGCTGTAGGGTTAGGAGCTTATGGGATGGACTCTCACAATGTCCAGCGATACGTTACAGAGGAAGGGTTCGTTCGGAACGAAGGAAATGTTGAGGCTAAGGTAAAATCCCCTTATCCGATCAGTTATCGTTCATTGGTTCCGAAAGCTGAAGAATGCACCAATCTTTTAGTACCTGTTTGTCTGAGTGCCACACATATCGCTTTCGGATCTATTCGAATGGAACCTGTTTTCATGGTATTGGGACAATCAGCAGCTACTGCTGCCTCGTTGGCAATCGATGGCGGTACCTCTGTTCAGGAAGTGCCATATGAAGCATTGAACAAACAACTACTTGCTGACAAGCAGCAATTGAAGTAGCTGGAGGATTTCCAATAATATCTGAAATGCAATCAAATGAGCATGATATGGAAAACACCAACCAGGGATGAATATTAACTAAAGAAAAACATATCTGAGTGGTAATCGCATCATGCGAATTCCATGTGACCGATAGAAATAAACACTATACACATGAAAAAGCTAATCTTTCTGATATTTCTATTTGCCGGGCTTTCCTGCCAGGTGAGGCAAGAAAGCAGTGAAGAAATCGATGTGATCATCTATGGTGGTACTTCTGCGGCAGTGACTGCAGCTGTCCAGGCTAACAAGATGGGGAAGTCAGTCATCATAGTTTGTCCCGATGTTCACCTGGGTGGACTCACATCAGGAGGATTGGGCTATACAGATACAGGAAACAAAGCCGTGATAGGTGGCCTGGCACGCGAGTTTTATCACAGGGTGTATAAGTATTACCAGGATCCTGCAACCTGGAGATGGCAGAAGAGAGAGGACTATGGCAACAAGGGGCAGGGTACTNCTGCCATTGACGGTACCAATAAGACCCAATGGATATTTGAGCCACACATTGCGGAGCAGGTATTTGAGGATTTTATAGCGGAATATGGGATTCCGGTTTATCGGGATGAGTGGCTCGACAGGGAGAATGGAGTTGAGAAAGTAGATGGAAAGATTACATCGATCACCACACTATCTGGCAAGACCTATAAAGGCAAAGTCTTTATCGATGCCACTTACGAAGGGGATCTAATGGCTGCTGCAGGAGTGAACTATCATGTGGGCCGTGAGGCAAACTCCGTGTACGGAGAAGAATGGAATGGAGTTCAAACCGGAGTGTTGCACCACAAGCACTTTTTCATTGATAAGATCTCACCTTATTGGATTCCGGGGGATAGCACCAGCGGTGTATTGCCAAGAATCTCTACTGAGCACCCTGGAGAATTTGGATCAGGAGATAAAAAGATTCAGGCTTATTGCTATCGTTTATGTATGTCAAATCATCCGGAAAACAGGGTCCCATTCCCTCGGCCTGCAGATTATGACTCTACTCAATATGAGATATTACTAAGGGTTTTTAACGGTCCAAGTTTTGAAATGCATAGGGATTTCTTCGGGAAATTCGACACCATTCCAAATAGAAAAACAGATACCAACAACAGGGGACCTGTTAGTAGCGATAACATTGGGATGAATTATGATTATCCGGAGGCCTCTTATGAACGTAGAAAAGAGATCCTGGAAGAGCATACAACCTACCAGCAAGGGCTGCTATGGTTTGCAGCCAATGATCCCAGGGTAAGACAGGATGTACGTGATGAAATGAAAAACTGGGGACTGGCCAAAGACGAGTTTGTGGATAACAACAGCTGGCCACACCAGATCTATGTGCGGGAAGCCCGAAGGATGATTGGCGACTTTGTGCTTACAGAAAATGAACTGCTAGGAAAGAAACCGATGAAGGAGTCTATTGGAATGGGGTCCTATACGATCGACTCGCATAACATTCAGCGGTATATCACTCCGGAAGGATATGTACAAAATGAGGGGGATATTGGAGTTCATGTCAAACCTTATAAAATCCCACTTGGCACCATTTTGCCTAAGCAGCAGGAGTGTAGCAATTTATTGGTACCGGTAGCTGTCTCCAGTTCACACATTGCTTTTGGATCAATTCGCATGGAGCCTGTTTTCATGATTCTTGGCCAATCTGCAGCTACTTTGGCAGGGCTTGCTCTGGATGGCAATAAAGATGTTCATGAAATTACTTATGATGAGTTGTCTGCCCGATTAATTGAAGACAAACAGGTTTTAGCGTATGAGAAATAAATCCTGGATCGGGGTTTTATTATTATGCGTTCTGGGTTGTCAGGAGGAAAATGAACCTGCCTTACCCAATGTATTGATCATACTGGCCGATGATATGGGCTATTCCGATATTGGGGCATACGGTTCGGAGACTGCCACACCAAACCTGGACAAACTGGCCACAGAAGGAGTGTTGTTCACACAGTTTTATAATACTTCTCGATGTTGTCCCTCACGCGCTTCCTTGCTCACCGGTGTGTATTCTCATCAGGCTGGAATTGGGTTTATGGTCGAAGACCAGGGATATCCGTCCTACCAGGGATATCTCAATGATCAATGCAAAACCATCGCTGAAGTATTGAAGCAATACGACTACAGCACTTATGCTGTTGGTAAATGGCACGTCGGAACTGAGGAACAGTACTGGCCTGCAAAGCGAGGGTTTGACCGGTTTTATGGCAGTGCCACAGCCATGGGGCATTATTTCGGTTTGATGGAGGATCGAAACCTGATCATAGATGATACAGAAGTCAAACCAGAAGGAGAATTCAGAAAACTAACCAGCTATAGTTATACAGACATTAGAGGTAAAGATGGAAAAGAATGGTATGCCACAGATGCCTACAGCGACAAGGCGGTAGATTATCTTGAGCAACATTTACAATCAGGAAGCGGGAATCCATTCTTGATGTATTTGGCTTACACGGCGCCTCATTGGCCATTGCATGCCCTGCCAGAGGATATCAAAAAATACGAATCCGTTTACCAGGTAGGTTGGGATGAAATTCGGAAGGGGAGACTAGAACGACTTGTTCAGAAAGGGATAATAAAATCCGGAACTGTTTTGTCTGAACGCGAGGAAATTGAACCATGGGAGGATGTTACCAACCAGGACTCAGTGGCACGTTTCATGGCTGTCTATGCTGCAATGGTTGATCGTATGGATCAGGGCATCGGTCGCATCATTGATCAGCTGGAAAAGACAGGGTTGAAAGACAATACGCTTATCATCTTCCTGTCGGATAATGGAGGATGTCCTTTCGGGCCGATCAAAAGCGAACCAGGTTCACAGGTAGGTGATCCGGAGTCCTATGCCAAGCTTCCTTATGGATGGGCCAATGCAAACAATACCCCGTTCAGGTTGTATAAGCAGTTTACTCATGAAGGAGGAATTTCATCTCCATTAATTATTTCCTATCCTGGAAAGATCGCGGGTTCCAAAACCATTCATACCCCTACTCATATCATTGATCTTTTTCCTACGATACTGGAGTATGCGGGTATTGATTACGAAGAAGCATTTCCCCGGCAATCCCTGCTTTCTCTCCAGGGGAAAAGCCTGGCACCACTCGTCGATCAGGGGGACTTCAAACGCGAAGATCCACTGTTTTGGGAGCATCGCGGACACAAGGCCATTCGTGATGGGGACTGGAAGCTAGTGCTGGGCGATCAGGATTGGGAACTCTATAATATTAAGGAGGACAGAGCGGAGCAGAATAATTTGATTGGTCTGTATCCGGAAAAAGCCGAAGCCTTAAAAGTAAAGTGGATAGAATGGGCCAAAGACAACGGAGTAATGGATCTGAAGGACGGTAAACTGGTATCTTTTGAATAACTTCTAATATGAAACCAAACCTAACCATCATGAAATTTTTTAATGGAAGATCGATTCTCGGCATATCATGGGTATTGTATGTATTCCTGATCTCCTCATGTACCCCACCTCCGAAAGCAGATGATCGCCAGGACAGAGCAAGGCAGGTCATCAGCAAAATGATGGATGAGAAAAACATTGCCGGCTTTGCCATTACAATCATTCAGGATGGTGAAACCGTATGGAGTGAGGGATTTGGCTACGCTAACCTGGAACTGGAGGTACCTGTTGATCCTGAAAAGACCATGTTTAGAATTGGCAGTGTTTCCAAAACCTTTACAGCTATTGGTGCAGCCAGGCTATTTCAAAAGGGAAGCCTGGATTTACAGGCTGATGCAAGAAGTTATGTGCCCTATTTCCCTGAAAAAAGATATCCTTTTACTGTAGCACAGGTTGCTGGTCACAATAGTGGTATCCGACATTATAGTGGAGATCCTAATGAGTACGCCAGTAAGAGACGATACAAATCGGTGGAAGAGTCATTATCCATATTTATGGAAGATTCCCTGCTATTTGAGCCAGGTACACAGCATAGGTACTCCAGCTTTGGATATAATACCATGTCGGCTATCATAGAAGGTGCTTCAGGACAGAATTTTATTGATTACATGCAAGAGGAGGTTTTTGATGCAGCAGGATTGCTTCACACTTCAGCCGATTTTACCGATAGCATTATTGTTGGCCGGAGTGGGCATTATGAATTTGACTCTGCAGCCAATAAGCTCGTAAATACAGTATTTGTAGACAATAGCTACAAGTGGGCAGGCGGTGGATTCCTTTCCAGCTCGGCTGATATTGCCCGATTGGGATGGGCATGGCATACGAATCAAATAGTTGCTGATACGGTTAAGCAGTTATTTCTTACTGATCAACAACTTAAAACCGGAAAATTTGCCAGCTATGGCCTGGGATGGGATCTGTATGATGACCTAATTGTGCCAAGTTATGGTCATGGGGGGACGGCAGTAGGAGGGAAAGCTACATTAAGAGTTTTGCCCGAATACAATATGGTGATAGGAATCGCAACGAACATGTGGAAGATCCAATACAGGGAAGAACTACAGGAAATAGTGAAGATCTTCCTTGGGATGGAAGATAAATAACAATTGAAGAGCATGAATTTTAAATACAGAAGGCAATTAGGAAAGAGATTTTTAGGTATCGGGGTTTTAGGTCTTATACTTCTCAGTTCCTGCAACCAGGAAACCAATCAAAAATTGCCCAACATCATATTCATCTTTGCGGACGATCTCGGGTATGGAGATCTGGGAGCTTACAATGAGGAATCGCTGATCCCAACACCCAACCTGGATAAGCTGGCAGCTGAAGGGATCAGTCTGACCAATGCCTATTGCCCGGTCTCGGTATGCTCTCCTTCCAGGTATGCCCTCATGACCGGAACTTATCCCTGGAGGAGCTGGAACAAGCATGGGGTGCTGAGAAATTATTCAAAGTCCATGATGGAGCCGGGACAGCTTACACTTCCTCAGATACTGAAAGATGCCGGATATGTCACAGCTGGGTTTGGTAAGTGGCATCTTGGGGCGCAGTTTCCTACACTGGATGGGGAAAAGCCTGTTGGGCATGGTACATTTTTTCACGAAGACAATGGCGCCAATATTGACCTGTCCAAACCCGTATGGGATGGCCCAATTGATCATGGCTTTATGCATTGGGTCGGTTTCAGTTGTGCCAGTGAATGCTGGGTGCTGACAGATAAGATGGTGACTGGCACGATCGATCATGACTTTTACACAACAGAAAAAGCCCAGAACCAGGAACACATCCGGCATTTCGGTTTAGATGAGTATTTGCCTTATGTTACAGATAAGAGTATGGAGTTTCTCAAAGATCATGTGGCAAGCAAGGATGATCCTTTTTTCCTCTACTACTCGCCTTATGTTCCTCACATTCCTTTGGCCCCCGGTAAAGAGTTTGACGGGAAGACCGATGCGGGAACATACGGAGACTATGTGCACGAACTGGATGTCCGCATTGGCCAAATCCTTCGGTTCGTTGAGGAGAATGATCTTTCAGACAATACCATCATCATGTTTGCCAGTGACAATGGATCTACTTTTAGTCTCACCAGTCGCTTCCTGGATACCTCCAATACCACAAACAATCTATCAGGAAACCAATTTTCCGATGAAGAGCAAGCCCTCATTGATTCAGATACCATCCCACTCCATGCTCCAAACGGCATTTTAAAAGGCAGAAAAGGCTCGATCTGGGAAGGAGGAGTGAGGACTCCATTTATCGCCAAATGGCCGGGTCATTTTCCTGCTGGCCAATGGAGTGGTGAGCTGTTTGCATTGAATGATGTGATGCCAACACTCGCTTCTATTGTTGGCTTTTCATTGCCAGAGGGCAGTGCAAAAGATGCTTATGATATGCTGCCGGTTTTACAAGGAAATGAAAAAGGGAATCGTCCCAATGTAGTAGTACAATCCTCCGGCAATGCTTTCGGGTTCAGGAAGGGGGATTATAAATTCATTCTTTCGAAAGATTCTTTGAAGGTAGGTCAGCTTTATGATCTTGCCAATGATCCTTCCGAAACCAACGATATTATAGAAGCCCGAATGGATTTGGCTAAAGCCATGAGGGACGAATTATTGCCTTATATTACTGAAAATTAAATTCAACGCACACACCAATTAGTAACTCATAAATTTCTCACCCAATGAAAAATATCTTTCTATTCCTGTTTATAATAAGTTTTTTTTCCTGTCAGCAGTCGTCAGATCAAAGTGATCAGGCCAATCAGTTTTCTGCTGACGTGATTGTCTATGGTGGCACCTCTGGAGCGGTTACTGCAGCAGTCGAAGTGGTTCGTTCCGGAAAATCTGTTATCCTGGTATCTCCGGATATTCATCTCGGTGGTCTGTCTTCGGGGGGGTTGGGTTTTACTGATACAGGTAAAAAAGATGCCATTGGAGGCTTGTCTCGTGAGTTTTACCAGCGAATCTTCAACTACTACGCAGAAGATAGCACATGGAAATGGCAGAAAAAGTCGGAGTATGGAAATAAAGGACAGGGAACACCCGCCATTGACGGAGCAAATCGAACCATGTGGATCTTTGAACCGCACATTGCGGAGAATGTGTTTGAAGACTTCGTTCGTGAATATGATATAAAAATATTCCGTGATGAGTGGCTGGATCGATCAGGAGGTGTGGAGATGGCTGATGGTAAAATAATTGCCATGACTACTTTGTCTGGAAAACGTTTTGCTGGAAAGGCTTTTATCGACGCTACCTATGAGGGTGACCTGATGGCGGAGGCCAATGTAAGCTATCACGTTGGTAGAGAGAGTAAAGACACCTATGGAGAGGAGTGGAATGGTATTCAGACCGGAGTATTGCACCATCAGCACTGGTTTTGGGCAGACATTTCACCTTATGTGGTACCCGGTGATCCATCAAGTGGTGTGCTGCCAAAAATATCGACAGAAGATCCTGGCGAATATGGAGCTGGAGACGATAAGATCCAGGCCTATTGCTTCAGATTGTGTATGAGTAACCATCCTGACAACAGGGTGCCCTTTCCAAAGCCGGATAACTATGATCCAAAAGATTACGAGTTGTTGGGTAGAGTATTTGATACGGGTCGAAAGGACTGGTTCCAAAAGTTTGATGTGATCCCTAACAGGAAGACAGATACCAATAATCATGGGCCTTTTAGCAGCGACAACATTGGGATGAATTACGATTATCCGGAGGCTTCTTACGAGCGAAGGAAAGAGATCATCAAGGAGCATGAAGACTACCAAAAAGGACTGCTCTACTATGTAGCCAATGACCCACGGGTTCCAGAAGACATCCGAACGAAAATGAATGAGTGGGGACTGGCCAAAGACGAGTTTGTAGACAATGGCAACTGGCCTCACCAGATCTATGTGCGTGAAGCAAGACGGATGATTGGTCAGTATGTGACTACCGAGCATGAAGTAATGGGTACCCGGGAAGTAAAAGACCCTGTTGGAATGGGATCTTATGCTATGGATTCACACAATGTGCAGCGATACATCAAAGAAGATGGTTTTGTGCAAAACGAGGGAGATATAGGGGTACACCCTAAAAAGCCTTACCAGATTTCATTTGGATCTATTGTACCTAAGAAAGAAGAATGCACCAACCTGGTAGTACCAGTATGTGTTTCTTCCAGTCATATTGCATTTGGATCTATCAGGATGGAGCCAGTATTTATGATCCTTGGGCAGTCTGCTGCCGTCACAGCCAGCATGGCGATTGATAACAACTCTGCCGTACAGGATGTAAATTATGACCAATTAAAAGAGGCCTTGTTAGCTAAAGGACAAGTATTATCATTAGATTGATCAAATAACAACCAATTTAATGAAGTACTTTTTTGCCCCATTACTATCGATAACCCTTTTTTTAAACTGTTCAGCTCCAAAAGAAACAAGCATTACGAAAAAGGATGTTGAACTGATGAAATACAATAACCCGGGCCTGACCTCCGACCTTGGAGTAGGGCTCTGGGCCTGGCCTCTTCCTATGGATTACGACCAGGATGGGGATATGGATTTAGTGGTTTCCTGTCCGGACAAACCTTTCAATGGGATCTATTTCTTTGAGAATGCATCGGGAGAGAAGTTTCCGAACTTCAAAGCACCTGTGCGATTAGGAGATGCCGTCAGGAATATCCAGGTATCGTACGTTGAGGGTGAACCCCGATTTATTGTTGGAGGTGAGGAGCTGGTAGATTTTCGCACAGCTCTTGATACCAAACCAAAAACACTTTTTCCTTTGGATTCAATCATTGAAGTATTGAAAAGTGATTACCCGGAAGGGAAGTACAATAAGAAGCCAAGGTTCAACCAGTGGAAATATGTGGACTATGAGAATGACGGCGACCTCGACCTGGTCGTTGGGGTAGATGACTGGACGGACTATGGCTGGGACAATGCCTACGATGAGAATGGTACATGGACAAATGGACCATTGTATGGCTATGTCTTTCTTATTGAAAATGTAAATGGTACCTATGTCAACAAAGGACGGTTGGAAGCTGGAGGTGAAAGGATCAATGTGTACGGTGCGCCTACCCCGAATTTTGCGGATTTTGATGGGGATGGCGATCTGGATCTCATCTGTGGAGAGTTTATAGACCGATTCACGTGGTTTGAGAACATCGGCACCAGGGAAAAACCTAAATATGCAAAAGGTAAATTCCTGGAAAATGAATCTGGTCTGGTGAAAATGGACCTCGAGATGATCATTCCGGTAGCCCTGGATTGGGACAATGATGGAGATGTCGATCTTGTTGTTGGTGACGAAGATGGTCGAGTAGCTTTAATTGAAAATACGGGCGAGGTAGCTCAGAATATGCCGGTCTTTGAGTCACCTGTCTATTTCCGACAGGAAGCAGCGCATGTCAAGTTTGGGGCATTGGTCACACCGTATAGTGTAGACTGGGATGATGATGGCGATCAGGATCTTATTTGTGGAAATACCGCAGGATATATTGGTTTCATTGAAAATCTGGATGGAAACAATCCTCCAAAATGGGCGGAACCTGTACGATTGGAGATCGGTGGTGAGCCCGTCAGGATCATGGCCGGTGACAACGGGTCTATTCAGGGCCCATGTGAAGCCAAGTGGGGCTATACAACTTTATCTGTGGCTGACTGGGACGGAGATGGTCTGAAAGATGTGATCGTCAATTCTATCTGGGGTAAGGTGGAATGGTATAAGAATGTGGGAAGTCAAGGAGCACCTCAACTATCTGAGAAGCAAAGTGTGAAGGTGGCCTGGGAAGGAAAAGCACCTAAGCCGGCCTGGACATGGTGGGATCCAAAAGAGGATGAGCTGGCTCCACAGTGGAGGACAACCCCTTATGCCATCGACTGGAACGAGGATGGTTTGATGGATCTGGTCATGCTTGACCATGAAGGTTATCTGGCATTTTTTGAACGATTTAAAGTGGGTGAGGAATTGATGTTGAAACCAGGGCAAAGAATTTTCAGAGATGATAAGGGTGAGGTATTAAGGTTGAATGAAAGGGAAGCAGGTGGAAGTGGAAGAAGAAAATTCACTTTTACCGATTGGGATCAGGATGGTGATCTGGACATGATCCTCAATAGCAAAAACGTGGATTTCTTCGAGAATGTGGGCACGAAGGATGGCGTCACTTCTTTCAAGGACCACGGCAACATGTCTGATGCGTTGCTAGCAGGTCATACTACCAGCCCTACTATTGTGGATTGGGATGGAAATGGCGTTCCTGATTTACTTATTGGTGCAGAGGATGGATTTTTCTATTATCTGAAGAATGAATAAACTCAATAAGCTGATATGCTAAGATTTCCACCACAGTTTACAGGTTGTCTGGCAGTATTACTGCTATTTCTTGTAGCCTGTGAGGGAACTAACAATACTGCGACGCAGAAAGATACCAATCCCAATATCATCCTGCTCATGGCAGATGATCACGGCTGGGGTGATACAGGATACAATGGGAATGATACCATCCTCACTCCTCACCTGGACCGGATGGCTGGTTCAGGTCTCCAATTCAATCGGTTTTATGCTGCTGCACCGGTTTGCTCACCCACACGTGGCAGTTGCATCACGGGCCGGCATCCTTACCGGTATGGCATCTACACAGCCAATGCTGGTATGATGAAGCCGGAGGAGATTACCTTGGCTGAGGCGGTAAAAACCAAAGGGTATCGCACAGGTCATTTTGGAAAATGGCACCTGGGTACGCTGACCAATGATACCATCGATGCTAACCGGGGAGGCCGCAAGCTGGACGTGTATTCCCCGCCATGGGACAATGGGTTTGATGTGTGTTTCTCCACTGAGTCAAAAGTTCCAACATGGGATCCGATGATTACCCCTTCAAAAGAAGCATTAGATGTTGGGAACCGGACACCAGGAGATCATTTTGGTACTTTTTATTGGACTGGCCCCGGACAAATAGAAACTGATAACCTGGAAGGGGACGACTCCCGCGTTATCATGGATCGGGCGATCCCATTTGTGCAGAAAAGTGTAGAAAGTGATGAGCCATTCCTGGCGGTGATCTGGTTTCATACCCCACATCTTCCGGTCCTGACTGGTGAAAAGTACCGGAACATGTATCCCGGAATGAGCGAGGATATTCAGCATTACTACGGCTGTATCACTGCCATGGATGAACAGATCGGTCGGTTGCTGACTACACTTGAAGAATTAGGTGCTGATGAAAACACACTGATCTTTTACACCAGTGACAATGGCCCGGAAGGCGCTACAAGAATTAACAGGACCCAGGGTTCCACCAACGGACTCCGAGGCAGGAAGAGAAGCCTGTATGAGGGCGGTGTAAGGGTGCCAGGCATCATGTATTGGCCGGAAAGGATTACTCAACCCTCAAAAGTTGACCTCCCGGTCAGCACCAGCGATTATTACCCTACCATTTTAGATATCCTGGATATTGAGATGCACAGTCAGCCTATGGTGGACGGCATCAGTTTGGTACCACTTCTTGAAGGGAAAATGGATACCAGGCCGACACCAATAGGTTTTCAATTCAAAGACCAGCTATCCTGGGTGGAAGGGAAATACAAACTATACTCACCGGATCAGGGTGAAAGCTGGGAGCTATATGACATCGACGCTGATCCGGGAGAAACCTCAGATATAAGCACTGAAAACGGAACTATGGTAACCCGACTCAGGTCGGACCTTTTGCGGTGGGTTGAATCCTGTGAAAAAAGCAACCAGGGATCGGATTATAAATGATTGGCGATCAACTCCAGCATTAACATTCTTTATAAAATAGATAACATGGATAGAAGGGATTTTATTGGCAATTTATCAGCCGGGAGCCTCATTTTAGGAGCTCCTGCATGGGGATACTCAACGGCATTTGGTGATCAATCAAGAAGCATTGCTAACCTGGGAACAGAAGCTCGCACCGATGTAGTGATTGCGGGTGGTGGCCTGGGAGGCGTAGCAGCAGCTTTAGGATGTTTGCGAAATGGCCTGTCCGTTATCCTGACTGAAGAGACAGATTGGATTGGAGGGCAGATTAGCCAACAGGGAGTACCACCGGATGAGCACAAGTGGATCGAGACCCATGGAGCGCCCGAATCTTACAGGGAATATCGCAGAAGGGTCCGGGATTTCTACCGACGAAATTATCCATTGACTCCGGAGGCAAAAGCCAAAGAAAACCTGAACCCTGGAGATGGCTCGGTTTCCAGAATTTGTCATGAGCCCCGAGTGGCCCTGGCGGTAATGCTCGAAATGCTTGCTCCGTACATGAGTTCAGGCAAACTGATTTTGCTGCCCCAGCATAAGGTGGTAGCTGCTGATGTGGAGGGTGATTCAGTGAAAAGTTTGAATATCCGGGATCTTAGGGATGACAATGAAAAGTTCGTTTCTGCCAGCTATTTCATTGATGCGACCGAGCTGGGAGACTTACTACCACTCACCGGAACGGAATATGTGACAGGGGCAGAGTCAAAAGCCCAGACCAATGAGCTGCATGCAGCCGAAAAGGCAGATCCAACTAACAACCAGGCGTTCACGGTATGTTTTGCCATAGATTATGTGCCGGGTGAAAACCATGTAATCCCCAAACCGAGAGAATATGATTTCTGGCAGACATTCACACCCAAAATGGACCATCCCTGGTCTGGTAAGCTGCTGGATCTGAGCTATACCCATCCTTCTACATTAAAGCCCAAGACCCTTGGATTTCATCCCGAGGGAATCAGAACCGGTGATGCCCTGAATCTTTGGCTGTACAGACGCATCATCAACCCGGGCAATTTTGTTCCGGGTACCTACGCAGGTGGAGCTACCATTGTCAACTGGCCGCAGAATGACTACTTTCTGGGCAACATCGTGGACGTGAGCGAGGCCGAGTTTAATAAACATGTAAACAGAGGGAAGCAGCTAAGTCTTTCCTTGCTGTATTGGCTACAAACGGAAGCTCCACGGCCCGATGGTGGTGCTGGCTGGTCGGGCATACGACTGCGAAAAGACATGATGGGCACGGAAGATGGTCTGGCCAAATATCCATACATCAGGGAGTCACGCAGGATCAAGGCACAATTCACTATCCTGGAAGAGCACGTGGGTGCGGAAAACAGGATCATGGTGGCAGGAAAGAAAAAGGGAACCAAAGCAGCCAGGTTTGAAGACAGCGTGGGCATCGGGTATTATCACATTGACCTGCATCCTAGCAGCGGCGGAAATAACTACATCGACTTTGGTTCCTTGCCGTTCCAGATCCCGCTAGGGGCCTTGCTGCCAGAACGGATGAAGAACATTTTGCCAGCCAATAAAAACATCGGAACCACCCACATCACCAATGGATGCTACCGACTTCACCCGGTAGAGTGGAGCATTGGTGAGGCAGTAGGGATGCTGTGTGCCTTTGCCATGAAT
Organism: Cyclobacteriaceae bacterium SS2; assembly: GCA_019192515.1. GTDB lineage: Bacteria > Bacteroidota > Bacteroidia > Cytophagales > Cyclobacteriaceae > UBA7330. The sequence continues at coordinate 15,574 of JAHCMM010000120.1, forward strand.
AAAAATGTAACCCCAGAAGCCGTAAGAGCTGATACAAGTCTATTGGCAGACTTCCAAAGATTTATTCAGTCGCAGGGGGTAGAGCTGGAGTGGCCCGAGGGGTAATTTGATTACATTAATTGGACAGAGTAGATTATTTTGTTGTCTATAGACAAAGGATTTGTAAATAAGTAAGATTCTTTGTTTATAGGCAAAACTTTGAGTTCAATAAGCTTTCAAGTTCATTCAATCGCCCGTATCCACGGCTGGTGTCTTCACCAGACGGAAAAGAAAGCATGGGTACAAAATTTGCGTATTGGTGGATTAACAAAAATCCACCTCAATTTCACCAGGCTCCACGGAATAACAGATTATTAAGAATTGTACTCAATTAGCCGTAATTTCGAGTCCGGTTTAATCCACATAAAATGACCTTAAAAACAACACTCTGCATTCTCATCTCTGCATTCGTTCTCTCATGTTCCCAACAGGAGCAGATAAAATCCGGCAATCCTGTCTTTGAAGGATGGTATGCGGATCCGGAGGGTATCATCTTCGACAATGAATATTGGATCTACCCTACCTATTCGGATATCTATAGCCGGCAGGTGTTTATGGATGCTTTTTCCTCAAAGGACCTGATCGAGTGGACCAAACATGAAAGGATCATTGATACTGCAGCCGTACAATGGGCAGACAGCGCCATGTGGGCACCAGCCATCCTGAAGAAAGGTACGGACTACTTTCTGTTTTTTGCAGCCAATGACATCCAGAACAATCAATCAGTAGGAGGTATAGGCATCGGGATTTCAGATAAGCCGGAAGGACCGTATCGTGATTACCTGGGTAAGCCACTACTCGACTCCATCGTCAATGGGGCCCAGCCTATCGACCAATATGTGTTTCAGGATGTGGATGGTCAGTATTATATGATCTACGGAGGCTGGCGTCATTGCAACATTGTTAAACTAAAAGATGACTTCACTGGTTTTGAGACATTCGATGACGGCACCATCTTTAAGGAGATCACGCCCGATCAATACGTGGAAGGCCCGATCATGTTTATCAAAGACAATAAGTATTACTTCATGTGGTCTGAAGGTAGCTGGGGTGGTCCTGACTACCGGGTAGCATATGCCATTGCCGACAACCCGTTCGGGCCTTTCGCAAGAATAGGGGTGGTCCTGCAGCAGGACCCCAATGTGGCTACCGGGGCCGGACATCACTCCCTGCTAAAGAACGGGGAGGACTGGTATGTCGTTTATCACCGCCGACCTCTCGGCGATGACGGTCGAGACCATCGGGTGGTTTGTATCGACAAGATGGAATTCGACGACCAGGGCCTGATCAAACCGGTTAAGATCACATTTGAAGGGGTAGAGCGGAATTTGATAGAGGCTGGTAACTAGCTTGTGTCAACACTTCGATAATTTCCTAACTCTCTAGCTCGGAAGTTACTTCCGGGCATTTTATCACACTAATTATCAATTTTCGCTTTCAAGGTCTGTCAACAGATTCCCTGATATCCGCCGGTTTGTTGGCCAGTCAGGGGACAGGCCATGGAGAGGAGCCTTCGTTGGTGTTTTCACCAACGAGCATTGGAAGCTCGAGCAATAGAGTAGATGATCCACCCATCTCCTATTACAAAAATCCCAAAAATCAATCTCTTCCAAAACTGATTTTTGAAGATATTTTATAAATTGACCTGACTATGGCACTTTTATCCATGGTGATTCTGCTTTAACAGGGGAATGAAAGAAAAGAAAATATACGAAAAGTCAGCCCAGCGTTTCGAGGAGATCTATCGGAAGTATTATGAAGGTCTGCATACGCTGGCAACGGTAATAACCGGGTCCGAAGCCCAGGCCAAGGATGTGGTGGCGGATGTTTTCTTTAACCTCTGGAAGAAAGCAGAACCTGACTTTCAGGCCATCAAACAGATCAAAGCTTACCTGTACACCAGCGTCAAAAATCAGGCACTCAAGAGTCTGGCAGCTGATCCCTCCAAATTCAATGAACGGGACTACGACCTGAAGCTGACCTCTATTGAAAACATTGATCCGGAGGAGCTTCTTATTGGCAAGGAGCTGGAAAATTTCCTTGCTAAGGCCATTCAGGACCTGCCACCACAATGTGGTGTTGTCTTCCAACTATTCCACGAAAAAGGCATGAGCCAGGAAGAGATCAGCATTGAGCTGGGGATATCTACGGAGACTGTACGATACCATCTCAAGACCGCTTTGAAGAAGATCAGGCAAAAGCTTGAAAATGAATTTGACAACACCCGTGTCATCAACTGGTATACCTCCCTGGTGATTTTAATGCTGCTGTCGATTTGATCCACCATACGTTAGTCCGGCTGATATTTTTTATTGGGTTTCTGGCCATATCCTGCGTTTTAGCTAAGGCTCAATCCGATTGGAGAAATATCACTGCGGGCATTGAGATCCCAACCAGATCCTATGCAGATCAACCCTATATTGTGAAAACAGATGATGGCGCCTGGCTGTGTATCCTTACCACGGGTGCCGGCAGAGAGGGAGAGCCAGGGCAGGTCGTGGCCGTCACCCGGAGCGAAGATCAGGGTAAGACCTGGTCGGACCTTACCTATTTAGAGCCGTTGGATGGACCGGAAGCATCATATGCTGTGATGCTGAAAGTGCCCTCAGGAAGAATCTATGCTTTTTATAATCACAACACAGACAACATCAGGTGGGTCCGGGCGGACAGTGCTTATTATAAGGATGGAAAATGCTATCGCGTAGACAGTCAGGGGTATTTTGTTTTTAAGTATTCGGATGATCATGGGAAGGCCTGGTCCGAAAACCGATACACCGTTCCGGTGCGCGAATTTGAGATAGACCGCAACAACGCCCATGGCGGGGACATCCGGTTTTTCTGGAATGTGGGCAGGGCGTTTCAGCACAATGGAAAAGGCTACGTGCCCTTACATAAGGTAGGTGGTTTCGGGCAGGGATTTTTTACTTCCAATGAAGGTGTGCTCCTGATGAGCCCCAATATCCTGACTGAAAAGAATCCTAAAAAGATTAAGTGGGAAACACTCCCTGATGGCGATATTGGGCTTCGTACGCCTCCCGGAGGAGGACCCATTTCCGCTGAGCAAAATTTCAGCGTGTTGAGTGACGGGAGCTTTTATGTGGTCTATCGATCGGTTGATGGACACCCGGTGTACAGCTACAGCAGGGATGAAGGACATACCTGGGAACCCCCAAAATACCAGGCCTATGCCAACGGAAAATTAATGAAGCATCCACGTGCTGCGAATTTTGCCTGGAGATGCCGTAATGGAAAATACCTCTATTGGTATCACAACCACGGTGGCAGGAGCTATGACGACCGAAATCCTGTTTGGATAAGTGGAGGTGTGGAGGTGGATGGACCGGACGGAAAGATCATCCAATGGTCACAACCTGAGATATTGCTTTACGATCGGGACCCATACATCCGCATGAGTTATCCCGACATGGTAGAGGAAGAGGGGGAATATTACTTTACCGAGACCCAAAAGTCAATAGCCAGGATACATCGGGTAGATAGGAAGCTGCTTGAAGGATTATGGGGTCAGTTTGAAAAACAGCAACAGGAGGCTTCCGGGACAGTATTGACCTGGACGCGGGGAAATAGTTCTGGCTCGGAAACCGTGAAAATGCCCCGGCTGCCAGAGTTTGTGGGCAGAGATGCCAGCAGGGCCGATCATGGCACTAAAAATTTGAATGCCGGTTTCACGGTTGATATGAAGGTGAAGTTCAGTGACTGGGAAGCAGGCAAAACAATCCTGGATAGCCGGTTGGACAACAGGCAGGGACTGGTGGTGAGCATGACCGATCGCGGCACCCTGGAATTACAGATGCATGACAGAAGGACCATTGCGGCGTGGGACTCTGATCCTGTTTTTGAAATAGATAAAACATACCATGTCACCATCACGGTAGATGGGGGGCCGGGCATCATTTCGTTTGTGGTGGACGGCCAGCTCTGTGATGGGGGCACCTATCGACAGTTTGGCTGGGGCAGGTTCAGTCCCGATTTCAGACATGCCAATGGAGCCGATCAATTGGTGATCGATGATGACATCACTGAGTTAAACATCTATGACAGAGCGCTTACGATTTCTGAATCCATCGGAAATTACCTTTCAAAGTAGATTTAGTTCAATTAACACCTGCTTTGATGAGGTGTGTTTATTGTGAAATTATCACTCAAATCAATATTTTATTGCACTCAATCAATAAATGCAGTCATTTTTATAAATATATTGTATTTATTTCAAAATTTCCTACCAGAAATCAGCCTTCTCAGATCTTATATATAGTCGCATGAAAATGCCACTTCAGACTATATGGATATAGACGACATCATCATACGAGACCTGGAAGGTAAACTTTCTTCGGAGGACCAATCACGGTTGAATGCCTGGTTGAAAGACAGTCCGAAGAATATGAAAACATACAACCAGGTGAAATATATACTTGCGAAACAGGGGAGACCATTGACCAGCAATGGTGAGGAGGAAGTGTGGCGGGAGCTTCGCAAAAGGATGGACGCTGATGCTTCTCAAAAACAGGATACCCAATCGAAAAGAACCATCAATCCATGGCTCAAATATGCAGCGGTTATTTTACTGAGTATTGGATTGGGTGCTGTGATCCATCAAAATCTGCCTGAAGAACAAAACATAGCACAAGCAGAACCCAGGATCATCGAAAAGGTGAGCATGCCTGGTCAGAAGATCACCACGAAGCTACCAGATGGAACGGTCGTAAAGCTCAATGGGAATAGCAAACTCCTGGTACCCGAGCAATTTGTTGGAGAGATCCGGCGGGTGGAATTGCAGGGAGAAGCTTTCTTCGATGTGCAGCCTGACAAGTCGAAACCTTTTATCATCAGTGTTGGAAATATGGAAGTGAAGGTGCTGGGTACCTCCTTCAACGTGAAGGAAGATGGCATCCTGAATCAAAAGATTGTAGCGGTTAAAACCGGAAAAGTGGCTGTGGAAGACAAGCAGAGCGGGGAGCTGGTTGTGCTGAATCCGAGTCAGATGGTGATCCAGCATGAAGGAGAGGGCATGTATAAGCAAGACTTTGAGCTGGCCGATAAACTGTTTGGCTGGACAGAAAATAAGCTGGTGTTTAATGACGACGATCACCAAAAGGTATTACAGGAGCTGGGTTACTGGTTTGGGAAGGAAGTAGAAGTGAGGGGCAGGATCGACCAGAAGGTGAAATACACGGCTACCTATGAGAACCCGACATTGGAAGAAGTGCTGTTGAGTACTTCTCACATTTTCAAGTTTAATTATCAGATAAATGGCAAGAAAATAATAATAGAATAATAGGATAAAATGTAAAAAAGAGCCGGATTCACTTTGGGCAAAGCAGCCGACTCTTCGATACAGCTTTAGCAATCAAAACCAAAACCATATGTTAACAAAACTACTAAAAATTGCAATTCGCATGTCGAAATTGGCGATTTATACGATGATTATTTGCCAGACGATCGTCATGGCAAATGCGACCGAGACCACGGCTCAGCACAAGTTTCTCAGGGAGATCAGTGTGGAGCTGGAGGCTGAGGTTGGCGAACGAAAACTCCTGGATCTCGTCACCGAGATCGAATCCAAATCAGACTTTCATTTTGCATACTCCAAAGCAGCTATGCGTAAGTTAAGCGTCGAGCTCGATGGAGGTCAGTGGAACATGGATGAGCTGATGATGGAACTGTCTAAACAATTACAGCTTTCGATCAGAAGGGTTAATTCTACCATTTCCTTAATGCCAGTGAGCGATGTCACAGAGCTCCCGGCTATCAATGAGGAGTTCGAAGTCCAGCTCTCCGTATCAGGAAAAGTGACCGATGAGAATGGGGAAGGGTTGCCAGGAGCCTCAATACTTGAGAAAGGTACAACTAATGGAACCATTACTGATGTGGAAGGTAATTTCTCCTTAAATGTAAATGAAGAAGCAACACTCACTGTTTCATTTGTGGGCTATGAAACAAAGGAGATAGCTCTCAATGGACGAATTGTGGTCGACGTCAGTCTTGCAACAGATATCTCCTCCCTCGATGAGATTGTTGTAGTAGGTTATGGAACACAGAAAAAGGTAAATGTTACTGGTGCTGTTGAAACTATGTCGTCAGATGAAATTGAAAAGCTCAATGTCACACAAACATCTCAATTGCTGACAGGACAATTAAGCGGAGTTACTGTTACTCAGAGCTCAGGACAGCCTGGCAAAGATGGAGTTCAGGTCAGGGTTCGCGGTATAGGTACTTTTAGCGGTGCTGGTAATAGCCCTTTAATTCTGGTAGATGGCTTGGCATCATCTCTTGATAGGGTTGACTTCAATGATATAGCAAGTATTTCAGTTCTTAAAGATGCTGCCTCTGCGTCAATCTATGGTGCTCGCGGGGCAAACGGAGTAATTCTGATAGAAACCAAGAAGGGGAAGACTGGTAAAATGAAAGTCAATTATCATGGTTATGTAGGGGTCCAAAGTCCCGCAGAGACTTTTGATATAGTTGATTCCTGGCAATACGCTGAGATGGAAAATGAAGCGCTTACCAATGACGGAGGTAGTCCAATTTGGACCCAGGCAGAGATAGACTTATTTAAGAATGGTACTGATCCTGAAAATCATCCAAATGCGAGACATTATGATGATCTAATCAAATCTGGAAGCGGGTTTCAAACCAACCATCACTTAAGTTTTCAAGGAGGTAGTGAGTCAAGCACGTATAATATTTCATTAGGATATCTGGATCAGAAAGGGATTATTGATGAAACCTATTTTCAACGCTATAACCTGCGCGCTAATATTTCAAATAAGTTGACAGAGAATCTTACCTTCAATTTAATATTAGGAGGAAGAATTGCAGAAGATAATGAACCTACTGCAGTAAGTACAAATCCTGGTACCGGCGTTGAAGGAATGGTCGGTTATTCAATAAAAATTCCAAATACAATTCCTGGAAGGCTATCTAATGGGTATTATGGTAATCAGGTGGGGTTTACAACAGAGGGTTGGTTAGACAGCGAATCATACGTATCCAATGATTATAAGGATGTCTACACCAATTTATCCCTGGATTGGGATATTACAGAGTCACTGAAGTTTACTGTTAAAAATGGATATGAGTTCAATTTTGTAAACTATGAGCTTTATAGGCCTTTGCTTGTTATAGATGAATTCCTAACAGAGGGTCCAGCTGAACTAACGAATAGAAACTCCCTTTCTTCACTTTCTACTCAACAAGCATTTCTTACATATGATTTAAAATCTGGAATCCATGGTTTGACGATTCTGGGAGGATTTTCTCAAGAGAGCTTTAGAACAGATTACGTTGAAGGTTACAGGGATAATTTCCCAAGCAACACACTTTATGAATTAAATGCTGCCTCTCAGGCAAACCAAAGAGCTTCTGGTTCAGGATCAGAATGGGCCTTACGATCTCTTTTTGGTCGGGTATCTTATAATCTTGATGAAAAATATCTTTTAGAATTTAATTCACGGTATGACGGCTCTTCCAGGTTCGCCAAGGGTAATAGATTTGGATTCTTTCCGTCAGTCTCAGGAGGTTGGAGACTCTCAGAGGAGCAATTTTTTGATGTATCCTGGGTCGATGAGTTAAAGTTTAGGGCTTCATGGGGAGAACTCGGAAACCAGAATATTGGTAACTACCCATACCAACAGACATTTCAGCTAGGCTTGAATACTCCTTTTGGGGTATCAGAGACGTTGCTTCCCGGAGCAGCTGCTACTTCAGTTCCCAACAATGAAATAAGTTGGGAATCAACTCGTGTAATTGATTACGGACTGGATTTAAGTATCCTGGAGGGTCGGTTAAATTTTTCAATGGATTATTTCGATAAACTTACCTCGGGAATCCTATACAACATCACGGCTTCTTCTGTACTTGGCCTTACACCATCTGTACAAAACGCAGGTGTTGTGTCTAATAAAGGTTTTGACTTTAATGTGATGCATCAGAATGATATTGGTGATTTTCATTACAGTATTACTGCTAACTTCTCTTATGTAAAAAATGTCGTCGAGGAACTAGCCAATGTTGAAGAAGATATTGCAAATGGTTTATTTGTTGGCAATTCCCTTGAGTCGATTTACGGTTATGAAGCCCTTGGTTTGTTTTCAGATCAGGCAGATATAGATGCACATGCTACGCAACCGCGCACCCCTCAACCGGGGGATATTAAGTTCAGGGATATAAGTGGGCCGCTAGGTGTGCCTGATGGAATTGTAGATGCTACTTATGATCGAACAATCATTGGCAATAGATTTCCAAAGTATAATTATGGAGGAACTTTAAATCTTGGTTATAAAGGTTTTGATGTTTCAATTTTACTTCAGGGTGTTGCAGGAGTAAATCAGCTTGTATCTGGTTTTTATTCCAATGCCTTTTACCAGGGAAGCAATCCACAAAGGTGGATGTATGAGGGTAGATGGACAGAAAGCAATCCTGATCCAAATGCTGAATATCCTAGATTATCAATTTTGGGTGGCAATGAAGAGCAATTTTATACTTCAACTTTTAGAATGTTTAATGCTTCCTATTTGAGAGTTAATAATGCTCAAATAGGCTATTCCTTTCCCGAGGCCGTTCTGGAGAACATAAAAGTTTCTAGCCTCAGACTATACTTGAGTGTAAGAAATCTCTACACTTTCGACAATTTAAGGGTCGGCCTTGACCCTGAAATGGGAGTAGGTTATCCACCAGTCCGCTTATATAATCTTGGTATTAATCTTGGATTTTAAAATTGATTGAAATGAAAAATTTAGATATAAAAATATTGAAGGGCTTTTTAATGGTGGTTAATCTATTATTGATTACCGCTTGTGACGATGATTTTTTAGACAAACAACCATTAGACCAATTGTCTGGTGAAACATTTTGGAAGACAGAGAGTGATGCATTGTTGGCATTATCTGGTGTTTATCATCTGGAGGGTTTGCAGTCATCAAATAGTGCTAAGCAGATGTACTCATTCTGGAATCAGGACACATATTGTAGAGTTTTTGAAGCTACAACAGATAATGGATTTGAGAAAGACAACAATGTTACCGAGTTTAACAATGGTGACATGGCATCGACCAATAATGTTGTAGAACAGTTGTGGCGCAATAGCTATTTAAAAATTGCAAAATGTAACAACTTCCTGGATAATATTGAAAAAGTAGAAATGGATCAGGTTAAAAAAGCCGTGATGATCGGAGAAGTAAAAACCATAAGGGCATATGAATACTTCAATCTGGCTTTTTATTGGGGTGGTGTTCCATTGATTACAACAGTCCTATCTGTGAATGAAGCAAATAGTGTGACACGAGAAAATGAACAAGCTGTAATGGATTTTGTGATTTCGGAGTATGAAGATGCCATTGCTGACTTGCCAACTGAGCGACCTGATGCAGAAAGAGGAAGGATTACAAAAGGAGGAGCACTAGCACTTTTGGGTAGAGCACAAATGGCGCAGGAACTATGGTCAGATGCAGTGAACACATATCAGCAAATAATTGATATGGGGATCTATGAGATTGATTCACGGTTTAAAGAGTTGTTTGAAGATGGCGGGGAGGATAGCCCGGAGAATGTCCTGAGTATTGTTAGAATGGATGATTTTTATGGTAATTCAATTCAGTTGAGTTCTCTTGGATTTACCTGGGGTGGCTATCATCACTATAGTCCATATAATGAGCTTGTAGAAGCTTTCGAATGTATAGATGGTTTACCTATCGACCAGTCTCCACTCTATGATCCGGATAGCCCATATGAAAATAGAGATCCAAGATTACTTAAAACAATCATGGCTGACAAGGTATCCACATTTAGAGGAACTTTATATGTTTCTCATCCCGATTCCTCAGCTTCTAAATACCCTGATCAGTTAACCAGACGACCATGGAGTGGTTATTTATTAAGGAAATTTGCCGATGAAGAGTATGCTGGGAACGTGCGAGCATACGGATGTGATTTCACCATGGTAAGATATGCTGAGGTGCTTTTAAGCTATCTCGAAGCCAATATCGAAGCAGGAAATACCATAACCCAAAATTTACTTGATGCAACAATAAATCAGGTAAGGGGAAGGGCAGAAATATCAATGCCTCCAGTTACGGAGACCAATGCTGTCGCTTTAACCACAATCCTGAGACGCGAAAGACGAGTAGAGCTTGCCTGGGAAGGACTCAGACTTTATGATCTTTTCCGATGGAGAATTGCGCATGAGGTTTTGAATGGCAGAGTTCATGGGATGAAGCTGGTTCCCGTTGCTGAAGCAGCTACCTATACCAAATTCCCTGTTGATGAAAATGGTTATTTCTTTAATGAAGAAACACATTTTAGAGAAAATGTAGACTATAAATGGCCAATCCCTCAATCAGAAATTGATGTGAATCCGGGCCTTACTCAAAACCCAGGCTATTCAGCAGAATAAAATTGTACCAATATTAGGAATTGATTTCATACAGTGGAGTTAGGACTCCATTGTATGAAGCATTCCTTTAAAAAAATGAGAATTAAATGAGATTAGTTATTCTATTAATAATTGCTCTATTAGCTGGGTGTGCTCAATCCTCAGATAGTGGGTACGATGTGGTAGTGTATGGTGGCACTCCCTCCGGCATCATTTCCGCAGTTTCTGCTGCCAGAGGTGGTGCTAAGGTTCTACTAATTGAACAAAAAGGTCATGTTGGGGGAATGAGTACCAGTGGTTTGAATACTGCTGAGAGTGAACACATGATTAACAATGCAATTACAGGAATTGCAAGAGAGTTTTATGTAAGGCTTGGTGAGAAAGTACCTTCAAACTATGCTGAAACTTTCCAGTTGGGACGAAAACTGAATTTTAAGAAAGGGGATCCACTATTCTTTTTTGAATCACATCTGGCAGAAGAAGAGTACCTGGAAATGCTAAAAGAATCAGGAGTTGATATCATCTACAATAGGTATTTAGATCAGGTGTTAGTGGCAGATGGTGAAATCTCAGGGATAATTTTAGATGACGGATCGAATGTTGAGGCAAGTTTATTTATTGATTGTACTTATGAGGGTGACCTGATGGCTCAATCCGGAGTTACATATACCTGGGGTCGTGAGTCAATGGATAAATATGGCGAATCCTATGCGGGTGTTCGCTTAATTGATGATACGCTGGCTGGACGGACTGTGGATAGTAATGGAGATCTACTTCCCTATTTTAGCAAGTATGACAAGCTGGAACCTGGTACAGGAGACAAACGGGTAATGACCTATAATTTTCGTCCAACAATGACGAGGGTAGATTCAAATAAAGTGCCGGTAACACGTCCTGAAAATTACAACCCTTCGCGCTACCAGATGTTGGGTGATTACTTGCAAAAAAATCCAGAAACAAATCTTGGGGAGTTAATTGGGATCTATGACAGGGGACATGGGAAATTTGAGTTTAATAATCGTCAACATTCCTCAATCTCCTTAGGAATATTTGATGGTAACCTCGACTATCCCGATGGTTCGTATGAGAGAAGAGAAGAGATTTACCAGGATTACAAAGACTATACACTAGGGTATCTATACTATCTCGGGCATGATGACAGAGTACCACAAAGATTGAAAGATCAGATGCTTTCTTTTGGCTTCGCAAAAGACGAATTTGTTGATAACGATAATTTTCCTTACTACCTGTACATCAGAGAAGCCAGGCGGATGATAGGGAAGTACGTTTTAACCCAACATGACATCTTAAACAATCGATCCAAAAATGATGCAGTTACACTTGGCTCGCATTGGATCGATAGCCATCATGTGCAGAGAATCGCAGTGACCGATTCAACTTTCACTAACGAAGGAAGGATTTGGCATACGGTCACTGAACCTTTTGAGATACCATACAGGGTTATCCTACCTAAGTCGGATGAATTAAAAAATCTAATCGTTCCGGTATGCGCCTCACTTTCACATGTGGCCTGGTGCTCTTATCGTCTTGAATCTACCTGGATGCAAATGGGTCATGTGGCCGGTACAGCTGCAGCGCTTTGTGTGAAAAGTAAGAAATTCCCCTACGAGCTTGATTATCAAAAGCTTGCCAGGCAATTGACTGAAGAAGGGATGATCCTTAAGAATGCAGACCTTGGACCTTATGATGATTATGAGAATGGAGCTGAAGATGATAGCTGATCTATTCTTTCATTACCCACAACCATTTATTTAAACCTATTTGTATAATGAAGATTTTAAGAATTATCTGCGTTCTTCTGGTCACGAATATTTGTCACAATTTGTTTGCACAGAATTCAGACGGTGATCAGATAAAAACTCAAATCAAGGTAGATGCATGCGTCTATGGGGGCACGGCATCAGGGGTATTGGCAGCAGTTGCTTTGGCAAGAGAAGGATATTCAGTGGCAGTCATTGAACTGACTCATGAAATTGGTGGTTTGTTGGCCTCTGGATTTCGGATGGCCCAGGATGTGCCCTATGCTGACCACCTTGGAGGACTCACAGGGGAGTTTTATCAAACAGACATTAACTTCCCAGCCTTGAGACATAGACAAGGAGCCTCAAAATATAGCATAGCAGCGCTTTATGAATTGATAGCACCATACAAGGACTTGATTAATGTAGTGACTGACCATCGATTAGTTTCAGTGCAAAAAGAAAAAAGCCGGATAAAAAGTGGATTATTTGAGTTTGCTCCTCCTGATGAGAACGGTGTACCGATACCCTATCGCCTGACAGGAAATTTGACAAGAGTTGAGGCCAAGATCTTCATTGATGCTAGTTATGAGGGTGACTTGATGGCCTATTCTGGAGTCAACTACACAATTGGAAGAGAATCAAGGGATAAGTATGGGGAAAGCCTTGCCGGAGTTACAGGAGTAAAGGAGTTTCCTGGTGTTGACCCATTCAAGATCAAGGGGAAACCAAAAAGTGGATTGTTGAATATTATCGATGATGACCCAATAGGTAAAGAAGGAGATTCAAGTCGATTTTTCATGGCATATAATTTTAAGTTCTCATGGGAGGATAATCCAACCAGGGAATTTCCCGGAATCCCAATAATGCCTCCGAAAAACAAAAATGAGGATGTTTATACTTTACTCAATCGATTTGAGGAAGCTGGTTATCATACTACATGGCCACATGAAAATCTGAGGAGAAATGAATTGATGACTGGGGCAATACCTGGTGCACAGGTAAATTATCCGGATGGGGACTGGCCTACCAGATCCAAAATTTGGCAGGGGTACGTTGACCATATAAAGACTCTCACAGATTGGAGCGGGAAAGAGGTAAGGTTACTTACCGACAACAACACAAGCACAAACGGTTGGCCAAGTGCATTATATATTCGTTGCGGTCGCAGGATGTTGGGTGATTATGTGCTGAAACAGCAGGACATTCAACTTCAAACTGACATCAAAGATCCGGTATGCATGGGGTACTACATGGTCGATATCTATCCAAACAGGCTGGGTGTTACAAAAAAGGGTGTATTATTTACCGAAGGAAATGTTTGGGAAATGGTATGTCCTGGCCCATATCAGATACCTTATGAGTCGATTATTCCAAAGAAAGGAGAGGTTGAAAACTTGCTTGTTTCGATCTGTATCTCAGCGAGTCATATAGCTTATTCTTCAATCAGGATGGAATCCACCTATATGGTAATTGGCGAATCTGCCGGCATCGCAGCAGCCATTGCTCTGCAGAATAATCAGTCTGTTCAGGGGATTGATCGAACAATTCTTGAAGAGCGACTACAAAAATACAATCAAAAACTGGCCTGGGATGGAAAGGGATATCGTGAATGGAGATACAATTTTCTTGATAAGAATACCCATGATTACCCAAAGAGGTGGGAGAAAAACCCTGAAGAATATCTCGTATATCCAGTGAAAGACCTGTGGAAATGAATAAGCTTATTTTAACTCCTTGTTATAGATACCCCATGAACACAAAATTATTCCTCCTTTCAATTTTAGTTATATCGTTGATCATTCAATGCTCCATGGAAGAACCTGTGGACCAGTCTGGGCAGAAAGTGATTGAAGCAGATGTTTGTGTATATACTGCCAATGCTTCAGGTATCATGGCAGCATTGGCTGTCAAAGCGGAAGGTAAATCAGTAGTGGTTGTAGAACCTTCGCAGTGGGTTGGTGGTATTCTTGGTGCTGGAATAAAACCTATTCAGGACTGTCCAAATTTTGATGCTGTTGGAGGAAATACTAAGAAGATCATGGGATTCTTAGGGACCGGTCAACGAAATCCGTTACCTGAGGATAGCCTTAGAAAATTGATGAGAAGGACAAGCCCAAAGCAAATCAGAGAAGACTTCTTACAGATTCTGAAAGAAAACAATATTGAGGTAATTTATAATCATCGGGTAAGTCTGGTAAACAAAACAAATAATGAAATCCAGGAAGCTATTTTTGATTTTGCTCCGGTAGATTCAACAGGCAGTCCAAGCCCGCAGCCCAAAATAAAATCAGCTTTGAGGGTAATCTCTAAAGTTTACATCGATGCTGGTTATGAGGGGGATTTAATGGCTATGAGTGCTGTTTCCTACCGAGTTGGGAGGGAATCGACATACGACTACAATGAACAATCGGCTGGTGTTGGG
>JAHCMM010000013.1 GCA_019192515.1 Cyclobacteriaceae bacterium SS2
ATGGGAGCTGAGGGCAGGAGTTATTACCCCTGAGCCAGTCTAATCTTTCTCCTAGAGAATCTTACTCCAGAACTTGGTGATTCCAAAGCCTGAAACAATGGCAATACCCAGAAGCAAAAATCCATTGAGCAGATTTCCATAAATAAACTGCCCAGTTCCCAGGAGGAGTCCGTAAATGCAGATACTTCCGAAAATCATACAAAGAATACCATAAGGTACTTTCCATGGTCCTGTCGGTTCGTCAACATTCATGCCTTCTGCTTTGGCCTTGTTCACGATCCTTTTCCAGCCCGGTCCACCGGGGTTTACTTTCTGAATAAAAGAGACAAGCACGCTTAGCTCGGTCGGCTGTGAAAACAATGTAACAATTACCCATCCTATTGTGGTGATGCTGATACCGATGACAAGCTCCTGCCAGGAAAGCAATGGCTCAAATCCAATGGCCGTATGTACAAACTTGAAATAAATGGCCACGAGGAATGAAACAACCATAGCTGCCAATTCACTGGCCGCATTGATTCTCCACCAAAACCACCTGAGTATGAATAGCAGACCCGTGCCCGCCCCAATTTGCAGTAAGATCTGGAACGCTCCGAGTGAATTGTCCAGCACCAGTGCAAACAGCGAGGCAAAAATCATCAATACCACGGTGAGTATCCGGCCCAGGTTTACAAGTGTTTTCTCGGATGCCTCCGGGTTGATAAATCTTTTATACACATCACTCACCAGATATGAAGCTCCCCAGTTGAGGTGAGTGGAGATGGTCGACATAAATGCAGCAATTAATGATGCCAATACCAGTCCCAAAAGTCCTGCCGGGATATATGTCAACATTGCAGGATAACCAAGGTCATGGTTGATGATACTTTCAGAGCCCGGGAATGAAGTTTTGAAACTTTCCAGGTCAGGGAATACAATCAATGAAGCCAATGCCACAATGATCCATGGCCATGGTCGGAGGGCGTAGTGAGCAATCTGGAAAAGTAACACAGCCTTTACTGAGTTGGCTTCGTCTTTTGCAGCAAACATACGCTGGGCAATGTAACCACCACCACCTGGTTCTGCACCAGGATACCACACGCTCCACCACTGAATAAGCAGGGGTACAAGGAATATGGTCATGAAGATCTCAGGATTCGAAAGGGAAGGGATCAGGGATAATTTATCCACTACATTTTCATGAGTAAGCAGATTAGAAAGCCCATTCACCTTGGGATGATCCAACGCTACATATGCCGCAATAAACGATCCTACTATCGCCAGGAAGAATTGGATAAAATCGGTTATCAGGATTCCTCTAAGCCCACCGAGTGAGCTGTAGATTACGGTCACAACACCTGCTATAATCACAGTTTCTCCGGGAGTAAGTCCCAGGAGTATTCCTCCAATTTTGATAGCAGCCAGCGATACGGAAGCCATGATCATCACATTGAACATGAGCCCCAGGTACACTGCTCTGAATCCCCTCAGGAATCGGGCAATTTTCCCACTGTAACGCATTTCATAGAACTCAACATCCGTTACCACCCCAAGTCGTTTCCACAATCCGGCGTACACAAATACGGTCAGCATACCTGTGAGCAAAAAAGCCCACCAGGCCCAGTTACCGGAAACTCCATTTTGTCTGACGATATCTGTAACAAGGTTAGGTGTATCAGCTGAAAATGTCGTTGCAACCATTGAGACACCCAGGAGCCACCAGGGCATCTTTCCACTTGCGGTAAAATAATCTTGCGAGTTCTTGTTGGCTGTTCTCGCTGTCCAGACACCGATACCTAATGAAACAACAAAGAAGAGAACGATGATAGACCAGTCAAGTGTGGTGAGGATCATGGATGATTGTTTAAGATAAAACCTTTTAAATATAGAATATATTCTCTCCCATAATACGCCGATTCATTCAAATGAGTCTACTCCGGAATAAAATCACCTGGGCGAATAATAAATCTCATTGTTATGAGTAATGCGCAAATCTATCTTTCCGGTATTAAAAATCACAATGAAACCATGAAAGCGTTAAGAAATCTTAAAGAATTAATGACCGAGCAATTAAGATCGCTATATCTGGGTGATGCACATCTGGAGGAATTGTTATTAGGTTTTGTCCGGGAAACAAGTGACCCTACTTTGAGGTCACTATTTTTTAAATACATCAATCAAACCTCAGATCAGATTATTATTTTAAAGCGTGTGTTTAATGACTTGTTTGAGCAAAAAAGAGGTGGAGATTCTAATGTGTTTATCGCTATCACACAGGAAGCCAGGTCTCAGATGAGTCTTACAGAGGGTAAGGAGATTAAAGATGCCCTGATGATCCTTTACATCCAATACATCATTCATCATAAGATCGTCATGTTTGGCTCTATCTGTACTTACGGTAAACTTATGGGGTTTTATGATGACATCAGCCTACTGCATCAGGAACTGGAAAGGGAGAAAAAGATGGACAGGGATCTGGCGATGATTGCAGAAAGCATTGTTGATATTAAGGTACCCCAATATGCATAGGGAACTTCCTTGATCCGAAACTAATTTTCTAGATGTTGATTTGGTTAATTAGCCTTCGTTAGTCATAGAATCATTAGTTTCGTGTTTTTGAAGGATCCAAAAATGTTGAACAGAATTTTCTATTTAAGTCTGATTGTATTGCTTGGTGCCTGTTCCGAAAAAAAGGACCAGGACAATCAACAAAAAGCTACCAGTACAGATCAAGTTAAGAAGCAGACAACAACTGAAAGCAAAGCCCATGGAGAAGCGCCGGATGGGATGGCTTATATTCCTGCTGGCACATTTTCAATGGGAGGTAAGTCTGACCAGGCTGACGAGGATGAATTACCTCGCCACGAGGTGAGCGTATCCGCTTTCTATATTGACAAAACAGAGGTGACTAACAGGCAATTTGCACAGTTTGTGAAGGAGACAGGATATGAAACCATTGCCGAAAAAGCCATTGACTGGGAAGCCATGGCCAAGCAGTTGCCTCCTGACACTCCTAAACCACCTGATTCGGTGCTGCAACCAGGAAGTCTCGTATTCAAAGCCACCAGTGGGCCTGTAAATCTGAGAGACTACTCTCAGTGGTGGGCCTGGACAATTGGGGCGGATTGGAAGCACCCCGAGGGCCCGGGAAGCTCTATAGAAGGTAAAGAAGATCACCCGGTGGTGCATGTGTCGTGGGACGATGCTGTTGAATATGCTAGATGGGCTGGAAAGCGGCTGCCAACAGAGGCTGAATGGGAATGGGCATCTATGGGGGGATTGGATGATCCTAAATACCCATGGGGTAACCTTGAGGCAGAACAATCATTTGATAAGGCCAATTTTTGGCAGGGATTTTTCCCCTATAAGAATACTGAAGAAGATGGTTTTTACAGTACAGCACCGGTAAAATCATTTCCGGCTAATGGCTATGGCTTGTTTGATATGGCAGGTAATGTCTGGGAGTGGTGCCAGGATAAATACCATGTAAGTGCCTATGAGCAGGCTAAGCAGCAGGGATTGGTGAATAATCCGGCTGGTCCACGAGAATCTTTTGATCCTATGGAGCCCTACACGCCTAAGCATGTCATCAGGGGAGGATCGTTCCTTTGCAACGACAGTTATTGTTCGGGTTATCGTGTAGCCCGTCGAATGCGATCAAGCAAAGATTCCGGATTCAATCATACAGGTTTCCGATGTGTGAAGGATATTAACTGATCCTACTTCCCAGTATAGTTGAATGGGGTAATTGCCCTAAGCTCTTTTTTCACTGATGCATTGACATCCAGCTCATCAATAAATGCCTGGATAGTCTCCTTGGTGATTTTATCACCAGTTCTGGTCAGTGCTTTTAACGCTTCATACGGCTTGGGGAAAGCTTCCCTTCTCAAAATTGTTTGAATCGCCTCGGCTATCACTGCCCAGTTGTCTTCCAGGTCAGCGGCAATGGCTTTTTCATTCACCTGTAGCTTTCCAATTCCTTTTTTCAGTGATTTGAGTGCTATCAGCGTGTGGCTAAAAGGTACTCCAACGTTTCTTAAAACCGTGGAATCAGTCAGGTCCCGCTGTAATCTAGATATGGGAAGTTTGGCACTCAGATGCTCAAATATGGCATTGGCAATTCCCAGGTTTCCTTCAGCATTCTCAAAATCAATCGGATTTACCTTGTGTGGCATAGCGGAAGAACCTACCTCATTCTTCACTACTTTTTGAGTGAAGTAATTGATGGAGATGTACTGCCAGATATCCCTGCTGAAATCTATTAGGATGGTATTGATCCTTTTCAATGCATCAAACTGTGCTGCAGCATGATCATAATGCTCGATCTGAGTCGTAGGGTAGCTTCGCTTGAGACCCAAATGCTTGCTGACAAACTGATCCCCGAATTTTTGCCAGTCCTGGTCGGGGTAAGCCACATAGTGTGCGTTGAATCCACCGGTTGCGCCTCCAAACTTGGCTGCATGATGAACAGAATTTAGTATAGATAATTGTTCTCCCAACCTGTTTGTGAAAACCCTGATTTCCTTTCCAAGACGGGTGGGAGACGCGGGCTGTCCATGAGTTCGGGCCAGCATCGGGATGGCATCCCACTGTTTGGCCAGCTCTTCCAGCTGATCTTTTATCTCATTAAAAGCCGGGATCAATACCTCCACGAGCGCCTCCTTGATCATCAAAGGATTGGCTGTGTTGTTGATGTCCTGGGAAGTCAACCCGAAATGAATAAACTCTTTATATTCCTCAAGCCCCAAAGCGTCAAATTTTTCTTTGATGAAATATTCGACCGCCTTTACATCATGATTGGTAATCTTTTCCGTCTCTTTGATCTGTTTGGCATCTTCTTCAGAAAAATCTTCAAATATGGCCTTTAATGCCGGGAAAGAAGACTTGTTTACCGATTTCAACTGAGGCAGAGGTATTTCGCACAAAGCGATGAAATACAGGATTTCTACCTTCACACGGTATTGGATTAGAGCAAATTCTGAGAAGTATTTCGACAATTCGTTAACCTTACTTCTGTAGCGGCCATCAATTGGCGAAATAGCATTTAGCGGGTTTAATTTCATGCAGTTAAATTCGAGGTGCAAAAATAGGTCATTCGCTTAAACTTGTCAGGCAAATGTCTTGTTTTACCTTTGCGCTCTTAAATTTTGATCATGGTATTCGGATTATTTAAAAGAAAGAACAAAGAACAATCAAAAGACTCAAGATATTTAACGTTGACCATCAGGGAAGTAATAGAAATTGCCCAGGATGCTGTTAACCTGATTTTCGAAAAGCCAGAGGGCTCATTTGAGTATCAACCCGGTCAGTTCATCACCCTTATCATGACCATTGACGGGAAAAAGATCAGAAGAGCATATTCGCTTTGCACTACCCCATTTGAAGATGAATTTCCTGCTGTGACGGTGAAACGTGTTCCGGGTGGTGCCATGTCCAACTACATCAACGATCATGTCAAAGCCGGTGATCAGATTGAGGTGATGGAGCCTATGGGAATGTTTACCACCGAATACAAAGAATCAAATGAAAGGGAGGTGATGTTTTTTGGAGGAGGAAGTGGTATTACACCTCTTATGTCGATAGCCCGATCTATTTTGATCAAAGAGCCAGGTAGTAGGCTGCTATTGGCCTATGGCAACCGGTCCAAAGAATACATTGCATTCCATGATAAGCTCAATGAGTTAGTCGACTCATCGAATGGACGATTCAAAGTTGTGCATTTGCTGGAGGATGACGCTACAGGAATAGCAGAGTATACCGGCCGACCTACTACAGATATAATTAAGGATATTGTAGAGAAATCAAATTTCGAATATCCGGAATGCTACATCTGTGGGCCACAGCCCATGATGGATATCGTAGAGGAGGGCTTGCTGGGTGCCGGGATCAGACCGGAAAGTATCCGGATGGAAAGCTTTGAAGCTGGTAAAACTTCTCCCAATATTGATGGTGATGCGAAGGCATCAGTTGCTACCAGCGAGGTAACCATTCTAATGGACGGCGAAGAACATGTGATTTCTGTGCCTACTGACCAAAGCATATTGGATGCAGGATTAGACAATGATCTGGACATGCCTTATTCGTGTCAAAGTGGTTTATGCACAGCCTGTAGAGGGAAGTGTCTGGAGGGAGAAATCAGCATTGAAGATGCTGAAGGACTTTCGCAGGAAGAGATTGATGAAGGATATCGTCTATTGTGTATTGGGAAGCCTCAGTCAGATAAAGTAACCGTCGAAGTTGGCTGATCTAAACTTGTTTTCCTAACTGGGTTGAAGCGAATTACGCTAACTTAGCCAGCATGAACTTAACCCATTTAATCCCCATATTGATGGTCTCAATGCTTTGGGGCTGTAGCTCCAAAACAATAGAGCAATCGGAGAATACCGCTGTATTTCAGCATGGTGTGGCATCAGGTGATCCACTCAATGATCGGGTGATAATCTGGACCAAGATCACCCCGCCGGACTCCATTGAGGCTGTGGAGGTAGATTGGGAGGTGGCAACAGACAGTGCTTTTAATGGTATTTTGAAGTATGGTAAATACACTACCGTAGGGGATCAGGACTTCACCGTAAAAGTCGATGTGAAAGGTCTGAACCCGGGTATAAAATACTATTATCGTTTCAAAGCAATGGGAGAAACATCTCTGCCAGGCAAAACAAAAACAGCCTCCAGATATACCGATCAGTTGGTGTTTGCGGTTGTGAGTTGCAGCAACTACGAATGGGGCTATTTCAATGCTTATGGCAGGATAGCTGACCGGGAAGACATTGATGCGGTGATCCATCTTGGAGATTATATTTAT
>JAHCMM010000121.1 GCA_019192515.1 Cyclobacteriaceae bacterium SS2
CCAATGTCTGTATATGATGTGCCCGTAGAAGTCGTCACAAGGTTTGCAACGGTGAGCGGAAAACCACTGCTCTGACTTCGGTATACATTATACCCTGAAAGATCCGCTTCTCCTCCGCCAGTCCACGAGAGATAAATTGAATCAATGCCTATTACTGTCAATTCGTTAATCACTGGTGCCGATGGAGGGGTATTGTCTATGGGCTCGGTAGAAATAAGAATAGGTCCTGAGAGAGAGGATTCATTACCTGTATTATCAACTGATGATACCCAGATATAGTTAATTTGTTGAATTGGATCATATTCATATTCACTCTGAGATAGCCCATTCACAATCAAATCTCCAGATCCTGGAAGTCCGGAATCAGCTGTTATGTAAATACTGTATGAGTGGAAATCTGTTTCTAAGTTATCATCCCAATTAATCATAATCTGATTCCCCTGAAGAATGGCAGATAAATTCGATGGAACTCCGGGAGGAAAAGTATCAATCTCTTCAATCATTTCACTGATAACAATAGCATTCATGTACGCCCATGAACTATTTATATTACTGAATTGAATATCAATTCTTCCGTTCCCATTTGAAAACACTTCATCAAAGGTTACAACTTCTGTATTGTTATTGATACATTCCAACTGCTGTGATTCTCCCTGAACGGTAAAACTTGTCAATCTTGAGCCAGACCCTGACCTGCCTCCATGTAATTGAACTGAGTATTCAATCGTTGGGTCAAGACCTTCAAAGTAGAAGTTTGCCCCGCCAGTTGTATAAGCGGCATATTGTAAAACTTCATCTGGAAATACACCATTTGCCAAACTACTGTTATTATTCGCAACACCCACAATTGAAGATGCCTGAACTCCATTAATGGCAGTGAATGAAACGCCGGTCTCATTACCATCTTCATCTAAAAGATTATTAAAAGATTTATAACCTGAGAACCCAGTGACGTTTATATCATTCCATTCATCAAGGTTAGAGCTGGTTGAATTGATTAAATTAAGATTGATTACTGTTGAAGCCCCTACAGTGGTCTCTACCGGTAAAGTGGTAAATTCAAATTGATAGACTGAATCACTTAAATTCCCTTCAACATCATCAATAGTCATCAAAAAATTATAGGTTGATTCCTTAGCCAGGCCAGTAACCTCTAAAGACTCAAGATTACTCCCTATTGATTTTTGTCCATGTTGAATTCCAACACTTAATTGTTGTAGTTGATGAGATGCTACGTCAACATCCAAATCACCTAATAAAGCCCAGTAGACATTCCCAGGTTCATTTGTTCTAAAGTTAACTGAAATGGCTCCGGTGGATACTTCTACCTGAGGACCTGATTGCATTGTTGGTGGCAAGGTATCTGAGAATGTTGTAAACTGAACTAAAACCGGGTCCCGCTGAAGGTTAGGTGGATTGGCCAGATCCTGAGCAATTACCCAAGCATCATATAGGGTGAAATTAGTTAGATCCTGAAATGTATAGTCTAAAAATCGAGAATCCGAAACACCTCCATCAACAAAACCACTCCCTGTAGAAGTTAGTATATCTTCAACTGATGGTACCGATCCATATTCATACAACCCAAAATATATTTTTCCTGGTTCATCTATCTCTGCAGTAATAGTAGCAAAGTCACTACCGGCAGCTATTTCCGGTGCAGAGACAAACCCTGGTGGTTTTAAGTCAAAAACAGAATCAAGACTAAATGATAAAAACCAATCATACATATTATTGGGGCTGGTAAAATCAGCGTGCACCATAGTCCTGAGCTCATCATGACCAACTCCATTTGGAATAATTAGCTCAACTTCAGGATCTGGTGCCGGATCACAACTATTGATAGCATTCACCATATTCGTAGAATGCGAAATATTAACTACATTGTCCTCGTCACCATGCCAAACCTTTATTGGTATTTCCTTTATCAAGCAAGGGTATGGCGCCTGTTGAAGATTCCCTTCAGCGAGATTTGATAGTCCTGCCAGAACGGTGGCTGCCGCAATTTGATCAGGATTATTGACTAAATAAAGCCAGGTGGCTGCTCCTCCAGCTGAAAACCCTGTCATGTAGATACGGGTAGAATCAATATCATATTCGACTTTTATATGGTCTACCAATTCTTCTAAGGCATCAATATTCCACCCCGGTTGGTAAACACCACCAATAAATGCTGACATGTGCGGAGAAATAACCATAAAGGGTAGTTGTGCCCCATCATGAAGCAATTTTGCTAAAGAACCCTCTCCTTCACTTTGAACTAATTTGGTGGAGCTGCCACCTCTTTCTGCATTACCATGCAAGGATATAAGTACCGGCCAATTAGAAGGGTTCGCATCAAAGTTTTGTGGGTAATAAACATAATAGTCCATTGTTCCACCACCATTTATTGTATAATTAAAACTTTCAAGTGCTTGCGTGCCCCCTACATGTCCAAACTCATTAATAATTAGATGAATAGTTTCATCAAATGAATTATTGTTAGCATCAGTGGCCGTTAAAGTAAAATCATATATCCCCGCAGAATTACCTCCAGGAGATAAAATTATTTCAGCTGTCCTGTCACCATAATCCGTAAGCTGAGCAAAACCCGGATTACCTGTCATACTGAAGGTAATACTATCCCCATCAAACAAGAAAGGATAAAGAATATCAGCTACTTGTCGAAAAATGTAAGTATGCCCTAAATCATTAAGATGAATACCATCACCACTGTGATAAATACTCTTTATCCTGAAATTTGGATCCGCAAGCTCATCATATAAAGAAATAGCCTTCGAACCATATCTGGACAAAATGGTATCAGCTTTAATTTTTAATTCTTGTCTCGTACTAAGATTTGAAAAATTCCTGGGTTGAGTGGTTGTGAAAAAAACAGATACACCTTGAGCAGTAGCAATACTATCTATAATATGAAAATTATTATAGGTCTCTTGAGCTGAAAAACCATTAGCTACATCATTTGAAGGTAGATTAACAACAATAATATCAGGATCCAAAGCAAGAGCATGGGTAATATTTCTGGTCAAATCTGGATTTGGCCTTCCCGGAGGAGCATATCCACTTGGTATAAAGTGATAGGAATTATAACCACTAACGGATAAATTCGTCAATGTGTAAGGAATATCAAATCCACTTAAATATTCATCAAACTGCCATACCCAACCATTTTCTGTACTTGCTCCGGTTCCAGCTGCAGTTGAAGACCCTAATACAATGATGTGTGGATTGTCTATTAATTGAATTACATCGTCATCAAAAGCAACAACAGATAATGTTGAGATTTGATTTTCTACTAGGTTAATACTTCCTGAATAATCAATATAAGGAGTATTGTTTTGAGAGATTAAGCTGTTCGAAACTAAATAGAACAGCAGAAATACTAAAGTTCTCATAAGGGTAGGTATTGGCGGATTTTTGGAGATTCAAATTAACGAACTTTCTCCTAAAATAAAATGATGCTAAAGATAATAAAGTTATTCGTGATCAAAAGGTCATATTTGATCATTGTAGACTATCAATTTTATTTACTTTCGAACCAACTATCACCACATTACCGAAGAATCCACTCAATTTCAGATCTTAATCTCTTCCATTGGATCTCGGGAGCTGAATATAAAAAAAGTAGTTTAAAGATGTTTTTACTTTTGTATTACAATTTTGCTGATCGTTTTTTCCAAAGATGTACTAATGACCAGTTGATATACTCCAGCACTTAAATGACTAAGATCCAGCTCTGTAACACCTAAATCAGAAGCAACTAAATTTCTATTATAACTTACTTTGCCATTCATATCGATCAACTTAACCGACAAATCAGCACCAATATTCCGAGTTGAATTAATTTTCAAAAATCCACTCGTTGGATTGGGATAAATTCTCAAATCAATATCATCCAGGGAAATCTGTTCAATTTCAGACTCTTCCATTTTCGTGAATCTGGCTGAACTATTATCCGATTCATTAATCAATATAACGTTTAAATAAGCCCAACTTGAAGTCTTTTCAAACTCAATTGCAATCTCTTTATTTTCATTCGGGGCAATAGCCTCAAAAGTGACTGTGTGGTTGGAATTGTTGATACACTCTAAGTATTGTGGTGACTGTCCGTTTATTGTATATTTTGTTATTCTTGAACCACTTCCTACCCTACTCCCCAAAATGGAAATAGTATATAATTTCTGTGGATCTAGATTTGAAAGTAAAAGCTTGCCTCCCCCGGAAGTGTAAGCGCAGTACCTGGCCACATCATCTTGAAATAAATCAGATACCAAATTTGGACCATTGTCAATTACTCCAAGTATTGTAGACCCATCAAATCCATGAATTGCTGAAATAGAAAGATCTGATTCCGAATCATCCAGGTCTTTAATTATGGTAGATACTATTCCAGGTATGGGGTTAAAAATTGGGAAATTAGTCCATCCGTCAAGAGCCAGTGTCGGGTCCATGCTTAAATTAATTTTATACCTGTACATCTCCTCAAAGGATTTAGTACGCACTGAATACTCATTTGAATTGGCTGAAATATTGCCATTCTCATCAAAGGCTTTCAGAATATAATATTGCATTGTATTCATTTGCAGCCCATTTTGAATAAATGATGTTAGTGGGCCAGAATATATCAAATTGCTTGAATCTGGAATAAATCCACTTGACGTACTACTGTAAAGATTATAACCTGCCAGGTCTGCTTCCGAATTTGCCTCCCAGCTCAACTCAATGCTTGATGTATCCAAGGCAATTATGCTGGTCCAATCTGGTGCTGATGGAGGTGTGAGATCCGGTAAGGCCTCAGTCTGTGCACTGCCCTCTATCGAAGGTAACGACTCATTACCTGCAGTATCCAAAGCTGTCAGCTTATAGTAATAGATTGTTTCAGGCAATAATCCTGTTGCGGTGTAGACAGTAGATAATCCTGTGTAGATCAATGTCGATGGGCCAGGTGTAAATCCACTTGACGTACTACTATAAAGGTTATAGCCCGCCAGGTCTGCTTCTGCATTTGCCTCCCAGTTCAGTTCAATGCTTGCTGTATCCAAGGCAATTATACTGGTCCAATCAGGTGCTGATGGAGGTGTGAGATCTGGTAAGGCTTCAGTTTGAGCACTCCCCTCTATCGAAGGTAANGACTCATTACCNGCAGTATCCAAAGCTGTNAGCTTATAGNAATAGNTTGTCTCNGGNAATAATCCTGTTGCNGTNTAGNNNGTNNATAATCCTGTATAGATCAACGTCGATGGACCTGGTGTAAATCCACTNGACGTGCTACCATAAAGATTATAACCTGCNAGGTCNGCNTCTGTATTTGCCTCCCANCTCAGTTCAATGCTTNNTGTATCCAANGCNATTATACTGNTCCAATCAGGTGCTNATGGAGGTGTNAGATCTGGTAAGGCTTCAGTTTGAGCACTGCCCTCTATCGAAGGTAANGACTCATTACCNGCAGTATCCAAAGCTGTCAGCTTATAGTAATAGATTGTNTCNGGCAATAATCCTGTTGCGGTGTAGACAGTAGATAATCCTGTGTAGATCAATGTCGATGGGCCAGGTGTAAATCCACTTGACGTACTACTATAAAGGTTATAGCCCGCCAGGTCTGCTTCTGTATTTACCTCCCAGCTTAGGAACAGCGTTACTGTATCGACTGTGGTTAAGTTAGCCCAAATTGGTTCTGTTGGGGGTGTGAGATCCGGTAAGGCCTCCGTCTGTGCACTCCCCTCTATCGAAGGTAACGACTCATTACCAGCAGTATCCAAAGCTGTCAGCTTATAGTAATAGATTGTCTCTGGCAATAATCCTGTTGCAGTGTGGTTTGTCGATAATCCTGTGTAGATCAATGTCGATGGGCCTGGTGTAAATCCACTAGACGTGCTACCATAAAGATTATAACCTGCCAGGTCTGCCTCTGTATTTGCCTCCCAGCTAAGTTCAATGCTTGATGTATCCAAGGCAATTATACTGGTCCAATCAGGTGCTGATGGGGGTGTGAGGTCAGGAATTGGTTCAAGTACTGTTAGATTAATTGATTCAGAATATGATCCATATGCATTACTCACTTCTACTCTAATGCTATAAGACGATTGGCTATAATAGTTAGGAGAATTGAGTATTATTAATTCATCACCTATGATATTAAAACTCGAGTTGTCATCATCACCAGTTCCACTGACCAGACTATAGCTTAATGGCTGAGTACC
>JAHCMM010000122.1 GCA_019192515.1 Cyclobacteriaceae bacterium SS2
ATCCCATGAAACGAAGCAACCAGGCCAAACAGACCAATGAAGCTCACTACTTTAAATACCACTGTCTCTGCACCCAATACATGAGCCAGTGCCAGTGGCAGCGGGCTATCTGAAGCTGCGCCGGTTCCAGGATCATAAACCACGGTCTCCCAACCATTCACCCCAATAGAAAAGGCAAAAGTGAGCAAGCAAAGTGCTACGAGTGTAGCAATGGCAGACCCAAAACCAATCAGCACATTCTTTTGGGGGTTGATGGTCTCCTCAGCCACATTCGCCACTCCCTCTATGGCCAGGAAAAACCAGATTGCGAAAGGGATGGCAGCAAACATGCCTGACCACCCATTGGGTAGGGGATTGCTGGTAAAGTTCTCCATGGAGAATGACGAGCCTGTGGCCAGAAAAAATAGCAATAGCCCACAGACGGCGACAATCGTTACAAAGAGCTCAAAAGCCGCTGCCGCATGGACACCATATATATTAATGGCCGTGAATATCAGGTAGGCCCCAATTGCAATCCCGAGAATGGGTAATGACGGAAAGAAAAGATTCAGATAGGCTCCTATGGCAAAAGCTATAGCCGGCGGAGCAAAAATGAACTCAATGTTTTGGGCCATTCCTGCAAAAAAGGCCCAGTCCTTCCCTAGCGCATGCAGGGTGTAATCAAAAGCTCCACCCGCCTTGGGAATGGCACAGGCCATCTCCGTATAGCTAAAGGTAAACGTAAGGTACATGATGATCACGAAGACGGTCGCCACTCCCAGACCAAGGGTCCCTCCCTGCTCCAGGCCGAGGTTCCAACCGAAGTACATTCCCGAAATGACATATCCTACACCAAGTCCCCATAGCATCAAAGGACCAAGCTTGCGTTGAAGTTGAGTTTCTGACATGGTGGTAAGATAGTAAGAATACAGAATACAGGAGACAGAATACAGGAGACAGAATGATGATGCCTAAATAAGGTTGACCTCGTTTTCTCATAGTTGTATTATCGATATAGCATCATAAAGGTGTTTGATTTTTCTGAACACAGCGCCCTCTGTGATGAGAGACGCTGCTCTGGGAAATATGTAATGAAGGGTGGGACCCCTTTAGGGGACAAAGGGGTGTGCGGTGGGAATCAGAAATCAGAAGGTGGTCTGTTTTAATCCATAAAATATTTAGTTTTATATGATTAACCCCTTTAATGATGAAAAACCTAATTCAGAATTCAATATGCTTATTACTGATTGCGGTATCAACAACAATTACTGCTCAGCCATCCAGTCCATCTGACGAATCAAAAACAGGACATTATTTATATGTGGCTACCCCGGGGATCCGGGATTACCTGGGCTATGGTGGACATGGTTTGGTGGTCTTTGATATCGACAACAACCACCAGTTTGTGAAAAGGATCAGCACACAAGGATTTCATGACGATGGCACTCCTTCTAATGTAAAGGGCATAGATATCAGTATCCCGCTGAATAGTCTTTTCATCACAACGTTAGAATCGATGCAGCGCATAGACCTGGAAACTGAAAAGGTGTTGTGGGAAAAGAAATACGAGGGTGGTTGCGACAGGTTATCCATCTCTCCTGATGGCAAAACAATCTATCTTCCTTCTTTGGAAAAGGACTTTTGGCGTGTTGTGAATGCTGAGGATGGTAAGGAAATCGCTAAAATCAAAGTGCATTCCAGGGCACATAATACCATATATGGACCTTCGGGAAACCAGGTATATATGGCGGATATTGGTTCACCAGAACTCCATGTTGCTGATCCGAAAACCCACAAAGTCATCAAAAAAGTCGGACCCTTTAGTGCCGGCATTCGACCCTTTACTGTCAACAGTGATGAGTCCATCGTTTTTGTGAATGTGAACGAACTGCTGGGCTTTGAGGTCGGTGATATAAAGACAGGCCAAAAGCTGGCAAGTATTAAAGTAGAGGGCTGGGACAAAGGTCCTGTCCGAAGACATGGAAACCCCAGCCATGGTATTGGTTTGACACCTAATGAAAAGGAGATTTGGATCAGTGACGGCCATAATATGAGGATGCATATTTTTCAGGCATTCCCTCCATATCAGCAGCTAACAACTATACCATTAAGCGACATGCCCGGATGGATCACGTTCAGTATCGATGGACAGTATGCATATCCATCCAGTGGAGAGGTCGTCCACGCCAAAACCCGTGAGATCCTGTATTTCCTTAAAGATGACAATCACAATACTGTATCCAGTGAAAAAATGATTGAAGTATTTATGAAAGATGGTAAAGCCTACAATGCAGGCGATCAATTTGGATTGGGGAGGAAGAATTGAGCTAAAATAAATTCAATGAAAAATATTATCCTCATACTTTGCATATTCTACCTGCATGATTTACCAGCCCAAAATACTTACACAAACCCTATCGGTGACGGTATAATGATTGCTGATCCATTCGTGCTCAATCATGGAAATGAGTATTTTTTGTACGGCACAAATGCAGGAGATGGCTTTAAAGCGTGGAAGTCAACAGACTTAGTGCATTGGGACTCCATTGGGTATGTCATAGAAGAAATGAAAATTCATGGGGTGAAAAGTCCTTTTGGGCCCCGGAAGTGATTGTCTACAACGATAGATTTTATATGATCTACAGCAGCCAGGGACAAACAATATTTGGAAAAGGCTTAAGGCTGTGCATAGCTGTTTCCGACCATCCCGAAGGTCCCTTCACAGACCTTTATACTCCCTTGTTCGATTTTGGCTATGGAACAATAGACGGGCACATTTTTATTGAGGATGACTCACCTTATTTATATTTTGAAATGGTTGGAGCAGTTGGGAATTTCACCAAACAAGATGGTTTTCTGTGGGGAGCTATTTTTGGAGTCGAATTATCTCGTGACCTGTCAAAACCTATACACGAGCCTAAATTATGCATTTCGCCATCCCAACCATGGGAAGGTATTGAAAGTTTTTGGGCAAGGTCGAATGAAGGAATGACGGTATTCAAAAACGATAGTCTTTATTACATGACCTATTCCGGCAATCATTACCGGGACCCAAACTATGGTGTAGGATATGCCACATCAAAAAGACCAGTTGGTGGACTTTGGACAAAATATGAAGGTAATCCTATTCTTAAGAACAACTTGAGTATTGGTGTTTCGGGCCCAGGTCATAATAGTATCGTGACATCTCCCGACGGGTCAGAGCTATTTATTGTTTATCATTCTCACGCCGATGCAGTAAACCCTTCAGGAAAACGAATTTTAAATATTGATAGATTAACTATTAATCCTGATGGGATATTAAACGTGGAAGGCCCGACAAGACTGCCTCAACCCATGCCGAGATGAGATCTCGAGTAAATAAGGTTTGATGGTTATGAGAATAAATCAGAAATCAGGAGTCAGAAGACTGACTGCACTCTCCAGATTAACTGCTGTGTTCTTCATTGAGACTTCCAGGGGGTCGTTGGGGTTGGAGATGGGGATGAGCTGGTCGAAGTTTTGGATCTGGCTGGTGTCTTCGTCCAGGGCTCCACTGAGCCCGACGACTTTGGCTCCTGCTTCTTTGGCGAGCCTGGCAATGAGTCCCGGGCCTTTACCATAGTTGGTTTGCGTGTCAATCTTTCCTTCGCCTGTGATAACCAAGCTGGCTGTTTTCAGATGCTCACTATATCCTGCCCAGCTTAAGATCTGATCTGCCCCATCCTGGATCTCTGCATCCATAGCGAGAAAAAGTCCCGCGGTAATGCCTCCTGCGGCTCCTCCTCCCTTCAAGTTCCTGACAGACTTTCCAGTGATTCTTTCTAATATCCCCGCAATATGTCCAATTGCTGATTCCAACCGCACAACCATTTCTTTGGTGGCTCCTTTTTGAGGACCAAAAACAGCAGCAGCCCCCTCCTCGCCTAACAGTGGATTATTTACATCACTCAATATCCTCACCTTTATTCCGTAAGTAAGTTCCTTCAGCTTAGATGTATTGATACTTGTGATCCGATTGAAATCACCTGGTTTCACGTTCATCAGCTCATCGCTGTCCGAATAAAATTTAGCTCCGAAAGCCTCCATTATTCCCACTCCCAGATCCACTGTGGCGCTTCCGCCTACCGTCAGATAAATTTCCTTCGCCCCAATATTAATTGCTTCCATTATCAGTTGACCGGTACCATAGGTTGTCATCACCATTGGATTGAGGCTACTCTTTGGGATCAATCGAATTCCTGAGGCTTCCGCCATTTCAATAATGGCCAGGTTTTTTGCCTTATTACAACCCCAATTGGCTTTCACGCTTCTACCATCAGGTCCTTTCACAGTAGATGATCGGATTTCGGCTTTCAAATATTTCGAAATAACAGGCAGGCTTCCATCGCCACCATCGGCAATGGGCAATTCGACGATTTCATTCTTGAATCCTGACTTCCTAAGACCTCTCGCTATTGCCTGAGCGGCTTCCTCTGCACTGAGTGCTCCTTTAAAAGCATTTGGGGCTACGATGATTTTTCCTTCCTTCATATTTCAATTAAAGATCCACATCCTTTATATAAGTCATTCCAATCCTCAATTGATAGATCAAATGCTATAAGTTGTCCGGGTGACAAGGAGATAAATTGTCCATTCAATAAATAAGTAGCCAATGATGACACGGATGGGTTGTGACCTATTAGGGCTACACTTTTATAATCATTTGGAATACCCATAATTGAACGCTGAACCTGATCCAGTGGGGCATTATACAACTCTTCCTGAAACGTCACCTCAGGTGCTTTAGTGAATGACTCCAGAAAGAGTGATGCCGTCTCTCTTGTTCTGCGAGCTGTACTACATAAAACAACGTCGAATCGAACACCTTCATGATTGACCTTTACACCTGTTTCCAGAACATCTTTTTTTCCCTGATCGGTCAACGGCCTGTTGATATCAGTCGAGTTTCTACCTGATTCGGCCTCGCCGTGTCTTAAAATAAATAATTTCCTAACCATTTGTGTACAACTAAGTTATGAGAAAAGAGCAGACTGAAAAAGGTTGCTTAAAACAAGTTCAGTAAGGCTCTTTTCATGAATTAATAAATTTTTAGAGATATTTACCGCCGTAAAAGTGTGATGAATGGGAAAGAATCTTGTAATTGTCGAGTCGCCAGCTAAGGCAAAAACCATAGAAGGATATCTGGGAAAAGACTATGAAGTTCAATCTTCCTACGGTCATGTACGTGACCTACCAAGGGATGATTTTGCTATCGATATCGAAAATAATTTCGAACCAACCTACAAAATTTCTGCTGATAAGAAGGATGTTGTAAAACAACTCAAAAAGTTAGCAGCTAGTGCCGAGACAGTATATCTCGCATCGGATGATGACCGCGAGGGGGAAGCCATTTCATGGCACTTATCCCAAGCATTGGAGCTTAATGACTCCAATACCAGAAGGATTGTATTTCGGGAGATCACCAAGAATGCCATTCAGAATGCTTTGCTTAATCCAAGAGGAATTGATATCGATCTGGTGAATGCACAGCAAGCCAGAAGGATCCTTGATCGACTGGTAGGCTATGAGCTCTCACCCATCCTTTGGAAAAAAATTAAAACCGGTTTATCAGCCGGTCGCGTGCAGTCAGTTGCAGTGCGGTTAGTCGTAGAGCGTGAACGTGAAATCGAAAAATTCGAAGCCACTTCTTCCTTTAAAATCACAGCACTTTTTGATTTGGGGGGTGGCAAGACTTTAAAAGCTGAGCTCCCATCTAAGTTCAAAACACAGGGTGATGCAGACACATTTCTGAAAAAATGTATTGGTGCTGCCTATACCATCGAAAACCTGGAGACCAAGCCTGCAAAGAAGACTCCGGCCCCGCCATTTACTACCTCCACCCTGCAGCAGGAAGCGAGTAGGAAATTAAGCTTCCCGGTGTCGCTGACCATGTCAGTTGCTCAAAAGCTCTATGAGGCAGGTAAAATCTCCTACATGAGGACTGACTCAGTGAACCTGTCTCAGGAGGCTATACAGAGCGCCAAGAGCCAGATAGCTATGAGCTACGGAAGCGAGTTTGCGCAGGAAAGACATTTTAAGACCAAAAGTCAGGGAGCACAAGAAGCTCACGAAGCTATTCGACCTACTGACTTCTCTGTGACTTCCGCTGGCAAAGACAGCGCGGAGCAAAGGCTTTACGAGTTGATCTGGAAGCGAGCCATCGCCTCTCAGATGGCCGATGCGCAGTTGGAAAAAACAACTGCAACCATTGGTATTTCTACCACACCTGAAAAGCTAGTTGCTCAGGGTGAGGTGATCAAATTTGAAGGATTCCTCAAAGTGTACATCGAGTCTACGGACGATGAAGATGATGAGGAACAGCAGCAGGGAATGCTTCCTCCACTTTCTGTAGGACAGGACCTGGACCTTAAGCGCATGATCGCTAAAGAAGGATTTACACGTCACCCTCCCAGGTATACAGAAGCCAGTCTGGTGAAGAAACTGGAAGAGATGGGTATTGGTCGTCCTTCTACATACGCACCGACCATCTCTACTATCATCAAACGAAATTATGTGGAGAAGGAAAGCCGTGAGGGAACGGAGCGTGCTTACCAGGAGTTGATCCTGGAGAACGGAGCTATCGAAACCCATAAGCAAACAGAGATCACTGGAGCGGAAAAAAATAAGCTCTTCCCTACCAACACTGGTGTGGTGGTAAACGACTTCCTGGTACAGTACTTCCCTAATGTGATTGACTTTTCGTTCACTGCCAAGGTAGAAGAGGAGTTTGACCACATCGCTACGGGCAAGGTAGACTGGACCGAGATGATCAAAGACTTTTACAACCAGTTTCACCCTTTGGTGGAGGACACATCCCAGATCAAGCGAAGTGAAGCAGTGTCAGCCCGTGAAATTGGTATCGATCCGGCAAGCGGAAAGATGGTCTATGGCAAGCTGGGTAAGTACGGTGCCTACGTACAGATCGGTGAGATGGAAGAGGAAGAAAAGCCGAAATTTGCCAGTCTTCGTGCCGGTCAGCTTTTAGAAAATATCTCTCTTGAGGATGCGCTGGAGTTGTTTAAGCTTCCTCGGGAAGTGGGTTCATTTGAGGATAAACCAATCATTGCGGCCATCGGAAGGTTTGGCCCCTACATCCGTCATGATGGCAAGTTCGTATCGCTCAAGAAAGATCAGGATCCACTATCTGTTTCCGAGGAAGAAGCCATTGAATTGATCCAGGAAAAGCGTGAGCAGGATGCCAACAAATACATCAAGACGTTTGATGAAGATGCTGAGGTATTTGTCCTGAACGGCCGTTACGGTCCTTACATCAAGTTTGGTAAGAAAAATGTGAAGATACCTAAGGACAAAGTTCCTGAGGAGCTGACATTTGAGGAGTGTAAGGAGCTCGCTGAGAAGACACCTGAGAAGAAAGGGCGTTTTAGTAGGAGGAAATCGAAATAGCTTCGCAGAATACAGAATACAGAATACAGAATACAGGAGTCAGAATACAGAATACAGGAGTCAGAAATCAGGAGATTTTCGCAGGATTGATTCTTGTGAATTGTTCAGGTAGGCTCACGATTGATGTTTCTTCTGTCTACTTCTTACATATTTTTTGTAATCTAGCGGAGAGTAATTT
Source organism: Cyclobacteriaceae bacterium SS2 (assembly GCA_019192515.1). GTDB lineage: Bacteria > Bacteroidota > Bacteroidia > Cytophagales > Cyclobacteriaceae > UBA7330. Next base: position 7,583 of record JAHCMM010000122.1, read on the forward strand.
GCTAATTGTGTCTTCTTTTCCTTCCCTGTTTACAGAAATCAGAAATCAGAAATACGGAATCAGGAGGACATTTTCGCTTGGGTAATTTCAATGAAGTTGACTGAGTCAGTTTACGCACAGTAATCTTTCTGTCTTCTACTTATATATTTCTTGTTTTATAGCGAATGCTAAATATACCTTCTAAGAAGTAGCAGTTCACAACTTCCTCTTCAAAAATCACTGGAGAATGCTTTGAAGATCTTCCCTCCTATCCCAAGTGCGGATGAAAATCAGCTTATACGTAGTTATTCAGCATGACTGGCATTACCAGCATGAGGATATCTTCGTTATCATCTTTTTCCTTGGGAAGGATGATGCCCGCTCTGTTGGGTGCGCTCAGCTTCAGTGAAAGCTCGTCGGTGTCCAGGTTGTTGAGCATCTCGATCAGGAATTTTGCATTGAACCCGATTTCGATGTCTTCGCCATCGTGCTCGCATGAGAGTCTTTCATTGGCTTCGTTGGAGAAATCAAGATCCTCAGCGGAGATCATCAGTTCGCTGCCAGTCACTTTCAGTCTCACCTGGTGTGTGGTCTTGTTGGCATAGATAGCAATCCTTCTTAACGAGCTAAGCAACTCTTCTTTGTTGATACCAATGGTGTTGTTGTTGTCGACCGGAATCACATTCTCATAGTCAGGGAATCGCTCATCGATCAGCCTGCAGATCATCTTGATGTTGTTGAAGTTGAAGAAAGCATTGGATGCATTGAACTCCATGTTCACATTTGTATTTTCTGAAGGCAATGTTGTTTTCAGCAGAGTGAGTGCTTTCCGCGGAATGATCATGGTGTGTCCCTGATCAGCGGCTACATCTACCCTGCGGTATCGGATCAATCGGTGACTATCCGTAGCCACGAAAGTGGTATTGGTTTCACTCAGATTTACATAAACCCCTGTCATCGCAGGTCGCAACTCATCATTACTTGTAGCAAAGATGGTGTTGTTGATCGCTTGCGACAGTACATCAGATGAGATATTGACCGAATAACCATCTGACACAGTTGGGATTTTCGGGAAGTCTGTGGCATTCTCTCCTGACAGCTTGTACCTACCATTATCGGAGTTGATCTCGATGCTGTAGGTATCAGAATCAATAGAAAACGTTACCGGCTGCTCGGGCAAATTTCTGAGTGTCTCCATGAGGATACGTGCCGGGATCGCGATGCTACCATCTTCTTTGGCCTCTACCTCTATCTCTGTGATCATGCTTGTTTGCAAGTCAGACGCAGTGATTGTCAGTGTTCCGGACTTGATTTCAAACAGGAAATTTTCCAGAATAGGCACCACTGGATTGGTGGTTATCACTCCGTTGATCGCAGAAACTTGCTTAAGCAAATAGGAAGAGGATACAATAAATTTCATCTGTGTCTTAGTTCATTTTCATAGTCACATGCCTGCTTAACCTAGTGCACTTATACACTCAGGCGTGGATTCATTCCGAACTCGGAACGCATTTCACCAGGCACAGGGATTTCGATGGTTGAATCGAGTCGTCAAATTTAAGCAAAAAATCCACTTATGAAACATAAAATTGATTAAGCATCAGACTTTCTGTCACACGACTTTAATGCCTAATTCAGGATAAACAGGCTCACTCTTTGGCTTGAAAATCCTGTGGCTTCATTAGAATCTGGCTGGCTCGTTTACTATCCAGGATCATCAATTCATCATTTTTGGTTACCAACTGAAAGGCCATATTATCAAGGGCCGGATACAACTTCAATTGGCCGGGTTCAGAATTCCTGATGGACGTGATAGTCAGGGTGGCTACAGGTGCTGTTTTGCTCAAACTATCGTATTGTGGAAAACGCTCTCTTGAGATGATCTCATTCACCTCAAAAACCTGAAATTGATTTAGATAATCGATCACCCGGGAGCTATCCAGGCTACTAACTCCTTCCAGGTTAAAAAACTTCCCATTGAATTCGATTGAAAGGTCTGATTGATCATTGCTGTAGTCCAACTTTACAGATTTGATAGATCGCCAGTTTTCATCTATGACCAACCGGTCACGCCATTGGTTTTCTTTCAGCTCAAAGATCCCACCCAGGTATTCATTGTACCCGGGAATCTCCACTTCGTAGCTTTGTTTTTCCTCCGGATGATAAAAATACGTCCGTGTCTTGGTAGGATTGCTAAACACAACGAACTCCAGGTTTTCTTCTCCTTGCAGGCTGACATAAGTACTATCCGATGGTGTCATATCTACTGGCTTTCTGACACTTACACGATGAAGAATTGAAAAGAATAGCCTTCTCAGACCTTCGTCCACCCTGTATTTATTGTTCAAACTCCAGGCATTACGTTCTCTGGAAATTGATATTGTAGAATTTAGGCTCCGGATACTAATCTTATTTACCATACTGGTATCTGAGACAGTAAATATCGATTTCTCCACACCACCTGAGCTATTCAGTTTCCCTGAAAAGAACAAGCCGATATTGATCACAGCCAATGCCGCTATAACAGCAAGAAGTATTTTATTGGTTTTGCTCATTTGCGGTACCGGGTTTTTCTGACATACATTTTTGCGAACCCAAAGAGAATCAATAAAAATATCGGAGCTGCTATGTTGACCAATTGCCATTTCGTTCGCTCTTGCTTTACACGTGCCTTATCCAGAGGCCTGATCTTGATCTCTTTGGACCGGGCCTGGATCAGTCCGGAATCATCCATCAGGTATTCCATCAAATTCATGATCAGCGTTTCATTTGCATAATGCTCTCTTGAATACGGATCTACACCCAGGGGTAGCGGATTACCTGATTCCAGATCAAACTCGTTCCGGATCAAATCACCATCGGCAATCACGGCCATCTTCGATTCCAGTCCATCAGGACGGAAGGCTGACTGATCAAAATTTCCCGGAACAAACCGGTTCTTATAAAGCGATTGGAATTCACCTTCCAGCAGATAGGCTATCGGAACAGGTTTATGCACGAATTTTTCAGGTAGCAGCTCGTCCTTCAGGTCATTGTAGCTTACCCTGACCGGGGCCCCAATCACCTTGGAGTTCGCTGAAGTAAAGAGCAATGGCGTTTTTTTGATCCCATCCGCCTTCACTGAGTCTATCTCTGAAGCAAACCGTACCTGGAGTGCATCCATATTTTTTACAACAGGATGATTGCCATAGTTGGTGATGATGGGGAAATAAGGCCATGGAAGCATATTGATCTGTGGTTGATCGCCAATATTACCTGCCACGACAGGTGTGTTACCGCAGTTAATATCGGCCACATAATTGTTGTTGATCCTCACCCCGTATTTAAAGAGCATATCGGTGAGATTATTCTCATATGGTATGGCAACGGTACCTTCACCGGAGGCTTCATTCATGTCAACTCCCAGCGCATCCAGGAAAAAGAGTAGCCTCCCTCCTCCTATCAGGTACTGGTCCAGCAGGTATTTTTCAACTTCTGTAAAGGCTTTTGCCGGCTTGGTAACCACAATGAGATCGTAACCTGTCAGAGGCGTTGTTCTGGCAGGTAGATTGATCCTGAACAGATCATACTTGGACAGCACAAGATTGGTAAAACCCGCCAACTCTGTAGTGTCCGGTTCATCATGCCCGTAGACCAGCCCCACACGCTTTCGTGTATTCCCGGTGACCAGTGCTATACCATTCGCTATCTCATATTCCAGTCCCTCAATGGATTGATTGAGTACATCTTCAATAGAGGAAGCTCTGCTCCCCTTTAAGAGGTTGACGGCCAGCTCCTGCCCACCGGCTAAAATAATCAAACCAGGAAAAACCATGATCTGGGACTGCTTTCCATCCTTTTTCAGATTCAGGTTGCTGGGTTGCAGTCCCTGCTGCATCAGCCCCTGGTAATATTGATTTCGGGCACGTTGACTTTCTGCCTGTGATGGATCAATGAACCGATACTCAAGCGAGGCATCGGTGTACACTTCAAATTCTTCCAGTGTTTCCCTAATCGCAGTCTGGAACCTCAGGAAATTTGAAGGTAGCTCACCTTCCAGGTAAACTTCGATATACAGGTCATCTTTTACCTGGCTTAGTACTTCTTTTGTTGCATCCGTAATGGTGTATCGCTTCTCTTCCGTCATATCGATACGGACCCTGTATTTGGAAGTCAGCTGCAATAACAGGATGACTACCATGACTCCTAATAGGAGTTTCAACCAAATCCCAATCTTGTAATTCTCCATCCTCATCTTCGCAACCCTAGGATTAAATAAGTAACCAACAAGAGCAGAGCAATTACACTGATAAAGTAGCTCACATCAGCCAGGTCGATCAATCCCTTACTCAGTGCGGAATAATGTGCTACAATACCCAACTGAGACAGTACGTATGACCAACCTGTCCACAGGTCAATGGCTGATAAGGAATCGAAACCTGTGTAGAAGAAAAAACACAGGAATGCTGCCAGGATAAAAGAAACAATTTGGTTTCCAGTCAAGGCTGAAGCCAGAATGCCTATCGCGGTAAATACGCCGCCAAGGAGAAGTAATCCAATATATGAACCGATGATACCCGGAGTATCCAAATTGCCTTTTGGGATGCCTAGTTCACTTAGGGTATAATAGTAGATCAGTGTTGGCAGGATCGAAAAGAATACGAGGAAAAAGCCAGCCAGAAACTTCCCCAAAATGATATCAGTGCTCCTGATGGGCAAAGTATAAAGCAGTTCCAGCGTACCGTTTCGTTTCTCTTCCGCAAAAGATTTCATGGTGATAGCCGGGATCAAAAACATGAGCACGTAGGGTCCCAGATTAAACAGCGTTTCCATGCTGGCATATCCATAGTCCAGCACGTTGGTTTCCGGGAAGATCCACATCAACAGCCCAATACCTGACAAGAACACACCAATCACAATATATGCGATCAGGCTATCCAGAAACTCATTGATCTCTTTGAGAAAGATGCTATACATCACTTCCTCCTTTCGTCAATCCCTGGAAAATCTCTTCCAATGACTTATCAGCTTTCTTCAGGCTAACTAATGGCAATGCGTGTTCAGAGGTGATTTTCAACAATTCTGCCCGGATATTGGCATTCTCAGATTCAATGAGATAAGAATACCCGCTTTGTTCAACCACCGTAAACCCAGCATCCTCGAAAATCTTTGTCTCGATTGACGCCTCAAATTCCAGCAACATTCCCTGACTACCTGATTGCTTCGTCTTAATATTCTCCAGTTTGTCATTCGCCACGATATTCCCTTTATCGATGATGATGACCTGGTCACACAAGGCTTCTACCTCCTGCATGATGTGCGTGGAAAGCAGGATGGTCTTGTCCTGCGCCGCTTCTTTGATCACCTTCCGGATATCTACAATCTGGTTGGGATCGAGTCCGGAAGTGGGCTCGTCCAGGATCAGGACTTTTGGATCATGAATCAATGCTTTGGCCAGGCCGACACGCTGCCGGTACCCTTTGGATAATGCTCTGATGGGTTTATGTGCTTCCCTTTCCAGTCCGCACTTTTGAATCACCTCTGCCACTTTGTTTTTTACACCACTCAACTGATAGATCCCGCCGATGAACCGCAGAAATTCACGAACATACATATCCAGGTATAGCGGGTTATGTTCAGGTAGGTAACCTGTTATTTTTTTTACCTGTCTGTGTTGTTCCAGCACATCTATCCCCTCAACAGTGATTGTACCAGCATCTGGTCGCAGATACCCCGTGATCATTTTCATGGTGGTGGATTTGCCCGCACCATTTGGGCCCAGAAACCCCGTGATTATCCCCTTTTGAGCCTCAAAAGAGATATCGTTCACAGCTTTCTGTGTGCCATACACCTTAGTAAGTCGATCGATTATTACAGACATTCAGTCGAAGCTGTTCAAAATTGGTTTGTAGTAAAGCACCACAGAGTTTTATTCCAACAATATGGCTTTTTCTTTAGCACAATATTGAGTGATTTTATGTTTAAACACAAACGTAAAACTTCGGTTCTGTGGTATAATAGTCCCGAATAATTCGTGATCACAAGGAATAGACAGACATAAATACTTGAAGCAACTTTGGAATCAGACACAAACTTTGATGGCTTTTAAAGATTTTTAGTTTGGGGACCAAAACGGGTCTCCTGCAGGGATAAACTCTACCGGCAATTCCATGATAAATGTTTTGAGCCATGCTGCACAATATTCCATCCCAGCTTCTTCTGAATTAGCATGACCGAGCATGATAAGCGCTTTTTTATACCCCAGTGAAGTAGCATCCCGAATGTACTCCACCGTCTCCCACTCCGGAACTTCTCCAACTATGACTACCTCTACATCATCACGCTGTAAACTATTGATCTGCCTGTTTGATCCAGCCGCTCCCAGAACAAGTGCTACCTGAGACACTTCCATATCCAGGTCACCCACTATTCGGATAGTGGATTGACTGAATCTCTTCTCCAGCATCAATCCCAGGTCCCTTAAAGTCATTTTGGGTAGGTCATAATATAACTGACTTCCCTCTCGGCTATACTGATCAAACTGCAGTTTGGCCGTCATCCCTTTATAAATACCATCAGGTGATGTTCTATGCCAGTGGTCATGAAAACGCCACACGATAAGATTATTATCTTTTATGTATTGCTGTTTGGCTTTGACAATGGGATCATCCCCATAACGGTCGGTATTGTCGCGGTGATCATAGAAGGTGGGCTCGTGCGTGATGATCAAATTCAGCCCCTTTTCTTTTGCTCTTTTGAGCACATCCATATTGGCCAAAAAAGTAGTGGCAATACCCGTCACCTTCATGTCGCCGTTTCCTCCTTTGTAAGTGTCTACCGTTTCTTCGGACCAGTCACACGTCAGGTTACTTTTGATTTTGTCAATCACGTCATCAGCAGTTGGAGTTTGCGCCCGAATCCCACAAGAGATTGAAAGCAGTCCCAGAGAGCAAGCGATCAGCACATTGCTATAGTTGAAAGGATTTTTCATTTTCATAAAAGGTAATTTCCTCAAATACCTACACTATTCCAATATGTTATTTCCTTTTGCCAGCAATTACGGAGAGTTGTAGCTCAAGCCTTTTGATCTCCCGGATCAATTCTCCTTTGTCCATTTGCATCCAGCTCCAAATTTTTAGCATGGCAATCATGATGAATGTGGCCAGCATTACCAGGCTCCACGCCAGCATTTCTTTGGTCGACACCGCATCCGCAAATTGGAAGCCGGCATAAATACACCCAACTATTGCTGCCAGGATATAAAAAGTAACCATATAGTTCATCCAGCTGTTTTTACCTTTGTATAGTCCTACAAACTGTTTGAGGACGGGTTTTTCTTCCAGCTTATCATAATATTCTGCCTCTTCTTTAGACAGCGCCTCTTTGATCAGCGCGTCAATGTTCTTCTCTTTTTTCATATGCTTTAATGATTTGTTTCAAATTCTCTCGGGCATAGTACAGTCTGGATTTTACAGTGCCCGCCGGAATGGACAGGATGGTTGCAATATCTGGTACAGCAAGTTCTTCCAGGTAATAGAGCGAAAGGATCACTCTTTGATCTTCAGGTAAGGATTTGAGCGCTTGTCTAAGGCGTCTGATGAGCATTTCCTGATCATCACCAGAATCCTCTGCCATTTCAGTCGCCACCATCTCCCTAATACCTTCACGTTTGCGATCTACCTGGTTTCTTCTGATCCAATCGATGGCTTTACGGCTTGCAATGCTCAGTGCCCACACTCCAAATTTCCTGACATCCTGAAGGGTGTTAATACTTTTGAAAATAGCGATCCACACCTCCTGGGAGATATCTCCTGACACCTCTGCATTCTGAGTATGACGATAGACCTGGTTTCGGATGCGTCCATTCCATCGCTTTACCAGCAGGTTGATCGCCTGAGCGTCACCATTCCGGGCGTTCAACACCAACAATTCCTCAAAAACCTGGTTTGTCCTTTCCATTCCTAAATGGAAAAGTCGTGAAAATTCAGTTGCGGTTCAAATTGGGGAGGGTTGAGAAAAAGTTTTTCGCCCCGGCAGACTACAAAAGTTTAAGATTAGGATCAGCAGACAACAAAAGTTTAAGATCATTGTGATCTCATTGATCGTTTTTAATCATTCAACCTCAATAGATTTGAAAAATATACTTATCTAAAACTTTTGTTGTCTCTAGCCGGGGGCTTTTGTAGTCTCCCTAGGAAAACTTTTCTCCCTACTTACTAAAAGCAGTCAGCTCGGTATAAGAGCTCAGCTTATCATTTTTGTCGTAGCTCTCTGTCCGGACCATGCCCACTTCTTTGGAGATCCATTCGATACTGCTGGTCTCCATAGTCCGGGTCATTCCCATCATTTTTGTGGAAACCGCTGTTTTCGCAGTTATCTTAAAGCAATCGAAGGTACCTGNTGGTGTGGTGAGACTTTCTTTGGCTACAACCTTACGATCAGTAATGGCTACTGTAGTGCCACCCATCATACCTGACAAAGCAGGGTTATCTGATATTACTTTCATAGAAAAGTTACCGTCAGGGAGTGACTTACCCACGCTTAGTTCAGAAGGAATGGTAACGCCTTCGCCTTCATAAGAAATAGACATCCCTTCCACCTGTTCCATTCCGGGAGGTGCAAATCGGCTCAGGTCCATTCTAAAAACTCCATCCTCACAAACCATTTCTATCTGATTGGTAAAGATCTCTTTACCTTTCTTGTCATAGAGGGTAATATCTGTTTTTAAGGTCTCCTTAGATCCGGATACAATCTTATCAACAAATGTCATTTTCTGACTGGCCTCTTCTTTCCCTTTGGCACTGTAGCTCGTTAGGGTGAGTGAAGTCCCTTTATCATAGTCGAAGTACGGGTTGCATTGGGCCTTTAACTGAGATGGAATAGCAAAGGCAACACATATCCCGATGAACAACAAATTTTTCATGGCGATGTGGTTTAGGGGTTGGAAATTATTATTTCAATTTTTTGACCTGATCTACTGGCCCAAATTTTTGGGATTCCATGATCGTCTTCTTCCCTTTCAGTAGATTGATTTCAACTGGAGCCAGTTTGATCTCACCTGTTTTCTTAACGGCCTTGTCGTAAAAAGCTTTCGCTTCATCGTATTTGCCCTTTTCAAAATCATGCCTGTGAAGATTTTTATTCAGTGGAAAACCAGGGATTACGTGGTACGTGGTTACAACGACTGAATAGGTAGGCTTGAATAGGTTAAAAAAGGCTTTTAGCATCTCACTAAGTTTTTATGAGTTTTCGGCGTTAATATTAATAAAATGTGGCTCAAATTGAAATGAATTTTTGCTAATATTAAAATTATTTCCTCAAAAATATTTCCCATTAAGCGGGCAATATTCCAATATTTCAACCACCACGATCAAACTGTATCCTGTATTTGATGCTGATTACTCTCCGCTAAGCAACACCGAGATTTTCCCGGTCTTGTTTTCAAATAAGTACGCAGGAATTCTCAACTCAATTCTTTTCAAATTCTCGATTCTTCGATCAAGCTCCAATGGTGGTGGATCCAGTGATATCACAGAGAATTTGATTCCGGGATGTGATTGATTCTTCACAACCAATGTCTTTCCGTCCTGCTTCAGCAAGACACCCTCTTTCGTCGATTCCACCTCAGCTGTAGTCATGAGCTGCCAGGTGATACTTTTAGCAGACTCTTTAAGCTCCAGGTTATCCTCGATGAGGAGTGAATAGTCATTGGGCTTGGCATATGTACGGGTGATTTTTTCCAAATCGCCAAATACTTCTGTCATGTCAATGGTAGCCTGGGGTTGTGAGCCTGCCTTGAAGTCAATAAAGTCCGAATAGCCATCTACATTATGGAGTGCATCATTTACTGTGATCGTGCTGTGGCCGTAGTTGTTTTTGGTCAGCAAAGTCCAACGTTCACATTCCTGGCATCTTCCCCAGAGGTTAAAACCGGTCTTTTCAAGCTCATGATAACTCTGGTTGCCCGGATCTACAACCCATCGTACACCATCCAGCTCAAATACAAATGATCCCACATCCATGTTTCCATGGTTGACCGATCCTCGTCCGCCCTTACCTCCGAAATAATACTGCCGTGTATTAGCCCCAGAACCTCTAAAGAAAACAACAGGGTTGTCTCCTCCACCTTTCCAGGCTTCAGGTAGCTCCTTTTTAGTAGTTTCCTTAAACTGTGATAGCCAAACCAATCCGGCACCAGCATATCTGGCCAACTCACCCATTTCTTTGGGATCTCTTAAAAACCGCTCGCGCTCAAAGTAGATTGAGTTGCCTGTTTTAGTACCAAACCACGCTAGTGTAATGTCCCCATTCTCGCTCCTTCTGTCACCACAATCAGCAAAATTGAAATACCATCCGGAGGGCGCATTACTCCACAAACGAAAATCAGCACTCTCCTTTAATGCCGGATAGTTTGCCAGCCCAAAGTCTGTCCCGAAAGCACTTTCGAACATGGCTGCCGTAAGCACAGTAAAGCTGGTTCCATATCCCCAATAAGTAGATCCTTCCGGATATACTCCATCAGGTCCGTATTCTTCTAGCGCGTGCGGCATACCTTCCAGGGCCCTGCTGATTGTTTTGGCTGCCAATTCCGGGTCTTTTTCGGCGATGACAATGCTCGCCGCAATCATACCTCCATGACAGACCTGATTCCAATTATTGTTACCATTGATCCAACCTACATTACCTTCTTTGTTGTAGCTTGGCATAATCCCAAGTTCGATTAAAGCAGCTTTGGCTTTCTCGACGGTAGTGGCAGGCAGATCGCTACCCACCCAGTCTACAGCAAAGGCTACCGCCATAGACATTTCAGCTACATCCAGGTAGTGGGAAGGGTTCCAATCACTAAAGGCGCATACTGCCAACACCTCATCATCAATACGTTCCAAAATCTTCGCATCCGGCTCGAGACGATACACCATCCCCAATGTATTCATGCGATACAGCATCTCCCGTGAAGTGCCCAACAACCTCCGACCAATTACATTCCGGGTAAGCAAAGGTTGCTCCATGATCTCAGCAGCATTCAGCTTAAGTGCCTCAAACATGTTTTTGATGACCGGATCATTTTTCAGGTCTTTTTTCAGCTCTCGCTCAATCGAAGAGTTCAATACAAGCCGCGGGCTGCTCTTTCTCAATTTACTTTTAAGATACTGAACCGTCATTGGGTTCTCCAGCTTGACAGGATCTGCTGCCTGTAGACTTTCCACACTGAAAAGAATGGCACAAAGAATAAAAAGGGTGTAAATGAAATTGGGTCTCATCTTGAATATTTTTTGGGTATTGTAATTTAAAACTGGATTATGGTTTAATCTATTTGATAGCTAATCTTTCTTTTAATTCCATCAACTGAAATTTCGAAATTTACTTCGGAAGTATTTCCTGGCTTAGACACATCCCTGACTTTTACCTTTGGTCTACTACCATTGTATGGGTAAACCACGGAAACGAATCGAACTCCGGATTCATCATTCTTGGCTAAACCAAAACGAAATGCTGGCCTGGGCTCCTTTTTTGTATATTCAAACGATACCTGACCTTCTTCCTCTTCAAGCACAAGATTTTTCTGCTTTTGAGTTTTCACTAACACATTCCAACCTTCCTCAAAATCTGAATTAACAGTGAACTGTTTTTGATCAAAAACAGCACCACCGGGAGCCAGTTGAAAGTGAATATCCACTGCTCCTTTCCCAGCGCCAAAGGCATCATCGATGATTACAAAATATTCTTTGTCGACAAACAAGACGGCTCTTCTATGCGTAAGCTCCGGATAGCTTTCATTTTCTACCACCAAAATATCCAGATCATTCCCTGTCTGCCATTTCAATAATCGAGGGGCATAGACCGAATTCTCACCATTCAACGTTAATGTCTGATGAACTTTCGTCTGACGAAACCAGGCACGGTTGACCGGATCACCGCTATAGATGTAGCTGCCCGCATCCGGCATCAGGTGTCGTCCTCCGGCGTAGAGCTCAAATGTACCATTATCAGGCTGACAATGACCACCGCCATCAGGCCCACACTTCAGTACCAGGCAAATGTCCTGTTTTCCCCAACCACTCCGCATGGAATACAACCCGCTTTCCGGATAGGCAAAAGCGGTCTCTGCCGGTGGGGTACCCGATCGGCCTTGTGTGGCCAGGTATTCAAAATCATCTCGGTCGAATAATGTAGCCCAATCTGTAAAATGATCATCATATTGCCCTGGTTTACCAGACCACGAATCACCAAACTGTGTCGTGGTACCATCTGGGAAACCTAATTTCATGGGTACCTCACACATTTTTTCAATCGCGCTGAGGTAAGCCTTTGGAAATTTGTTCTGAAGCCCGTTCATCGATGCTAGTTCATATGTTCGCATAAACCATCGGATAGAGCCCACATGGTACCCCATGGCCAACTCCCTCTGATGTCCATCCGAGTATACCTGAGTGTGGATTTGTTCG
>JAHCMM010000123.1 GCA_019192515.1 Cyclobacteriaceae bacterium SS2
TTGGATAGCTGTACTCATAAGCAATACTTGGCTTTTGATTGTTATGAGCAAGGAGATATAGTTTGTTATCCTTAATAAAAATAGAATTTAGATGATTGATGTCTTTATTCCTTTTAAAAAAAAACGGATACCAATGTTTGATAGTTTTCAACTCCTTATCAATGATTTCTATTCTATTCTTACCACTATTTGCAACCCACATTGTTTCACCGGTGTCAAAAAGCTGATGAACATTGTTCAATCCAATATCTGATTCAAAAAAATCTGACTGTCTTTTTAATGCTTTATCAAAGACCAGGATCCGTTCCTTTTTCTGGCCATATTGCTCACCCAGGTTGAGTCTCACCCCTACTGTTGCATACAGAAAATTCTCATCCCAGGTAATCCCAAAGTACTTCCCCTTTCCTTCATCCAGTATTTGAAGGTCATGCGATTCCGTATCAAAAATCCCAAAATAATTATAGGTGGTAATTGCAAGCTTCATTGATAATAGGGTTGTACTAATTCATTAATAATGGTCTCACACCGGTGTTTCCAGGTGTATTGTTGTACCTCTTTCAAAGCAGATTGAGCCATGGTATGGCCGACTGTCTTGTGATCTTTGAGTTCTATTATGGCTGCCTTGATTCCCATTTCACGATCATCAGGATTTACCAACCATGCCTGTTGTTTATGTCGGACTATCTTGTTGATCACCTGGATATCAGTAGAAATGATCGGGGTGCCTGACGACATATATTCAAATAATTTCAATGGGGAAGTACTGTTGATATCCATTACTTTGTAGTTCATTTCAAGGTCATAAGGCATTAACAAGATATCCGCTGCCTGCAAAAACCTGGGCACGTTTTTATTGGCCTGAAATCCCATGAAACGGATGTTTTTGCACCCATATTCGTCACCAATCTTCTTCCAGTGCTGTACCTGATCCTCATTGCCACCGACAAGTACAAACAATAGATCATCATTGGCAAAGAGTGCTGCTGTTTTAATGATTAACTCAATCCCCTTTTCTTTATAGAGCCCCCCGGAATAGAGGGCAATCGTTTTTTCCTGTGGAAGTCCAAGCTCCTCACGTAAGGCACGCTTGTCCGGGTTTTCCTGATATAAGGAGGTATCCACACCATCTTCCAGTACAAGAATTTTGTCTTCAGGTATTCCTCTTTTTACATATTCCTTTTTGATATTTTCATGGATCGTGACCAACCCGGCAAAATAGGGATGGTCTTTTACTTCAATCAACATTTTCATAAACGGATGGTCGTAATCCGTACGATGTGTCTCAACGATAGAAGGTATCTGGTTTTTTACGCAATTGTAAAAGGTGATAAATCCCCTGCTGAAAACGAATTCAGGGTTTTTCTTTTTAATGTAATCACTGGCTTTCTCAAAATAGCCTCTTGCCCTGATTGGATGGGTAAAAAACTGTCGGTTATAAACGGGTAGCAGGGTGATTTTAAAATCATCGGAAACACCATAGAAATCCCGAAGATTTCCAACCTTCCTTCTGATCTTGATGCCTTGCCAGCTCAGTTGACTGACCAACTCGACTTCCTGCCCTGAGTCTCTAAACCCCTGGGCCATTTTCATCACATTGAAACTATGTGCATAGTAGGACGGAATGTTTCCATCAATGGTGATGATCATATACCCTTTAACTTATTTCTAATTTTTTTAAGTAGTGAAGTGTTATCCGCAGATTTATCATCATTCTCCACCTGACTTTCCTTATCAATCAAATTTGTAATATTGTTAGAATAGCCAAAGTAATCAGACATTTCGGATACCATCTCTTTAAACTGAGTGATATCTTCCTCCTTCCATTGATAGAGATAAAATTTATTGTCTTTCCTTGTGTTTGGTTTGCTTGACCTGATCTTCTCATAAGTGGATCGATCCACCTGAGTGTGGGTTCCCATAAATTTGATAATTTCCTCGTAACCTGCATAATCAAAGTCTTCAATCTTTACGATTCGTTTATGGCTATCCGGGATATTTTCAAATTGCTCAATGACCCTTTTGTTGAGTACATTCCAGAACCAGGCCAGCTTACCAATCCTGGAATATTCATTCCATTCCTGAAAAAAGGGACCATTGGGGACAATCCTCCCCATAAAATGATGGAAGTGATCTGTCTCCTGATAACTTACCGGTAAATCATGATCATTTCTTACAACTTTATGCTTATACCAGCTCTTATTCAGGTATGAATTAATAACTTTTTCCGGGCTACGAACCAACAGGATAAATTTCGCATTGAAATATTTATATAGTTCTTCGATTGACAGTGATAAATATGCGCTGGCCTCAAAAGAAATTTTAGCTTTCTTTAGATCCTCATGAATATATCCTTCCTTGTGCTTAAGAAACCCTTCATGATCTATGGGCAATTGATTCCACTTGAAATACCGATGAAAGGTATCACTCAATGGAGATCGCTCGTGACAGGAAGCAATGTCTGGCTCGTTTTGTAAGACTTTTGCAAGAAAGGTCGTGCCACAACGACCTGTACCAATGGCAAATACTATATTACTTTTCACCGAGTCCAGTGATTTTTTTTAACCAATTTTGTTTTTGCCTTATATAAGATTTATTCAACAAGGCATTGGCTCCAACAAAAGACTTAAAGCCATCCTTTGTCCTGTGGTCCTCTTTGTATGTAAAACTTAGTGGAAAATGATCCTTCCATTTTTGAGGATTTTTGGATGAAATGCAGAAAATATATACTGAAGCCTCTTCCTCCCTATTGTAGCTTAAATACAATGTTTCAAAACCTCTAGCCTTAAAAAGTTTATCCAAAGAAGTGGGTGAAAATCGCCAATAGTCACCATAGCCTCCAATATCACTAAATCCATGCATTTGCTGAAGAAATGGAACAACAGTAATGATTATGTCTTTTGACATCAAACAGATGTTTTCTATTGCTTTATGAAAATCATAAACATGTTCCAGGACAGTATGATTAAATACAACATCAAAAGCCGATATTAATTCAGAAGATAACTCTTGTTCAAGATCAAGTTCAATCTGATTTATTTCATCTTGAATTCCCTTTATTGAATCACCAGGATGATTTGATATTGAATATCCTGATTTATTGAGAAAATAGTCTGCATACTTGCGGCCTTCCTTATCTTCATCTTTCCACCCACTGACGTTTATTATTTTACCTTCGAATAGATGAGTAAACTTTTTCAATTCAAAGTTTGACCATATTCTAGGTAATCTGAATTTTCTATCAACACCTTTTGGATAATTATATTTTGTCATCTTACTTCCAATCTTGATCTAAAGAGATTATACCATGTTTTGACTTTGTCTGCTTTCCTACATTATAAACATCTATCTCTTCAACAGTCAGCAATCCACTATTTTCAATTTTGTCAAGATTGCCAAATTTTGATGATTTGCAGAATAGCATTATACTATATTCTCCACCTGTTAAAGGAAGATTCTTTATTTCACATTCAAATTGGCCTTCTCTGTCATTTAACTGATATGATTTCCCAGAATACTCTGAATGAGCGGTGGCAATAACCTGACCATAGATATCACAAATAACAAAAGCTACATAAATTTTACCAAAGTCTAAATTGAGATTAGCCAAGTAGCTAATGCGGACAATAAAATTGGATTTACTTCTTACTCGTGTTCCATTACCTAATTTTTTATCAACAACCTCCCATCCTGTAAAAATGAATGGCTGATTACTTGATAGAGTTCTTTCCTTAAAACTTATTGCCTCATCTTTGCCAAGTTTCAAGTATTCATTTACCGTATACTCTGTGTCCCCATTAATTACCACTGTTCCGTTGTTAAGTAAGATACATCTTGAACAAAGGCTCTTAACTGATGTCATGTTATGACTTACAAATAATACAGTTCTTTTCCCTTCTTTACTCACGTCCTGCATCTTGCCAATGGCCTTTTGCTGAAACTCTGCATCCCCTACGGCCAGCACCTCATCCACAATCAGGATCTCCGGCTCCAGGAAGGCAGCCACCGCAAACCCCAGGCGCACCTTCATCCCGGAACTGTAACGCTTCACCGGGGTATCTGCATAGCGGGTGCACCCTGCAAATTCCATGATCTCTTCATACCTGCTGTCTACCTCCCGCTTTGTCATGCCCAGGATGGTCCCGTTCAGGTACACATTTTCCTTCCCTGTCAGCTCCGGATTAAAGCCTGTACCTACTTCCAGCAGAGAAGCCACACGGCCCCTGATGCTGATACTTCCGATAGAAGGTGCAGTGATCCTGCTAAGTAGTTTGAGGAGTGTGGACTTACCGGCACCATTCCTGCCGATGATCCCAAGTACTTCCCCTTTTTTTACTTCAAAGTTGATGTCCTTCAGCGCCCATACATAGTCACTTTCCCCATCTTTGGAGGTTCGGTCATTCACGGTACCCACGGTAGAAAACGGGTCTTCCCTGCCTCGTACATTTGCCCACCACCTTTTAAGGTCGTCGGCTATACTGCCAGTACCTACCTCTCCAAGGCGGTAGAGTTTTCCCAGGTTTTGGACTTTAATTACCGGATCGCTCATGCTTCGCTCTCGGGTTTAGGGGTTGAAGAGTTTAGGGGTTGAAGAGTTACCTTGTTCACCTCAATGTTTTTATATATTTAATATAATTTAAAAGCTTTCTCCTTAGAAAAATTATGTCTTCATTCATCTTTTCCAAGTTTGTCCCTTCTACGTATTTCAATCGTTCAGCAATGATCAGTTGAGTATCCAATTCAGACAATGAACCCAAACTAATATACAAGAATTGAATATTCTCATTGTTTCCTTTCCTGGCTGCCCCTTCTGAAATGTTCGAAGGAATTGAAATCGAAGCTCTTCTCATTTGAGAAGTCAATCCATACATTTCTTCTTTTGGAAATTGTTTAGTTAGTCCATAAATATTCTCCACCAGATCGATTGATAACTTCCAAATTTCCAGGTCTTTATGAGTTGCCATATTGGGTAATGAGTTTAGGGGTTCAAGGGTTTAGGGGTTCAAGGGTTTAAGGGTTCAAGGGTTTAAGGGTTCAAGCACTTTTGTGTACACATCAACTCTGAAACTCTGAAACCCATCAACGTAAAATTTTGCTTCGCAAAATTTTACACGGTGTCCATAAAATTCTGCTCCGTCCGGTTGAATATGATCATGCCTGCCACGAGGACAATCAATGCAAAGCCCGCGGAGTAGAGCAGGTTGGTGATATCAAATGAACCCGAACCAAGCAGCACAAACTTGAAAGCCTCAACAATGGAGGTCATGGGATTGAGTAACACCAGCTTCTGATATTCGGGAGGCACAGAAGACAATGGGTAGATGACCGGAGTGGCATACATAAACAGCCGTACACCAAAATCAATCAGGAAAGATATATCCCGGTATTTGGCAGTCAGTGCCGAAGAAATGGTTCCCAGCCCCAATCCCATCAACCCCGAAATGAGGATCAGTAAGGGGATGGCCAGCATATACCAGTTGAATACTATTGGTGCATCTTCAAAAACCAGGTAATACAACATACAAACTACAAGAAAGGACAGCTGAATCATGAACTTGACCAACCCACCAATCACTTTGGAGAGGGGAACCACTACCCGTGGAAAATATACTTTCCCAAACAGTTGTGCATTCATCCTGAAGGTTCCGCTGGTAGAAGTCCAGCTATCCGCAAAATAATTCCACATGGTAATGCCTGCCAGGTAAAACAAAAACATTGGCAGGCCATCGGTGGACAGCTTGGCCACTTTCCCGAAAATAAAGACAAAGATCAGGGAGGTAAGCACCGGCTGCAGGACATACCATGCTGGCCCCAGGATGGTCTGTTTGTATACGGTAATAATATCCCGCTTGATCAGCATCCGAAGCAGATCGCGATAGCGCCAGACCTCCCGCAGGTTAAGATCTAACAGGCTCCTTTTAGGTTGTATGACCTGGTCCCAATAGGATTCTTTTAACCTATCCATGATAATAGCTTTGATACCAATTCACAAAATGTCTGAGGCCTTCCTTCAATGGGGTCACGGGGCTGAATCCGACCAGAGCCTTCAGATGGTCTATGTCTGCATAGGTCTCATACACATCGCCAGGCTGCATGGGCTGTAAATCCATCTCCGCCTGTTTCCCAAGGGTATCCTCAAGTGTTTGGATGAAATCCAGGAGAGAAACAGGATGATTATTTCCTATGTTATAGATGGCAAATGGAGCCAACGTAGAGTGAGAAGGATCGTCATGATCCTGACTTGCCGGTTTTGGATAGATATCCAGCAGCCTGTAGATACTCTCAATGATGTCGTCAATGTATGTGAAGTCCCTTTTCAGGTTTCCCTGGTTGTATACCTTGATGGGCTTTCCTTCCAAAATTGATTTTGTGAACTTAAAAACCGCCATATCCGGCCTCCCCCATGGACCATATACCGTAAAAAATCTAAGCCCGGTAGTGGGGATCTGGTACAATGCACTGTAGGAATGTCCCATCAATTCATTCGATTTCTTGGTGGCTGCATATAAGCTCACCGGGTGGTCTGTATGATCAGATTCAGCAAAAGGAATTTTTTTGTTTCCTCCATACACGGAGCTTGAAGAGGCAAAGATCAAATGCTTAACAGGATATTGACGGCAGGCTTCCAGTATATTGATGAACCCGATCAGGTTGGCATCTATGTATTTGTAAGGTTTTTCAATACTATACCGGACTCCCGCCTGGGCAGCCAGGTTGATCACATAGTCAAACTGTTCTTCACGAAAAAGGTCAAACAGACTTTCTTTGTCTGTAATACTGATGGTTAGAAAGTTGAAATTATCATGAGGTTTTAGTTCGTTCAACCTATCTATTTTCAACTGGACATCATAGTAATCATTGATCGTGTCGATACCTGTCACCTCATGACCCTCTCTGCATAATCTTGAGGATAAATGGTATCCAATGAAACCCGCTGCTCCGGTCACTAATATTTTACTCACGAATCGGAAATTTTGTAATGAATCAGTTACTTAAAGTAATGATCAATAAGATAAGGGAAATGGAAGAGCTCAGGATACCAAGGGCTGTTGTTGTCCTGGGCAAGGTGTATTGTTGAGCGGTCCTGGCTTTCNATGGAGGGACAATGATCAGGTCATTAGGCTGAATATAGAAGCTTTCTTTTCCCAGCAGGTCTTCATCCCGTGCATCCAGGTACAACACCTTATTCTGGCCATCCTGTTGCCTGACAATCTTAATATTTGACCGATCGGCGACTTCGGTAAGGTTTCCAGCCAATATGATGGCATCAAAAATATTGATTTCAGGGTCATAGGTAATGTATCTTCCTTCTTCCTCCACTTCTCCTATAATGGAGTAGTTAAAATTCAGTAACTGGATGCGGACCATCGGGATCTCATAGTACCCGGAGAGGGAATCTCGAACCAGCTCTTCAGCTTCTGTAATGGTAAGGCCGGAAAGTTTGATATTTCCCACCTGGGGAAGGTCCAGCCTGCCTTCGGAATCAATTTTAAATCCACCATCCAGTCTTTCGAGGAGCATCGTAAGCCCTCCTGAAGCACCGGTAGCTCCCCCCATACCACCAATGTTATTATTATTGCCTCCTCTTTGTTGATCACTCCCTCCACTAAGGCCTTTTGAATACTGGCTCAGCTCTTTAATACTGCCCAACTGCAACTCATAGTTATTGATAAAATTAAATTCCGGATCGGTAACACTGGCAATCCGCAATGAAATGATGTCTTCCGGTTTCAGCCGATAGGACTTTCGCCTGATCTCATAAGATCTGAGAATGCTGTCCTTTGGTTGTACAACTACCAGATCATCGTCATGCTGCAGATAGACAAGTCTTTTGTTTGGCACACATGAATATAACCACCATGCCATTGAAATGTATATCAATGACCTTGCTACTTTTCCTAAACCCTCCAGCCTGCTAAACCAGATCATTTATTATTTTTTTTATTGCCAAACATCTTAAATATACCTTTCTTTTTCTTGATGGGTTCATCGGTATAGTAGCCATAGCCATAACCATAACCGTAGCCATAGCCGTAGCCAGGTGAATTGATCCTGATGCCATACTCGAGTTTTCTGAAATCCACATCATTAAACAATATTGAAAGGTTTGGTAAGTCGCCCTTGTTGTAAGATTCCGTGCTGGCTACTAGGGACTTCTTGTACGTGACCCCCTGCCTTACGATCAGCAGGTTTGCATTGGAATATTTCATGAGCTCCATGGCGTCTGCAACCAACCCTATCGGAGGCGTGTCAATGATAATAAACTGATACCTTTCTTTTAATTGATCCATGAGTGTGTCCATGGTCTTGTTGAGGATTAGTTCTGCCGGATTTGGAGGTATTGCCCCCCCCATGATCACATCTAAATATTCATTTTCCGTGTTCTGAATTGCTTCATCCAACTCACAAATCCCGGCCAGGTATTCACTCAATCCTTTGGAACCATTTGCCCCAAAAATATTTGACAAAGCAGGCTTACGCATATCCGCTCCCAACAACAAGGTTTTTTGGTTAGACATTGCCATGGTTGCGGCCAGATTGATCGAACAAAACGTTTTACCCTCCCCACCCACAGAAGAAGTAATGAGAATGACATTGCTGGCTTTGGCTTTGCTGTAAAACTGGAGATTAGCCCTGATTGACCGAAACGATTCTGCAACCAACGACCTTGGACTGTTCACCACTGATAAATTGTCCTGCTCGGTGCTATGACCAATGTTACCTAATAACGGGATATTGGAGAACTTAACAATATCGTGTTTGCTCACAATGCGATTATTGAACAGATCCTTTAGGTAAATCAATGTGATAGGCAAGCCCAGGCCAATCAGGATCGCAATGGTATACATCTTGTTTTTATCAGGTGAAATGGGGTTGGACCTGTTGAAGTTGGGGGGTGTGATCACCTGGTAGTCTGAAACTGTTGAAGCCTGTGAAAGGAATGCTTCTGTCCTTTTGGTGATCAAATCATAAAATACGCTTTCATACAAGGTGATCATTCTTTGCAATTCAGCATATTCCCTGGATTCGATCTGAAAATCTGCCATAGACCCATAAAAGCCCCGAATTTCTGCATTGATGGCATTTATCTTCTTTTGATTGGCACTCCTCAGGTTTTTGATGCTCTCAAAAATATTTTTTTCAAGTCGATCATATGCTGCCTGATTTTTATTGACCAGTGGATTTTTAGTACTGGAAGCATTTTCCGAAATTTTAGCTTCCCATTTAAGTCCTAAATATTGCGACACCAGGTCATCCAGGGGATTTGCATCCACACCCAAGAGTGCCGGGGCAAAGACGTTGTCTCCCTTTTTATTGATGATATAGTCTTCCAGGTAGGAAAAATATTGATTGGCTACAGTTAACTCAGCCTTTTTCTCTTCCAGCTCGCTGATCTCCATAAAGACCGCTGTGGATCCCTTTATGATCTCCCTGTTTTCTACTCTGAACTTATCCAGTTTCTTTTGGTAAGTAAGTAAGGTGTCAGAAATCTGTGGAAGATATTCATTGATAAATGCGATTACATTGGTGATCTGCTCACTCTTATCTTCCAACCCTTTTTCTATAATTACATCCAGATATGTCCTCAGGAAATCGTTTTCTTTTTCCGGTAGCTCGCTATACATTCTGGCATTCAGAATGGTGGACCCCCTGGTTTCCCAGGCAAGCCTGAGCTTGGTTGAATAGACATTCTGAAGACTTCTTTGGCTATTGAGTATAAAGTAGTGTCCGTAAATATTACTTGCACCATTGGATCGTAGCCATTTGATGTTAAACTTCCATCCATTGATTTCATAATCCTTCCCAAAAGTAAATGTGATCTTTTCGAAAGCACTATTCCACAGATCGTTTTCTGAAGACAAGGTATAGTATATATTATCTCTTGCCTCTAAATAGATTGGAATTGAGTATGGGAAATTTGAGGAGCTCGTATCTGATTCTACCTTGTAAAAATCCGTTTTATAGACCTCAGAGGTCTTGAACCTTCCCTGCACATAATAGGAAATCTGAAAATCGAGTCGATTCAGGGTTTCTTCAATTCTTGCCTGGGACTTTAGGAGTGGGATTTCCTGAAATGCCTCTATTCTGTTGCCAATAAGGCTGCTGGCTTCAGGTAATGAAAGTATGGAATTACTTTCAAACCTGTCGTCAAACTTTTTTGTCATAAAGGACGCTCCTACCACATATACCGGATCATCATACCTGATCATCAGAGCTGTGACGGTCACAGAAATAATAAAAAAACCAATGATCAAATGCCATTTCGCCAGCAATTGATTAATGAATTTCTTGACCTCGTAGTTGTCTACCTGAGCTTCTATTTGTTTGTTCTTATTCAAGTATCAGATGATATAACTAAAATGATCTATAACTCCCCAAATTGAATTTGATGGCATAGATAATAAAATAGGTCTTAATGAATACCCTCAATTCAATAAATTGGTTGAAAACTTCGTTGAACCTCTGGCTGAATATAGTTTATAATTTGCCTTTTCAATACATGTTTTACAAACTGCAGGCTCCTCCTGAACGTCTGATCATTCAAGCAGGATAAAGTGGTTCCGTTATTCAGATATTTAGACTTCATTCGGAGTATTCATCATCGTACGGTCTGACTATCGTCTGACCTTCCTCTGATAATGGGTTAATAGGTTATTAGGTTAATAGGTTATTAGGTTAATAGGTACTTTCAGATATTCCGATATTCCGACTTTCTGATATCCAACCTACGCATATCAACTACGCTGAAGCTTCGTTGATCGAAGTGCTCGGGTTGACAAGTCAGACAGATCGTTTTTTGAAGGTATCGGAGTGTCGGAGTGTCGGAACATCGGAGTTCTTATACCACTCATAAACTCTTTCTAATCCTTCTCTCATTTTCACAGTAGGATCATACCCTAGCAGGTTTCTTATCTTACTAATGTCGGCCAATGAATGTCTTACATCCCCTGTCCTTTCCTTTTCGTGGGTAGGTTTCAGATTCTTACCACTAATTTCCTGTAAATACCCAACCATATCCAATAAGGTAATCCGTTCGCCGCAGGCTACGTTATAGACCTGGTTGAGAGCCTCCGAGTTTTCAGTAAATAGTCCTTTCATATTGGCCTGGACGGCGTTGTCTACATAGGTAAAGTCGCGGCTGGTTGTCCCATCACCGAATATCTTGGGGGAGCGGCCTTCCAGGAAAGCCTGGCAGAACAAAGGGATTACAGCTGCATATGGGTTGTCGGGATTTTGATTGGGTCCGAAGACATTGAAGTACCGGAGTCCCACAAAATCCAGTCTGTAGGTCCTATTGAAAACCTGTGCATACATCTCAATAGCTGCTTTGCTTACAGCATAGGGAGATAACGGCTTACCGATCTTGTCTTCTACCTTCGGTAGTCCGGGATGGTCGCCATAGGTGCTGGAAGAAAATGCAAGGACCACCCGGTCAATCTTTTGTTCCACGGCGGCATGAAGAATGTTTACCGTCCCTCCTACGTTCACCCGGTCTGTGGTCATCGGGTCTTTGATGGACCTTGGTACGGAGCCCAGGGCAGCCTGATGGCTCACCTTGTCAATGTCTTTCATAGCTTCCAGGCAGGTGTTGTAGTCGCAGATATCGCCTTCGAGGAATTCAAAGTTGGGGTTGGATTGGAAAGGTTTGATGTTTTCAAGGTAACCGTTGGAGAGGTTGTCGAGGACGCGGACTGTACCTACTCGAGGGTCGTCGAGTAGCTCCTTGACAAGGTTGCTGCCGATGAACCCTGCACCTCCGGTGACTAGAATATTTATTTTTTGATCTCCCAAACGCTTTATCTATTTAATGGAAGTATATTCAGATTAATAACTTTATTCTTTCTACCCGCTCTAGCCGCGGAGGCTCCTCCTTTTCCAATCGATGAAAAGGAGGCAAAAATCTTTGAAAAATTTAAGCGCACGAGCCGACCATCGCACACCACGCGCCAATTTTTCTCCCACCGCCGTAATTGATTAGATATCCTTATTATAATTTGTTTTAGAATACAGATTGTGTGCGGTGGGTCCCCTTTAGGGGTTGGGGGCGTGGGAAGGTTTTCTATGTCCTTGATGTTTTCAAGGTAACCGTTGGAGAGATTGTCTAGGACGCGGACTGTTCCTATTCGAGGGTCGTTTAGGAGGGTTGCAACGAGGTTGCTGCCGATGAAACCACAGCCTCCGGTGACTAATATGTTATGCTTCTCTTTTGTCATTTAGAAAAGAATACAGGAGACAGTATACAGTATACCCACCTTCGCTACTAGCTTCGGTGGGCAGGCAGGAGATTTCGCTGATTTTGTTTCTATTTAATAATCTAAGATCGCTCACGATGATGGTTCTTCTATTTCCTTCTATTGCAGTCTCACAGAGAAGAATCTGAGAATTGTTTTGTTGCATCGTACGTCCTACCAATCCCCCCTGCCTACGGCAGGCAGGCTGCTCCCCCTTTGAAAAGGGGAATTTCTTGAGGAAATCGATTATGCTTTTATTATTACAGATTTCTTATTGAGATTATTCCAACGCTGAGTCACTTTTGAGCCTATTATAAATTAAGATTATCCATGTATTCTTTGTGTTCTGATCGGATACGATCTTTTATCTGATCCCACTTAACCTTATGAGTAGGTGACGGGTCTTCGTTTTCATCGGCATCATTGAAATAAATCAGGCTTTTAAGTGCCAGGTATTCCGAGCCATCTGGATACTTCTGACCATACATTTTAAGGATGTCTTTCAAGCTGTAATTTTCAAGTAGGTAGTAAAGATCCCAAAAATCTTTTTTCGTCCCCCTACCTGTGATTGCTGAAATTTTCATTGCTGAGATGTCCTTGTCAGAGGCCATTAGAATACCTTCTTCTTGTATCGGGCTGCTTATCCAGTGATAGTGGCTGTAGTCCACAAAATCAACCTTTACCCCATTGATTGAAAAAACCAGAATTGATTTGGATCTTTTCATCACTTCAGCCTTCCCCAGGGATTGTAATGACTTAAAAATATTCTCAAATGAATCATCCGGGAATATACCAAAAAAGTCAAGGTCAATTGATTTTCGATGT
>JAHCMM010000124.1 GCA_019192515.1 Cyclobacteriaceae bacterium SS2
TCTCCATGGCAATATGGGCATCCCCTGTCCAGCCATTCTTTTCTCTCTGAGGACAATCCGTTGGATAACCAAAAAGGTTGGCCAGGTATGAACTATTGGTAGCGGCCCAAATCTTGTTGATGGTCGGGTTGCTAGAGTTGAGTGATCCGACAGGAGGCACATCACTATGAGCGAAATATCCTGCTAAATCGTCCTTTTCCAGAGATATCGGTTTATTGCTGGTCACCTCCACATATTGAAAGCCCTTGTAATTGAATCTCGGCTTGAAGGTTTCGGTGCCCTCCCCTTTCAGGTAATAGACATCTGTTTGAAATGGATCTGAGTCATCCGTAGGACGATAGTGGCGTTCAATTTCCCGCATATCCACTCGTCCGTTGTCATAGGTTGTTTCCGCATGTGTGAGCCTGATGACTGTTCCTTTTGATCCGCTAACTGATATCTCTGCTGTACCCGAGATGTTTCTACCCAGATCGAAGACGTAGGTGGTGTCGTTGAACTTCCTCATGCTGACAGGCTCAATGCGCTCCACTTCCCGGACCGGATGCATTACCTGGGCCACGATATTTTGAGTGGGTGCAGACCGGAAGATGGCATTTTGCCATTTGGACTCGTCAAAACCAGGCTTGTCCCACCCTGGCATCTCCAGGTTGGCATCATAGTGCTCGCCAGTGTAAATGCTGTTTTGAATGATCGGTCCAAGGGCGGTCTTCCAGTCAGCTCCTGTCTTGATGATCTCTGTTTCTCCGTTTTCATATTCAATCCTCAGATCCATGCAAAATGCTGGACGGCCTCTCCAGGGAGCTTCATGAAAAAACCAGACGGCGGTAGACTGGTGGTTGTACCATCCATTCCCGAGGATTACCCCTATGGCGTTATCTGACTCCAGCAACTCAGTGACATCATAAGTCACGTACAAAATCCGCCTGTCGAACCGGGTATAGATAGGATCCAAAAACCTATCTCCTAATTGTTTACCATTTACATAGAGCTCATACAGACCTGCCGCAGCGATGTATGCCCTGGCAGACTTGATCTTCCTGTCCGTTTGAAACTCCTTTCTGAAGTGAGGAGCTGGTTTGATATTGACATCCCTACTGTCGCTGATCCAGGCACCGCTCCAATTGGACACGTCCATCATGCCTGTCTCAAAAGAAGACACGTTTGAAACTTCCGCAACGCCTTTCTGATCCCACACCCGGACACTCCAATAGTATTTGGTGAACGGCTCAAGGTCCTGGCCTGCATATTTGACCAACTGTGCAGACGATGCTACTTTATTGGTATCCCAGATATCGCCCGCACCACCAGCTACCTCCAATGAATCCACTCCTACAATGATTTGGTAGGCCGATTGCATGGTGCCATTTTCCGCATCTGCCATCCGCCAGGTGAATCTAGGGGATTTGGTGTCGATGCCTAGTGGGGAATCGAGGTATTCACACCAGAGGTCGGTGATGGTGAAGGAGGTAGCAAATAGAGGTATTAAGAAAATTAAGCTAAGGGATAAAATACCTTTCATAATTATTGACAGCAAATTAATTGTTTACAAGTTAAATTCTTAAAATACAAAAGTCGGTCATTTCGTTTTATCCCTATCGAGTTACAGGGGCAGGTTTTTCATAGAACCAACCTGGAAATACTCCTTGCTTTGATTTATCAGGATGCCGAAAATAGAATTGTCTTCCTCTATCCGGCAATAAAGGAATTCGCATTCCATTAGTTGATCGAAGGTGTATAAATAATTCTGTTTTCATTTCATCCACAACATCACTTAATTCCGGCATTTGAATTAAGTTATCTTTTTCGATAGGGTCATTTTCAATGTCATAAAGTTCATCAGTATCCCATATCCCGTAATACCTGATATATTTATACTTTTCTCCCCTAAGCGCAAATATTGTCGGGGTTTGAGGATAATTCCACTCCCAATAATATTCATATTGAAGATATTTCCTCCAGGGTATTTTATCTCCTTTTGCCAATCTCCAAAAACTTTCTCCATCCATCTTTTGAAATGGCTTAATTCCAGCAGCTTCCAAAAAGGTTGGGCCGATATCAATATTAGCTACCATTTCTGATACCGCAGAACCAGCCATTAGTTGTTCAGGATAGTGCATCAGAAGAGGAACACGAATAGATGCCTCATATGCTGTGCGTTTATCAATTAATCCATGGTCTCCAAATTGAAAACCATTATCACCCATATACACGACCAAAGTATTTGATAAAAGATTATTCTCCTTGAGGTAATTGAAAACCCTACCGATATTGTCATCTACTGCTATTAAAGCTTCACAATAACGCTTATAATAACTTTCAACGTTGAAACTATCCAGGTTGTAACCATAATCAACTCCATGTCGACTGTTACGTTGATCTTGTAGCCATTTGGGCTTTCCTTTTTGATCATGATCAATTTGAAAAGTAGCTGGAAGCTCCCAATGTTCATGCTGATATTTCCCTTTATCTTTGTCTCTTGGGACAAAGTCTGAATGTACGGCTTTGTGACTGATATACAGGAAGAAAGGGTTATCATTTTGTTCGCGGGCATCTAACCAATTCAATGCATAATCAGTTAGTTCATCAGTGATATATTTCTGTTGTGCTTTTCGATATTCCCCGTTGACATTATAACCCTCATAACTAGTTTGAGGCACCACCCTAGTGGTACCATGACCATCCGGATAATAGGACCCTTGACCACGAAAGGCGACCCAATGATCAAATCCCCTTTGTGGTTCATCAGAATCACCCATATGCCATTTTCCAATAAATGCTGTTTCATATCCACCCTTTTGAAGCATTTGAGGGAAAAATGTAAGATCAGCACTCACCGGATGATAGTTATCTACCACTCCATGATTATGTGTATAAAGTCCTGTTAAAATTGAAGCGCGACTGGGAGAACAAAGTGAAGTAGTAACGAATGCGTTTTCAAATACAACTCCACCTTCTGCCATTTTATCTAAATGAGGAGTTTTCAAAAATGGATGATCTTTAAAACCTATTGCATCCCATCGGTGATCATCACTGAGAATGAAGATAATATTTGGCTTCTGTTTGTCTACTGAATCGCAGCCCAATGATGTCAAAGCAATAATTAATGAAATCAGAAGCTGATGAATCCTGTACATTATTTCCATTTATACGTTAAAAATAAGTGTCTCAATTCTATGAAGATAGAGAAAAGTTTAAACGAGGTACATGCAATTTCACACATTTGCTTAAGGAGGAAATAATTGATTATTCACGTCGAATCTTTTCCAGAAGAACCTCAGCTTCTTCCCATTCAACATCGTGGGGAAGCCTATTTGACTGTGCAGCAATAGCGGAAACAGTTCCAGCAGCTTCCCCCATCGCTACTGCATTTCCGGTCACCCTGTAACTAGCATGGGCAATAAAATCACCACTGATACATCTCCCTGCCATCATTAACCCATCAACGTCTTTCGCTATCAAAGCTCTGAGGGGGATGTCATAGGGCTTCATTTTCTCAACACCTCCTCTTACAATAGGAGCTTTATCGTTTTCTTCCTGACTGTGAGCGTGTATATCTACTCCAAATGTTGGGGTTGTCACAGCATCAGGGTGAAACGACCCCATCACCAGATCCGCTTTAGAAACGGTATACCTACCATGTAATCGTCTACCATCTCGAACTCCAATCTGATCGGCTGTTGCTATTACCTGTAAACTATCCCATGGCTCACCAAGTTTTTTCATTTCTCTGGCTATGTGATGAATCTCCGCTCTTGCCTGAACAGTAGNCCTGCTCACGGCTCTCGCGTCAAAAGCTTTGATATCATACTCATGGTTCACCATCATCATTACAAGGTTATCTTTAATGGGGAATAGAGTGGGGTGTCCATAGGATGGGTTAATGCCAACTTTCTTCATTTCCTCCTTAAATGCCAGGCTTGACTTCACGTGATCTTCTTTCATATCAGTGATTTCAGGATCATACATGGAAAGATAGTCTTTGAATCGCTCAACGTCTTTCACAACTACAAGCGCATTTAATGTAAGTGGTTGACACGGGCAACTTTCACCTCCATATCCTATGTCCCAGCCATTCTCAGCAAGAGCGCCTAAATCACCATCCCCTGTCGTATCAACAAATGCTTTGGCTTTCCAGGCCTCTCTTCCAGATTTAGATTCTGTTACAATTGTCGTCAGCCTGTTCTTCTCCTTGTATGCAGCAGTCACCCTGGTATGTAATAAAAAATCAACTCCAGCTTCCAGGCACATTTCTTCCAATAGAAATTTCATAGCTTCTGGTGAATAGACAAATCGATCTTCATTAGTATTTCTTCTTGCTCCAACTCTATCCAATCGATCTTTTATCTCCTCAGTAATCCCTGGTTTTGCAAAATCAAAGATAAAAGTGAGCAGACCAGATGTCCAGACACCTCCCAAACAACCTCCCAGTTCCAGGAGTAAGGTTCTTGCACCAGATCTGGCTGATGTAAGTGCAGCAGCTATCCCCGCAGGACCACCCCCACATACAATGACATCATACTCGTCAACAATAGAAATTTTGCGTGATGGTTCGCGAAATTCATTTGCTGAGTATATGCTCTGACCAGCATTGATTTTGGAGTATGGCATCAAAGAAGCCCCACCAGCTAATGCAGAAATGCCAATAAATTTTCTTCTATTATATTTCATGAATAATGGATTTAATTCCCCAGGTCCGTTATCAGGACCTGGGGTTAATGTTTTAGTACTTTTAGGAAAACTTAATAACCAGGATTCTGGTCTGTATTTGGATCAAGGCCCAGATTGAAGTTAAACTCGTTGATGGGTATTGGCCAGAGGTAATTCAATTGGGGCACGTCTTCACCCTTGATAGTTGAAATTACATCTTGTGCCTTGTTAAGCCGCTTAAGGTCAAGCCATCTTTTACCTTCTAATTCAAACTCATAGCCTCGTTCCTGCACAATCAGGTCGAGAAAGCCTGAAAGATCGTAATCTCCCGCATTGAAATCCATAGGAGAAGCTGACAACGGGTCGTATCCATAAGCTCTGCGATGGACCTGGTTGATCGCTTCTACAGCTGCTGCAGTCGGCGAATTATTTGATCGGGCATTCGCTTCGGAAAAGATCAGCAATACATCTGCGTATCGATACCAAGTGACTGGTGATGCTCCTCCTGTTAAGCCCGGCGTTCCGGGATCAATAAATTTCATTGACAGCAAGGTGTTTGGCCCCACTCCAATATCCCATGAAAACCACTGTCCTTTTCTAAAATCATCATCATCCCATGCCTGATATGCCAAATTGGATGACAAACTATAAACGCCATAAACACCTGCTGTCCCATAAAGACCTGTCGCAGGATGAGCCATAAGGCCTGGCCATACATTGCCCTGCCCTGAAACATGAGAAAATCTCGAATAAAATATTTCCTCGTTGGTAGTGACAACATCAGCTCCAAAAATATTCTGAAAATCGTCCGTACTATTTACTGGAACTAATGCAAACTGACCAGAATTGATCACTTCATTAGACTTGGTGCTTGCCTCAGTATACATCTCCAGATGAAGATATACATCAGCCAATAGGGTTTTAGCTGCCCAAACAGAGGGTGTACCAATCAGTCGTGGTTCATCGGGTAATGCTTCTTCAGCATCCAACAAATCGCCAATGATAAAATCATACACTTCATCTTCACTACTACGGGCGAGATTGATCTCAAAAATGTTTTCTTCTGTCCTAATAGGGACACCACCCCAGTTTCTGACCAATTGGAAGTAAACAAACGCACGCAAGAATTTTGCTTCTGCCACTAAGCGATCTTTATCGTCCTGATCTAAAGCAGGTGCAGAAGGTAAATTTCCAATGACTATATTGGCATTTCTGATGGCCAGATAGTCACTGGTCCATCGCCCGGAAATCCTGGTTTTCCATGTGTCATTCAAACCAGTATAACTATTAAGTGCTGCCCAGCTTCCCCTCCCATAAGTAAACTCACTAAGGACACTATTAATCCCTATTTCTCCATTGTGAAGATTCTCACCAATAGGAAGGTATATGGCATTTACAGCTGTTTCTGCCTCACTCAATGTGTTGTAAAATGTCTCTACTGCTATACTCTTGGGGCTCTCCTCTAAAATGTCTTCACATGAGTAAACCAATGAACAAGCAATGACTAAAATGCTGTTAACTATTATTCTATTTATTAATGCTTTCATTTCAACTTCGATTTATGTAAAACTTAAAATCTAGCCTGCAGACCTATTGTAAAGGCTTTGGCTGTTGGATATGTGAAGTGATCAATTCCCTGATCAATAGCACTGCTTCTTGAATTAACTTCCGGGTCCCACCAAGAGTATTTGGTAATGGTTATCAGATTAATTCCGCTTGTATAAATCCTGATGGAATTGATTGCTTTACTCTTCACATTAAGATTGTAAGCAAGCTCAATATTCTTCAATCGCAGATAGGACCCGTCTTCAACAAATCGTTCGGACGCTCTAACATTTGTGCTCAACGCAGGAATAGGATATTTTGCATTTGGGTTCTCAGCTGTCCAGTGATTTAAAAATACCTCACGAGGCATATTTAATCCAATCCCAAAATCCAGTGTATTGTTGATGGAACTTACATTAAAAATATCATTTCCCTGAGAGCCTTGAAAAAACAGAGTTAAATCAAAATTCTTATAATTCATCACGGATTGTAAACCATAGATGAAGTTGGGATTAGGGTTCCCAATAAAGGTTTTATCATCAAGAGTTATCTGATCATCACCGTTAAGATCGCTGAAGATAATTTGTCCATTATCATCATACCCTTCTTCAAGGTACCCCCAGAAACTACCTACTGAGTGGCCTTTTCTTAAGATGTTGAGATAATCCTGTACAAGGTTGACATCAATATCACCACCCAGTATATCCTGATCGTTATATAATTCTATGACCTTATTCCGGTTTAGGGATATATTAAAATTCAGACGCCATTCAAATTCACCTGTGAATGGAAATGTTTCTATGCCTAATTCAAAACCTTTGTTTTCCATGGAACCAACATTTCTAATGGTAGTGGTGTATCCCATTGAGAGAGGTAATCCAACTGTATTCAGTAGATCTTTGGTTTGTTTGACATAATAATCAGCAGTGATATTGAGTCGGTTTTCAAAGAAGCCAATATCAATTCCAACATCCTTTGTATCTGTAGTCTCCCACCTTAATTTATTTGGCAACCTCGTCCCAGGAGCATAAGATACCTGAAGTCCTTCACCAAATGATTTGATTCCGGAATTAAGTGTTGTTAAGGTTGTATAGGCACTTATGGCTTGATTGCCTGAAATTCCCCAGGATGCTCTGACCTTTAGGTTTGAAATAGAGGGCAGATCAAAGAAATCCTCATTTGATAACCTCCATGCTACGGCACCTGATGGAAAGTAACCCCATTTATCACCCTCACTATATTGCGATGCTCCATCACCTCTAAAAGTTAAAGTAGCCAGATACTTATCATTATAAATATAATTGATACGAGCCAAGGCAGATAGCAAAGTTGACTTGGAATAGCTCGATGATGGAATTCCGGGGGTATCAGCTGCTCCAAGATCAAATGTTTCTGTTACGTCACTAATAAAACCCTGACCACTCCCACTAATAGATGTATTTACAAAATCCTGATAAGTAAACCCGGCTAGAACTGAAAGCTTACTTTGATTG
This sequence comes from Cyclobacteriaceae bacterium SS2, assembly GCA_019192515.1. Classification (GTDB taxonomy): domain Bacteria; phylum Bacteroidota; class Bacteroidia; order Cytophagales; family Cyclobacteriaceae; genus UBA7330. The sequence continues at coordinate 7,686 of JAHCMM010000124.1, forward strand.
AATGTTTTGTCATATGAAACAGTATTCTCATTCAACAAACTCCTGTAACGACTCGATCCCATTGAGGCTGAACTTAGACCATTAAGTATACTATTGGAGGTATACACAGTAGATTGGCGGTCGTGATTTGCAATTCCACCAAGAACCTTAATGGTAAGCTCCGGAATGGGGTTATAGATAAATGATGAATTTACTAAAGTTCTATTTTCCTTGCGATTTGATGTTGACTCATTCAATGAGTTGATAGGGTTGCTTATAGAATTTGACATGAAAGGATAAGCATTCTTTAAATCGACGTAAGTGCCATCATCATTTATTGGTTTTAAGGTAGGAGGTGCTGACAAAGTACCACCAATAATGCCTCCGCCCCTATTACCACCAAGTGGATCTTTCCTATCAGTATTGATATAACTTAAGATACTGGATACATCCACCTTTAATTTATCACTCAACTTATGTGTTATGTTGATGACTGCAGAATATCGATCATGATAGCTTCTTTTTATGATACCATCCTGAAGAAACAAACTACCTCCTAGTGAAAATTGAGTATCCTCTGTTCCTCCATTGATATTTAAAGACATCTTTTTCATTGGGGCCGGCCTGAACAACTCATCTTGCCAATCAAAACCACTCCCAAATCCATCAATCTGTTGCTGAGTAAAATATGGAGTGAAGCCACTATTAACCATGGTTTCATTGGCAAACTGAGCATACTCGTTTGCATTCATAAGGTCCATTTTCTTTCTCAAAGTCTGAACCCCATAACTTGTCTCAAAGTCAATCTGAGTCTTCCGATTGGTGCCTTTTTTTGTAGTAACTATCACGACCCCATTTGCTCCCCTGGAACCATATATAGCTGTCGCAGATGCGTCTTTTAGAATCTCTATGCTTTCTATATCTGCACTATTCAGTGATAGAAGCATTGATTGATTAGTGGGAAAGCCATCAATTACGTAAAGGGGTTCATTTCCCCCTTGAATGGAATTAACTCCACGAATTCTAATACTCATTTCAGCTCCAGGAGCCCCAGTATTTTGCGAGATATTTACACCAGCTACCCGACCTGTAAGTGATTGCAGGACATTTGATGCAGGGACAGCATTGATCTCCTCACTGGTAACAGATGCCACAGATCCAGTCAAATCACTCTTCTTGACTGTCCCATAACCAATCACAACAACCTCTTCCAATGAAGATACATCAGCAGTAAGTTGTACATCCAGCGTGGATCGTCCATTGATTGAAACATCTTGTGTTGTAAATCCAACAAAAGACACAGTCAATGTCGCATCTTCAGGAACATTTAAGGAAAACTTTCCTTCTACATCCGTTATTGTTCCATTCGTCGTACCCTTCTCCTGTATTGTAGCACCGGGGAGGGCTTCACCATTTTCATCTGTGATGGTGCCAGACACGGAAACCTGTTCGATCAGCTCTACCACTACCGGTGCTTCCTTCAACCTGGATATACTCTTTACATCAATGCTTTCATTGATCTGGCGGAAGCTGATATTTGCTTTTTCCGAAATGATTAGCAACAGACCTTCTACCGATCCGGCATAAGTTTCCAATCCAAGATTCTTATTCAGATCAATCTTCTCTTTGCTGAGGATAAAATTGTAGTCTGTCTTTTGTTCGATCAGCTCAAATGCCTGGGCTAGATCGGCATTACTCAAGTCAACGCTCAACTGTACTTCCTTTACGCTTTTTACCTGCGCATTACCATTACTTGCCAACAATGAGCTTAGGCTCAGGCAAATAATGGTGAAAACGTAAAATGTTAGCTTGCTCAACTTTATAAAAGTTTGTAAAACTGTACTTTGCATATAGTTAAAATTTATAGTTAAAAATCATTGATTGACATACCTCACTTCTGTTTTAATTGGCGATAGAAGCCAGGTACCCTTCGAGTGTTTTTTACATAGTATTACTTTTTGAATTTTATTTTGATATCCTTATTGTTCATTACATACTCAAAATCCAATGAATAACTCAGGTTGTTCAGGACCAGCTCCAGTGAACTGTTGTTGAACTTTCCTGAGACCGTCAAATCTTTTGGGGCGGTGTTCTCTAGTAAAATTTCTACCGCATACCACCTGGACAGTATGCCAAGAGCTTCGTCTATTGGTGTATCGTTGAAATGAAGGATCTGGTCTTTCCAATCAGCCAAATCCTGCGCAGATCCAGATATGATTTTCAAGCCATTAGCGACCGGATCAAACTCCAAAATCTCAGTTGGATTCATTATCACCTGATCATTGTTCGAAGTATTGCTCACCATGACACTTCCCTCCACCAGGGCCACTTTCAATCCCTCATCAAAGGCGTTGACATTAAACTCAGTACCAAGTGCCGTAACCGAAATATTATTCGCGATGACTACGAATGGCTTCTCCCTGTTTTTGCTTACCTCAAAATAGGCTTCACCCTTTTTCAGATAAAGCTTTCTTTGATCTCCTGTGAAATTTCTATCATAGACCAATTCACTTTCTGCATTCAGGTGAGCGATACTCCCATCAGGAAGTGTAATCCTTGATTTTTGACCCGAAGGATTCGCTTTTGTAACCAATTCAGAAACCGGTCCGGACTGTTCGTTAAGATGTGCTTGATCCATGGTGAACCAGATAGACACACACACCAAACCAATAAACACAGCGGCAACCATCATTGCCCTCTTCCAGATTGTCTGTGTTTTATGAACTGTTAAATTTGTTTCAGATACTTCCCTGTCAAGATCAAATTGTGTGGTAGCAACTTCAATGGATCCCCATATTTTATCCTTATTGCCATAATCAATTGATTCTTGCTCTTCCTTAGAAGCTCTAATCAATTCCTTTGCAAATTCCAGGTCCTCCCTTGAGTATTGGCTGTATGAAGCAACTATCTGGTCAGGAATGGGTTGATTGTCTGCCAGTGAATGGATGACTGAACGAAACTGTTCATCAGTGATTAACTGGTCAACGTGTTTAAGGTCTGAATTTTTCAAAAGTCTGGCTTTTAACCAGTAGAGTCCAAAACTTCCAAAACCTAATAGGTTAGATTGTAATATTTACAATATTTTATGATATATAAACATTCTTATGAATATATATCAATAAATTGAATTATTTGATGTGATTATCGTAATACAATATAAGAAAGGAGGGCCACTAGCATCATGAATATTGAAATCTTGCTCTTTAGATTCATGATAGCTCTTGATATCAGGTTGTAAGTAGCACCAATGGTAATGTTCATGATACTGGCTATTTCCTCCCCATCCAGGTTTTGGAAATATCTTAAAGTAAGAACTTCGCGTTGCTTCGGTGGTAGCGATTGAAGTGCTTTGCTCAGGCTCTCATATTTATGTTCATCAAAGAATGGTTCATCTGACTCTATCAGCTCTTTATCATTATCAATGGCAACCTCCCTATAGGCTTTCATGTATTTGATGATACGGTTTCTCAGAGACCAAAACAAATAGACTGTGATAGATCCCTGAATATCAAGATGTTCTTTTCTTTTCCACAAGTAGATAAACAATTCATGAATCTGATCTTCTACCAGTGCCTGATCAGAAGAAAATTGCAAGCCATATCGCAACAACTTCTCAAAATTCTGATCATAGATATAGTGAAATGATTTCCGGCTTCCTTCTTTGAATGAATTCCATAGCAGCTTATCAGAGGAATTATTTCTTTTTTTCTCTGAATGGGAATCTTTGTCTTTATATGATGGCTGTTGTAACAAAATTTCCAATAAAAATATAGTATTTTTTCTGAATTGGAAAAATGACAGAGAAGTCAATATGAAGCCTAAACTATCTTATCTTTGGAATAATTTATAGTTAAAATCATTGATTGACTATCAAATTTTAAAGGTTGTTTGGCGATAACTTTTAGGATAAGCAAGTCACTCAATGTAAGCCGGATCAAGTGATTGGTCCGGTTTTTTTATTCAAATTATTTACAACTTATCTCAATAGTTTGTACGGTGCTTTTCAGCTCAAAGCCAATCAACCCTCAAGAATATGTGATCTTCTATAAATCGAATATTTGGCTTTGTAAATCAGCAGGAGCAAGAAAAGAGCCGAGCGATGGTTCATGATCAGTGGAAGCAAGAAGGGCTTATGTAAATACACGAAATACTTCTGAATTACATCCTTTTTCTGTTCATTCCAGATAATCTACCCTATAATCAATTGGCATTGGTAAAACGTTATTTGCTTTTGCCCAATTCTCCCATAAAGGAATCATTTGCTTAATTTTTGATGGAAAAATTAAAGCTAGATTTTCTGATTCTGTAGGATCAGAAGCTAGATTGTAGAGTTCCCAAGACCTATCTCTTAAAGCAACAAGTTTCCAATTATTTTGAATAACTGCACGGTTACCCTCATGTTCGAAAAACAAAGTGCGATTTATATTTTCATCATTTTTAATCGCCTCGATAAGGTTGATTCCTTCAGTCTCCTTTAGGGGAAAAGAATTTCTTCCAGACACGCTCATTATTGTTGGAAGGATATCAATAAGATGACCATTCATCCTTTCAGCTCTATTACCTCCCTCACCCCATCGAAGTATCAGTGGCACTCTAATTCCACCTTCATGATTAAAATGTTTGTACAACCTTAGTGGCGTATTCGAGACGTGTGCCCATCCTGAACCCACACTATGAAAGGTTTCCTGACTCCCCATGCTTTCAAGCGCATCTTCCTTATGCAAAATATTTTCCGGTCCTGACTTCATATCAAAACCAAATGGATCCCATTCTGCACAAGCTCCATTATCACTGGTGAAAATTACAAGGGTATTCTCAAGTTCACCTGAGTTTTTAAGCTCCTGAATCACCCGCCCAATGTTCTGGTCCATGATTTCAACCATAGCAGCATAAATGGCCATCCTGCGTGAAAGATCTGATTTTCGTTCCGGCGTTAATGCACCCCATTCAGGATTTGGTTGTGGAGTTGATGTTCCCCAACCATGGTATTCGGAAGCATAAGTCAATTCAACATTGTCATCCAATATTCCAAGCGTCATCATTTTCTTGAATCGTTCTTCACGAATGAGACCCCACCCCTTCTCATATACTTTAATGTACTTTTCTACATACTCCCTGGGGGCTTGTAACGGGAAATGAGGCGCATTGTAAGCCAGATAAAGAAACCATGGGTCTTGGGAATTCCGCCCTTCATTCATAAAGGACAGCGCATATTCTGTCAAGGCATTGGTCCCGTAAAATGTTTCTTCTTTGAGCTTTAGCTGTTCTCTGTTCTCAGGTAATCTCAGGAAATGTTCGGGATCCCAATAAGTCTTTGCGCTTGTAAGTGTGCCGTAGAACTCGTCAAAACCAAATTTGGTTGGGTCAGGGGTACCAAGATGCCATTTTCCGGCAAGATAAGTATGGTATCCGATTGATTTCAACAGGCTGCCAATAGTCTGCTGATTTTCCGGGACCCGGCCCCGGTAACCGGGAAGATCCAGGTCATTAGTCATATGACCTAAACCAACCATGTGTGAATATTCCCCGATCAACAGACTTGCTCTTGAAGGACAACATCTACCTGTGGAATAGAAGTTTGTAAAAAGTACTCCTTCTTTTGCTAGCAAGTCTAAATTTGGTGTTGAAATCTCTCCACCATAACACCCCAGGTCACTATACCCAAGGTCATCTGCTACTATAAGTAGGATATTCGGTTTGACGGCTTCTTCTTGCTGATGACTACAAGCTGAGATTAAAGCTAGCAGAAAGACCAGGCACGTGATTCTTCTCTTCATGAGTAATACTACTTATTGCATGACCTTAAATAATAAGCATACTCAGCAAAGAAGAACTCACCCATGTACAATTTCGAATAATTGTAGTGACTTACTACTTTATCAATTAATTCACAATCCTCAGAATGACCTGAAAGAGCAATGATAGACGCCGCTGCCAATGGGTTGGTCATTAAGTTACGTTCATATTTCTTCCGTTCGCCTGCTTTTTCGCTATCCCGTTTTCGGGACAACTCAATTGCCTCCTCTTTTGTAAACTGAGGGTACCAGGTTGGGTAGCACTCTCCCCAGTTTACATTTCCAAATTTCTTTGTATCATTATTATCAAATTCTGAGTATTGTTTGACAAACTCCATGACATCTGCTCTATTATTTTCAATGCCTTTTTGAAAGTTTGCTTTTATAGATGCATCTTCTTCCATCCTTGCTAACTCTACTAATGAGGCTTGCTTTACTACATAGATCCACAAGTAGTCCCTTCTTTCTCCCCACATGGCCCTGTCGTAAACTATACCAGTAGCACAAATCTCAGCTCGTGTCTTTGTGGCACCTTCCGGATATTCAAGCAAAGCATTTTTATACCACTCCAGCCAGGAGTTTTCACCTGTTAGTTCATAAGTAGCTCGAAGGAGGAATAGGTAACAAGGTACCTCCAGGAATCGGTCATGAAGGAGGTTATCCCTAAAATCACCCGTAAACATACCAGCGCTTGGGAATTTCCAATCACTCCTCCGAACGGCATCAACCACCTCCACCAACTTCTTTTCTATTATTACCCTTTCTTCAGCAGAGGGAATATCTGTCTTTAAATAGCTATATAAACCATAAAACCATGGGATTGTCTGATCATTTGATCCGATGGGAAAGTGAGTCCTACCATCTGTACTGACACCTCTTGCAATGAATCCTGGGACATCGGAAATTGAGGCCATTTTTAATAATCCCTGTGCCAAAATTCTGGCTTTATCCTTGTCTATATCACTGTCCGTAAATTTAGCTCTTTCACAAGCGGCTGCCAGGTACAATCCAGTAAAAAAGGAACCATCTTCTATTGGGGTCCACCATCCAAATGCATTTGGTCTTGACAAGAGACAATCATATGGCGTGGGTCTTTCCCCCACGAAGTCATTGATAATCCCGTATTTATCAATAAATTTTTCCCATAGCTCTTTATTGGCTTGTTCTATGGCCAAATCAGGAGAGAGTTGAGCTGACAAAAAATGAAACCCAAGCAGGAAATGAAATAAGAAAATATATTTTTTTAATAGTGTATGAATGTACATATTCTTTCAGTTTCAGAATTTTCACTTAATAAGGAAAGAAGGTGTATCAAAATTTTAATACACCTTCCTGATCGATAAATCAATTACTACTCCAACCAGGGTTTTGTGTGAGGTTGGAATTAATGACTATCTCTTCCGTAGGTATTGGAAAGTAGTACTGCTTTACTTCATCGAATGTCCGTCCTACTGGCAGGGAATTTTGGTAAGGAGTGATATACCCATCATTATCAACGAATACATCTGACCCTACATTCACACTCGGATATTGATATTGGTTGAACTTCATCCCACCTATAGCCTCAGGTATCAAAAGTAATCCTCCAGCTTTCCATCTAACGAGGTCATCCCATCTGGAACCTTCCCAGGCTAATTCAACTCGTCTTTCTCTACGAATTTCCCTTATAAGGTCAGAAGGAGTATATCCACAATTGGTTGCATACTTTGCATCCAAATCCGGGTCAGTTGGAAGGCTTGAAAGAAGTAAATCCGGCATGCCAACTCGGTTTCTTAATTCATTTATAGTCTGGTCTAAAACACCTTGCGTACAGGATCCCAATTCAGCGTGAGCTTCAGCATTAATCAATAATACCTCAGCAAACCTAAATATCGGACATGGCATTACTCCTGTATTGATCACATTGGCTTCTGTCTGGTCATTTTTCCAGAATTTGGCAGGCCAATAACCGGTAGGTGAGGGAAATTCTTCTCCAGTGCCACGTATACCAGGCATCTCACCATTGTATCCCTTTCCTCTAGCCATAAATGAACCTGACATATTAGGATCCAGCGCATACTGTCCAGGATAACAAACCGTCTGAGTCAGTCTTGGATCTCTGTTTGTCATTTCACTTTGCAGGCTGTCATCCCCCAGGTAAAGCGGACTCGTCGAAATGGGCAATCCATCTGCACAGAGGTACTCCTCTACTAGTGATTTGGAAAAACCAACGACATTTTCGGCCTGGTTCCACAAAAAATACCTCAGGAAACCATGGCCCAGCAGCCCGTCGCTGTATTCCTTATAAAGAATTACTTCAGAGTTATTGCTGTAGTCCTCCTGAACAAATAAATTATGGTAATCATTTGCAGGATCTCCTGTCTGCCAAATCGCATAATTCCCTGAACCAATCAATTCTGCAGACGCACTTTCAGCATTTTGCAGGAATTTGGTTCCATCAAGCCCCAATTCTGGGTGATACTTTCTAAATGTCCCCTCAAAAAGACATACTCTGGCTTTCAATAAAAGCGCCATATCTTTATTGATCCTACCATTTTCTTCAGAACCTGCTTCAGGAAGGTAGCTGATAGCTTTATCAATAATTGACAGGACTGAATCCATAAGTTCGGCCCTTGGGGTTCTTGCATCATACAATTCTTCAGAGTCCGTTTCTAATGGCTTCGAATACCACGGTACTTCACCGAATAATTTTACTTTATCAAAATATTCCATGGTTTTAAAGAAAAGTATTTCTCCAGCATAGATATTCCGGATATTGGCAGCAATATCACCTCTTGTGTAATTCACCAGAAAATAATTCAATGCCCTGAGGTTTTGCCAACTCCAACCTCCACTACCTGTGGCTGATGGCTGAACATATAGGTCATTGATTAAGGGTGCAGCCGAGACATTCTGAGGAATGGCATTATCCGAATGTAAATCTGCATAAGGTATTGTGGAACCCTGATAACCCCACGGATTTCGTTGAGACAGACTATTGTCAAATCCCTCTATGTAAGTACCGTAGAAGGAATTTGCATAAAGCTTTAAGTCTGATTCGCTTTGCCAGAAATTTTGGTCTACAATGGTATCAAGAGGAAATCTCTCTAAAAAATCGTCATCACAACTGGATACCAATGTCAAAAAAAGTATTGATAGAATGATATATTTCATTTTCATGATTTCAGATATTTATGAATTAAAATGTGACCTGGAATCCAACCGTATAGGATCTTATCATTGGATAATCATCTCCAATGGCTTCGGGATCCATATACTTCGGCACATCTGAAATTGTAAGTAGATTAAATCCTGAAGCATAAACTCTTAAGTTTTGAATCTTGATAGCCTCAAGAATTTTTGCCGGCATGGTATATCCCAGCGTAATGTTTTTCAGTCTTATAAAAGCTGCATTTAGGAGGTACCTGGATTGCTCTTCCATATTTTTAAGTCCAGGCTTGTAAGCGGGATAAAAAGCATCTGTTCGCTCTGGGCTCCAACTGTTGTAGTAGATATCCGGTGTCCCCGTACCACCATGGATATTTCTTCCATTGATAAGTCCCCAATAGAGGTAGCTGGTTGGCCAGTAGTCTCTTTTACCGGTACCCTGCCAGAACATATTGAAATCAAAATTCATCCATGAAACATTCCCATTTAATCCAAAAAGGTACCTTGGTATATCATTCCCAATGATTCTTAGGTCACCCGGATCACTTACCGTTGCTTCACCAAAACCAATAATACCATCACCATTTACATCTTCATACCGAACATCTCCCGGGCGCCAAACACCTCCGTCAATTTGTGATTGACTCGGAGCATTTGTTATTTCATCTGTTGTTTGAAATAATCCGACTGTTTCATATCCCCAAATTTCACCCATCTGCTTGCCTTCATATAGAGAAGAGATGATTTTCTGAGGATTCCCGGAGAAGCTAGTCACTTCCGATTGTGCGTCCGATAGTACAAAGGATAGATCGTATTTGAGTCCATTATTAAATTGGTCACTCCATCGAGTAGATAGTTCCCATCCACGAGTTTGCATCTCACCTGTATTTTGGTTCGGCACGTTTGCACCCAGTACAGATGGCAGCTTTTCTGCTGATGTAAGGATGTCACTTGTGGTTCTTTTATACCAGTCAAAATTCATAGTGAGCTTATCAAACAAAGTCACATCAAGACCGAAGTCTATTGTAGTAGCTGTTTCCCATGTCAAATTAGAACTTACAAGTCCAGGAGGGGTTATTCCAATTGGCCTCATCCCACCCATGAGATAAGCTACTTGTTGGGTCAGTCCATAGGTAGAGATGTAGGCATAATTCTGAACATCCTGGTTTCCAAGGCTACCGTAAGACCCCCTTAGCTTTAAGTTTGTAAGCGCAGGTTTTAAACTTTCCATAAAACTTTCTTCAGACATTCTCCAGCCCGCAGAAAAGGATGGGAAGAACTTAAATCGATTACCTTTTGGAAATTTGGAGGTACCGTCATATCTACCGTTCATCTCAAACAGGTATTTATCATCATATATATAGTTGAACCTCATAAAAGCGCCTCGAATGGCCCAGTGGGATTCATTATCTGAAAAAGTCTGAGTTCCTGAGGTAAGTTTAAGTGTTCTTACAGCATCTGATACCAGATCTTGGCCCTGTGCAGTGAGATCTTGATACTTCCAAAGCTCTTGATTGAAACCCGCAACTGCAGAAAACTCATGAGTATTATTTACCGATTTATAATAATCAAAGTATCCATTATAAACTGTATAATCATTATTTGAAAAAGTTCTACTAACTGTACTGAAACCTTCTACAAAGGGTGTCCATGATCTTTCCACCCTATGTATAAGCGGAAGGAATAATTTTTGACTTTCGTTAGTCGTCCTATAGGCATAATTGGTTTTAAAACTCAAACCTTCAAAAAGCTTGACAGTCGCCTCAACTTTCATGAGCATGCTTGAATTCTGGGTTGTGATATTGCCATCATTCAGAAAAGCATTTAAGGGTGAGTGAGTAGGCATTACTCCAACTGGTGAATCTTCAGGAGTAAATCGAGGAGTCATGAGAGACCTCCATCCAATTCTGGATAAGAAAGCAAAATACCTGTCCGAATAAGCGGAATATCCCCCTTGTCCATGCGGACGCTTGGTATCAACACGGGTATAAATAATTTTCCCTCCCAGATTTAACCATTTATTCACATCCGATGAATACCCTAAAGTTGCATTATATGTTTTCCTCCAGTCATCACCAAGAGCTACCAAACCATCTTGATTTCTGTAACCAATAGAAGTGTAGTAATTGCTTTTAGCAGACCCTCCTGATATCGATAGCATGTGGCTTTTTAGCGGGGCAGAGTCCTTAAGGAATTCATCCCAGGGATCAATATTTGCAATCCAGATGTTGGTGCCCCCCGAGACATAGTAAGGTGCAACCGTTTCAGGGTTTTCAAAATAGTTCCTTACCTGATCAAGTTTAAAAATGTCGTCAGCAGATGGGCTACCACCATCAAGTATCTGTGCATTATTCAGTGCTCCCTGATATTCCACAGAATTCAAAAGTTTTGGCTTGGTAGTAGGTTTTTGAATCTGATAACTGGTAGTGTAGGAGATCCTGGGTGCTTCCTCTTTACTCCCTTTTTTTGTAGTTACCAATATGACCCCGTATGCTGCCCGCGCACCATAGATTGCTGCAGATGCAGCATCCTTTAGTACAGAGATGCTTTCAATGTCACTTGGATTCAGGTTATGAATATCCATTGGGATTCCATCAACCAATATTAAAGGCGAACCGCTCCTGAATTCCCCTCCCGAGAAAGAAGTACCCCCACGAATGTTGATATTAGGGTTTTTTACAGGGTTACCATCTGCAAAAGTAATATTGAGGTTAGGTACCACCCCTTGAAGTGCTTGCCCTATTGTAGCCACTGACTTCGTCTCTAGCTGCTCTGCTGTTACCTGCTCAACAGCACCTGTTAGGTTTACCTTTTTTTGAGTCCCATAACCAATCACAACAACCTCTTCCAATGAAGATACATCAGCAGTAAGTTGTACATCCAGTGTAGATCGTCCATTGATTGAAACATCTTGCGTTGTAAATCCCACAAACGATACAGTCAATATTGCATCTGCAGGAACACTCAGTGAGAACTTCCCTTCTACATCCGTTATTGTTCCATTCGTCGTACCCTTCTCCTGTATTGTAGCACCGGGGAGGGCTTCACCATTTTCATCTGTGATGGTGCCAGACACGGAAACCTGTTCGATTATTTCAACAGGAATCATGGGGGCGTCCTGCTTGATATTGGTTTTCACACTGATGGTGTTGTTTACCTGCTTGAATCCAATATTGGCCTGACGGGAGATTTCTATCAGGATCTGCTCAACTGATGCTTCCTGTAAATCAATAGAGATTTTCTCAGTGTTGCTCCTGAGGTCAGATTTGCGATAGAAAACTTTGTAATCGGTCTTTGCCTCGATTTTTTGAAAGACCTCTTCCATGGAGATTTCATCAACCTGAAAGTCGATAAAAACTTCTTTGACACTCTTGATATTTTGTGCATCACCATGATTCGCCAAGAGCGAATTAGATAGAATGATGATGATGACAAAACCGTAAATTGAATACTTTCCCCACATCTTAAGATAATGTAGATAGATATTTTTCATAGATTTGAATTGGTTTAGTTAAAACATACTTGGCTAAATCTTTGACCTGGGTAGCATCATGTTAGCGCATCCGTCTACTCAGGTCTTCTTTTTAAGTTTTTCTCATATCATTTTTCGTTAAAGGTTATTTTCACTTGCTTGTCTTTTAGCTGGTAGGTAAATCCCATGTTGTACCCAAGTACCTCCAGTACACTGGTCAGATATTCATTATCAAAATCACCGGAAAATGTCAGGTCTTCCGGTAAGTCCTTCGGATATTCGATACTCACNGCATACCATCTTTCCAGTTGAACCATCGCCGCCTCAAAAGTTGTTTTGCGAAATGATAAAATTCCATTGCGCCAGGATGCCTGATCCTCTAGGCTGAAGTCACTTTTCGCATAGATGTTATCCGATCCAAGCGTGATTCGCTCACCAGGGCTTAGGTCCTCGCTGTACTGCTGGTTATTTTCACTATTCCCATATACATTGACAAGGCCTGTAAACAGACTTACTTCGAATCCCTCCTCATTAAAGGCAGAAATATTGAATGAGGTACCAAGCGCCTTCGTACTCAAATAACTGGTCTCAACAATAAAGGGTAATACTTCATTTTTGGCTACTTCAAAAAATGCCTCTCCCTCGAGTCTAACAACCCGATTCGATTGACCATAGCTGGATGCATAAGACAGTTTACTATCTGCATTCAAAGTAACTTTGGTGCCATCTGACATTACAAAGGTTGATCGTTGGCCCAAAGGGTTTTCCTTCGTGGTAACTGTTTCGACCATTTGATTTTCAATCTGTTGAGAAGGAACGAAATACTGATAAGCAACCAGTATCGATACAATAAATAATGCAATCGAAGCAGCGATTCCTCTCCACGGGAATGACCTGCTATTCTGCTCATTATCATATCTGGAAATAATCGAATGAGGACTTAATGGTAACACTTTTGATTCTTTCGAAACCCCATTTTTGATACCTGAGGTGATACCCTCCCAAACCTCATTTCTCACCCCTTCAGTGGGTTTATAATCAATTGTCTGGATAGACAATAAAAGCTCTCTGGCTTTTTTAATGTCAGTGACTTTGGATGGATTGGCTTTTATCCAATCCTGCCAATAGATATTGCTTGATTTATCGGGATTAAGTACCCAGTTCCTAAAGTTAGGATCCAGCACAAAATCATCGGCCTTATAATCTATATAGTGGTGAATGTCTTTTTTCATTCTACCCTTTAGACAAACGACCTTCCCAATTCTGTACAACCCAGGTCTAAAAAAGTATAATATTTATGATTATGCTTATCTTTTTATGTATCTATAGATAGAAATCACAACTAATTCAAATAAATAATATGAATTTCGCAATTACTTTCTGAGATTTGATCTCAAGCTGGCTACGGCTCTGGATACCAGTTTATAAAGGGATTGAATATTTATAGATAATATCTCTGATGCTTTTTCATAACTGTAATTTTCGAAGAAGATCAGCATCACGGCCTCCCGCTGACGTATCGGAAGTTCATTCACCAGGGTTTTTAAATTTGTTTGATCGGTTTTTGTGTTGTAATCTGAATCACCACTAGAATTTATGCCTGTCAACTCATGCTTTTGGAGAAGCTCAAGCATCTCTGTCTTACGCTTCTCGGCATTGTATTGATTGTATACCCTGTTCCTTAAGGATTTGTACAAATAAGGTTCTATTTGCTCGATACTTGTGAGCTGTGCTCGCTTTTCCCACAGTTCGATAAATAAGTTTTGAATACAATCTTTGATGATGTCCTCATCCTGCAATAAGGTCATTCCAAACCGGAATAGTCTTGGGAAATGCCGATCGAATATTGTTTCAAAAGAACGGATATCACCTTTCAAAAACCGATCCCATATATCCTGAAGAGATAGATCATTCCAATCATTTTGGGAGGCATTCATTTTTCTAAATTAGAAAACTCAAACAGAATTATTTAGATTTTCTTAATATTAATATCAGATAAGATCCTGCAATTAGGGTATTTTCAAATAAGGAACAGTTAATTAAAAGATTTGATTAACTGTCTCTATTCAATCTAATTAGCCACAGGCATTGGAGAACGATTAAATCTGAGCAGAAAGTGATATGTCTTTCAACCTTGTCAATGATTCACTCATTTGGATTCCAGTCGCCGAGTACCTTTTCCAGGCTGTAGTTGGCCAATTCCGCGGGGGTAAGCTGGTGTGACCATTCTACTCTTTGCGATGAATCACCTCCCTTGCCTTTACTACCGTACTCAGCATAAAAAGCTGTTTCTTTATTTGAGTCTTTTCCCCATGGATCCCAGCCTTCGGGTTTGATCACCTCGCTCATCTCACAGTTGATGAAAACTGTTTGGGCATACGGTCGCCATGGTCGACCCAGATAAAACGAACCGACAGGTGCTGACCCTCCGATTTTACATTCATTGAATACAAACCCGTATTTTGAGTCTTCTTCTGTGGATGCTGCGGTGATGTAGCCCCTGGTTTTGCAGAAGATCTCACACTTGTCGAAATAGGCAGTTGACCAACCAAAAATAAAATCAACAGTGCCCTCTATGTAGCAGTTTTTGTAATACTGGCGGCTTTGTTTTCCATGTGGATAAAGCGTATCCTGATTACCCAAAAACCGGCAGTTATCGAACTTCACGCGGTCTCCATCCACTCGCACTGCGACAGCCTGACCTACCGGCCCTGCGCTGTTTTCAAAGGTGATATTGGTTGCCTCAAAACCGTCTCCATACACATAAAACATCGATGATCCTGAAGTGCCCATCTTTTCACCGAAGCGATTCAGCATATTGGCATGAGAATTAAAAGTAATGATGGTCGTGGCGGGGTCTTCGCCTATGAAACTCACGTTCACCTTGGTAGGTGGGAGCATCAAGCGTTCTTTGTAAGTACCCGGTTTGATAAAAATGGTTGTTCGGTTATTCCGCAGGTGGGGCACTGCATCAATTGCCGATTGTACTGTTGTAAAATCCCCGGACCCATCTGCCGCTATCACAAAGTCGTAATCCTGAGAAGTCACCGGGTATATCAGCAGAAAAAGGAAAATTCCCAATAATAATTTCATCTTGTTGATCGTTCGGATATCCTTTAAAACTACATTCGAATTAGGGTATAATCAGCCTTTTATCTATTTAATTCGGGACAACTATGTAGATTTTACTCTCGCTCTTTACAACTCAGCATACAATTGAGCCATCAGGCCCATGCCCATCTGGGCGATGACACAGGAATTAGGATGTCCATATCTTATACTTCCATCTACCTAAAAGTTAAAATCGAAAAGGTATTGTTGAAATAAAAATTGCATTACCAAATTAAGATTTTGCTGGACCAATGGTAGACATTTCCATTAATGAAGAAAGTATTGCAGCGTCTTGCATTAAAGAAATTAAGCACCACTCCTACCGGAGGGGTTTTCATTTCTTTTCCATTGATGAAAAGAAACGAAACAAAGAAAAATCTAGGCCTGTAAATCTTTTGCTAAAAAATTGAGTCGGTCACCAACAATCAAAACAAACTCGCTTCGCTCAAACAGTATTTTGAATCTCAATATTCGTCAACTCAATTTTTCTTAACGCAAAACATTCAATGGCCTAATCTCACTAGCAATAATTCCTGCTAATATTTTAGGATAACCTAAACTCTCTTCCAACGCCCCTTCCCAAACTACAACTCCGCATACAGCTGAGCCATCAGGCCCATGCCCATCTGAGCGATGACACGGTAATCGCTTGCTTGTAGTGCTTCACCTCCCCTATTGTCCTGAGAAACGCTTTTGAGGAAACCATCCGGGGTGAGGTAATCCTGCAAAGCTATCCAGCATCTTTCGGCATGTGCTCTGTATGATTCAGGCAATAAGCCGTTGTTGATACCCGTCATGATAGCTGCACAGACCCCGGATGAACCGGAAGTATCGGGTGCATTGTCCATGTGCATAAAGCCATTCCAGAGACCATTTTCTTGTTGCATGGCAAGGGCAATATCAATGCCTTCTTTGAATTTCTCCAGGACTTCTTCGTCCTGAATATCGTCCTTGAGTTCGACGATGGTTCGGGCGAAGCCCAGCAAGATCCAGGCAGCACCCCGGGCCCAGTTTCGAAAGGTATATTCATCCCTGTCTGTGTAATATCTCAGGTAAAGACTCTCATCCTCGATCAGCACAAACCGATGCTTGAGCTGCTCGATTGCCTTTTGCATCAATGAGGTATCATTCCAGGCCTTGCCGATGACCGCCAGTGGGTAAGCTACCGTATAACAACCCTCTGCTGTAAGTGTCAAAGAACCCGTGATCATTCCATTTTCCCTGGTTTCTCCTTCCAGCCCGGTGATAACGTTTTTGAGCATCTTGTGATTGGGGTTGATCCTGGTCAGGGTAGCATACGGGATAGTCGATTCAATGCCATCTATGCGATTGTCCCTGGGCACATTGTGCGAGTTCTCGTAATGAAGATCCTGATTGGCATCAAAATACAAGTCGAAATGGTCTTTGATCGCCTGCAAGGCCCGCTCCTCACCCTTTTTGGTATACAGTTGCCACAACCCATCCAATACGGTTCCTTCCCGCCAACCAAATGCCTGGATAGACTGTACCGACATAAAGCAATCCAGAAAGTCATTGAGGTCACCTTTCTCCTTGGAGGAGACCAAAAAATGGGGCGTGAAGACAGGATGTACTGCTTCAGATGATTGAGTAAAAAAACCAAATGGCTTTTCCGATTCCAGGGTGATCTTCAAACCATTCCGATTGATTGTATCAATGTATTGCTGATCAATCTTTAATTCATAGGGCACCAGGACCGAGGAATTCCTGATGTCAATAACTCCCAGGAGCTCATCATTTTCCACAGTAAATACACTAAGCAACTTAATATCCCGCATTTCCAGGGCAGGGGTAAATCGCAGGTAGAGATCAGCCTTTGGTATATCCTCTGCTGGCTTCACTGTGATCGTATCCCCGGATTCCATCTGCTCTGCAGACCAACCAAAAGCCACCCGGAAATCAGGTGTTGTGATCACCTTTTCTGCGCCGGTTACTCCTGCAGGAATCATTTTAGTGCCCTCGAAAGGTTTTTGTTGGCTGCACTGCCAGGTAATTGCGGGTACGGTGTATAAGGCGATCCCTCCTATTTGGAGGTCTTTGATAAAGTTTCGTCGGTTCATGGGTTGCAAGATAAAAAAAATAAAATGGTATGGAATGGTGGGTGAGGTATACCTTTTAGCCTTTTTATCTGATCTTCCATCAACACCAATTAAGTAATACACCTAGTCCTTTAAGTATTATACCAAAAAATGCAAATACTTATTTTACCCTTACACAGGATTGTTATTAAGACCACTTTTGCTTCAACATTTAATCAATTATCAGAATGAATCAGCTAAGAACAACATTCATTATCATCGCCATCCTTTCTTCTATAGAGGGATTTACTCAGGATCGGGAAAACGCTACTTCAGCCGCTATTATCAACCCTGAGGTTAAACAATTAAATGTGTCTAACCAAAGCAACACCAGTACTGAATCCCAGGACCTGGCGATTATTGCTAAACTACCCATGAACGCCATCCATTTCAGGAATAAAGGGACTCGTCAGCAGATAGAAGTACATTGGGAGGATAGTATGGTGCAAAACGATAATTTTGACCATAATGGATCCCTTACGTCTAATTCGGTGGCAACCCAATATGAACCCAGCCTCGCAGTAGAAGAACAAAGTGTGTATTAGGCTAAGCGCTGAAAAATAACCTTTTTACATACTCTAAATTCTGATTCCAGAGCAATCTTCTTCACTTCAAGCCAACCGAATCTCGTTTAGATAGACTTTTTCAGTCCTCCTTACTTACATTTTGAATCCAGATTATTTGCTAATCGCCTGATGTAGGCATTGTCATGTTCGGCATACCGGGATAAGGTTTGTGAGAATTGGGGGGAGATAGCAGACAATTTATTTTTCAAACCCTCCTATTTGCCCTATCTGACCATGTATTACAAGCATCTCATGTAGATTTTGTGAGGTAGGCTAGAAAGTTAGCACAAGAAACCTTTATTTTTTGTGGGGCAAGAATCTATTTGAGGCTTGTGAGCTCTTCCACAAAAACCTGCCCTCTAGGCCGTTTCATGATATAAAAATCTCATTCTACTAGCCTAAACCCAATTCTGGATCGTACTTAGGGTAAAACAAACATCACTAACAAAGATTCTAAAAAATGGGGAGTTTCCTGAACCGTCGTAAATTCATCCAGACCGGAGCCTTAGCGGGAGCAGCCGGTCTTTTATCTCCATCCTTAAGGGCACAAAGTATCGATACTTCGTCGTCTGTCATTGGCAAATCAAAATGGGATCTGGACAGTCCGGCACTCTGTGTGGATCTAGATAAAATGTCACAGAATATCAAGGGTGTGCATACCGCTTTACAAGGGACCGGGGTGGGCGTTCGTCCTCATATTAAAACGCATAAATGCCCGGCCATAGCAAAAATGCAGATGGACGCCGGGGCGGTAGGTATTTGTGCTGCCAAAATTTCTGAATCGGAGGTCATGCTGGAGAATGGCATCAAGGATGTTTTGATGACCGGCGTGAATGTGACCGCTCCAAAGATTGAGCGAGCAATGGCCCTAAGGAAGAAACACACCGGGTTTATCCAGGCAGTTGATAATCCACAGAATGCGAAGGATCTTCAGGACGCCGCCAAGGCAGCCGGTATCATCGCCGATGTGGTTGTAGATATTGATGTGATCAAAAGATCGGGTGTCCTGCCAGGAGAGCCCGCCTTAGCGTTGGCACAAATGGTAGACAAAATGCCAAATTTAAGGTTTAGAGGTATTCTTGCTTATGATGGAGGGGTTCAACATGTCAAAGGTTTTCAGAACAGGAAGAAGAAGGCCTTAAAGAACTTTGAACCAGTTGTGGCTACATATGAAAAAATGAAGGCAGCCGGATTGAATATGGAAATCTTTAGTGGGGGTGGTACGGGAACTTATAATATGATGTCAAATTTCCCCGGTTTTACAGATGTTCAGGTTGGAAGTTATCTTTTTATGGATCGCCAGTACATGGTTATTGGTGGTGAAAATAACGAAAATGAGTATGATGATTTCGTTCCATCTCTGACCGTGATGACTACCATCATCAATACCAATCATCCCGGTCGTCTGATCACAGACTCTGGCGCAAAATCATTGACGATTAATCGTCCAACAGCGATGGTGATTGGTGAGCCGGGCTTTACCTATTCTGCAGGTTCGGATGAATATGGCACCATCAGATTCGAGGAGTCTTCACGATCATACAAAGTTGGTGACAAGCTCGAAGTGATCATCCCACATTGCGATCCGGTGATTAATCTGTATGATGTGATGTATGGGATCCGAAATGATAGGGTTGAATCTGTTATACCGATCCTGGCCCGGGGGAAATCTCAGTAGGTGGAAGGGGTAGAATACCGGAAACTATGCGCAAGATAAAAAACTAAGATAGTAAGGCAGGTTAGCTTACCTATCCTGCAACTTTATCTCTCCATTCTCGAGCAATAACAAATCATAGTATCCGTATCCATACTTATCAGCTGTATTCCTGTGGCAATCATCCTCCAGGTACTCGGCCTGCAAAAACTCAACCTGTACTGGTATCCTGACTGGATTATCCTTTGTGGGGCTGCGCAGAAGACGTAGCTGTGCAGAAAGGCTACTGCGACCGGTATTTCTGCGAGTTTGCTGGATTTCTTCCACATAAATATCCGGAGCATTTTTTCCATTCAATGAGATCGTAGGGTGCCATGTCTGCTGATCCTGATCTTCCAATGGTGAGGGGGTCTTAATCCATATCGAAAAGACCTCTCCAATATCAGGTTTTCCATCACCATTTCCCAGTCCTTCAGCTATCATATCTGATTTGAAAGGATTGTCCCACTCATTCCATTGATACTGGTACAATGGTAGTTCTTCTTTCCTGTCATCAAAGACCATAACCTCAAAGCTTTTAGGCTCATGTACTCTTTTTACCACGACCTTCCGGTATTGGATGCGATCCTGAACAACATTATTGATCGAACTGCTAATTCTAATAAAACCAGTATTCTTAAAATCCTCAGCATTGTTCCCTATACAGGTAAAGAAGGTATCAATAGATATCTTACTCAAAGCCGGAACAATTACTTCTTCGGGTTGTCTGGTGATCTTAAGCAGATCAGTATTGTCTGTGGAAACTTCAAACTTCACCTTTTGGTCTTTTGACGACAAATTGACAACATCCATAGAGATTGTTTTAGGCTGATTTGCTGTAAGGAATAAATCTTCATTAAGTGTATCTATTAATACAAAAACAGCTGGTGTCAGCCCCTCTCCTTCAATACCAAACTCATCACCTTTTCCACCTTCACTCCGGATCATCAAACGACCTTGTTCATCTGCTTTGATGCTTGATGTTGAGATTTCATCTGCGGAATAGCTATATCGTGAGAGCACATAGTCCCGACCAGGGTTATAAAAATCGGGGGTTATTACCTCGATGTTGAAGTTATTCAGACTTTTGCCCCATGGTAGTCTATGCCGGGTATAAATTCCCAGACCATTTTTTGTGACATCGTGCAGGTAGATCCAGCCATTTCCAACCTTTTCGCTTTGCACCTCATATCCCCAGACCTCGAAGTCCGGATACAGGTTGATAAAGGAAAAGCAGGCAGGATCACTTTTTGGCTTCGAAAAATATTGCTGCTGGAATTCAAATTGTAAGTCCATCCGGGCTGCATGGTGCATACAAAAATCCGCCAGGTAGAATTCATTTTCAAATCCAGCTCCTTCAAACATATGAGACAACTGGGTGGTGTAGTGCTTCAGGTAATCTCCGTCATTGGTAGAATGCCTGATGGGTAAACCTCTGAAATTCCTCCAAAGCTGGTGGATATCAATAGTTGTTTGGTAAGCGGGGGCACCAACATCATAGTATGCGGGTGAATAACCAAACTCCGATGCGCTACTAAAGAGATGGGGGTTTGTTGCAGCGATCCAGGTGGCCGCCTGCCCACCCATTGATAGTCCGGAGATTGCCCGATGTTGGGGACCTACCAGGGTGTTGTACCGCTTATCAACGACTTCAATTAACTCCCTTATATACATCGAGAAATTATACCAGTTGCCTTCCCAGCCCTCAACTTGCGAAGGAAAATACACCCCACATCCTGGTATTCCTGGGATTTTCCCATTGACGCTGATAATGATCACGTCTTTTTGGTTGGCTTCGTTCTCCAGATCAGCATTGTTTGGATAATCATAGTCAGGGTGATTGGGTCTATTGACTGCTTCGGGCGAGGTCAAACCAAAATCCTGGTAGCTATAAGTACCGCTTTTTCGGTAGCTTCCTCCACATCCGTGAAAGTAATATATGACATCATATCGCTTTTTCGTTTTCTCGTGATCATAATCATGTGGTGTGAATACCCTAAAGTATCTTATGGTATTAAATGTAGAACTATAGTGACTTTCATCTGTAAAAGCGTCAACAGTTCTACTCGCTAGGATAAGTAGAAGAACCGAAAAAGCGATCTTTAAATACATTTCATGTTATTTAATGACATCCAGAGCCCTTAGGACCAACCCGAAATAACTCTTTGGTTGTTTTTCCACCACTCCATGTGTAAACTTCTTTGCTGCCAGATCATCGCCCGCATATCTTGCCAGGACCCACTTCACTTCATCACTATCTAATTGTCCAGACAAGCTCCAGTCTTTTTTATACGCGAGCTCTTCCTGCCACGCTAACATCTTTTCTTTCAGCTCAACTGCTTTTCCTTCTCTCTTTAGAGCCATGATATTTAAATAAACATAAGCTGGATTTCCAGCGGTCCAATTTTCATCTGCATAAGTCAGTATCTGGCTATATAACCTATCAGCCTCATTTTCATTCCCCAGCTGTATCTGGCAATGGGCCAGAATAAAATCCTGCAGTCTGTTATCTGGGTTATAAGGTTTTCCGGGGCCCATGTTCTCAGGCCATTCCCTGGATAGTTCAATATACTCCATCGCTTGCTTATATTTCTTCTTCTCAACATAATCCAACGCAAGGCTGATGGAGGCTAACTCGTAGATGATATGACCCGAATTGGAAAATTCCGCTGGCAGGACATTCACTTTAGCAAGGACTTCCAGGCATTCATTATATCTGCCCACATTCAACAAGGCACGGGCATGACCAATCCCAACACTCGGGTTGTCAGGAAATTTCGAATACATAACTTTTGTGGTTTTCCACTGCTGGAGGAAATCCCCTTCCTTTTGATAATGATCGCTCAGGTAATACCAGGTACGCCATTCGCCAGGCTCTAGTTGGGTAGCTCTCTCGAAGTCCTCTATGACACTTTCTTCCGTAATATTCAGCACTCCCCTGACAGTATAAAAAATACTGTAGTCCGGCTCATTTCCACAAAGTTCGAAAGCACGCCTTGCTTCTTCTTTTCTCAGCATTTTCCAGTAAAGAAGTCCTAAGTAATAGTTTGTCATCCAGGAAGGATCTTGTGCTATGGCCCACTTCAAAACAGGTTCTGTCTCTAACCGAAAAGGAAAAACAAATTTTGGAGATTGTTCAATAGCTGCCTGCAGATACGACTTACTTTTTTCAGGATCTCGATCCCTATTCAGATAAGCAAGCCAATAGCTAACCATGGGATACTCAACAGATTGCTCC
Source organism: Cyclobacteriaceae bacterium SS2 (assembly GCA_019192515.1). Classification (GTDB taxonomy): domain Bacteria; phylum Bacteroidota; class Bacteroidia; order Cytophagales; family Cyclobacteriaceae; genus UBA7330. Next base: position 30,783 of record JAHCMM010000124.1, read on the forward strand.
AACACTTTCATAGCTTCCGATTCCAACCCGATCATCAGGTAGCTCATTGCCAGTTCGAGGTAGGTCTCATGAGGCAATTCATTCCGTATTGCTGAATTGAATGTTTTGAGTCTATCCTCTGTAGGTTGCAGCAGGTACTGTTCAAAATTGCCCCAATGACTAAGCGGATCCAGATCCAGCAAAGTACTGACCTGCTCTGTGGCCATTTCTTTCCGATTCAGCTTTCTCAATGCTACGAGCTTTACTTCATGGGCCGCAATGTTGTATTTATTATAGTCGATGGCCTGCTGTGCATAGTTCAGCCCTTGTTTGAAATTCTGGTCCTTACAAAACAGCTTACTCAACTCTAAATATGCTGCAGACCGATACTCCATGGACCTAACAGCAATGCTAAAAAATTCTTTAGCCAGCACACGATTATCCAGTGCCGTATGAATCACACCTGCCATGAAATTGGCAGGTGGGTCATAGGTATTGTTTTCCAGCGCACGATAGGCATATTCAAGCCCCTTCTTATATTCTCCCCGCCGGTAATACAACTCTGCCACTTTACCTAATGCCCGACTGTGGGTAGGCTCTACTTCGAGGCATTCTTTGTAGGTCATCATTGCAGCTTCATAGCTTCGCATACTATACTGATCCTCTGCCATCCGGAATTTATGTTCTGCCGAATTGGGGTTTTGCCCCGCAGGGGTAATGTTTGGCCGATCTATCTTTGAAACTGATGGATCTGCTGCATAATCCAGCACATCACCCATCGTAATCCTGAGATCCCTTGGATTTGACTGTCCTAACGAAACTTCAGCGGTGTAGGTCTCCATTGGAGCCAGGTCAAGTGTTCCTTTAAACAACAGGTCTTTACCAGCAAATACTTTCAGCGTATCTTTGATATAAATATTGGGGCAATAAGTTACCTTCAAGACGGAGGCCGACACCTCTGTATTTAGCGTACCCGATGGGGTAGCATCCACTATTCCTCCTGTTTGCTTTACCGGGAACCAGTAGTCTGATTTCCTTTCAGTATAAAAAGGACGCATAAAGAGCTGATTGTATGGGGTGACATACCCACTTTTTGGACCAGCCTGATTAAGCTTTACTCCGGACTGTGCTTCGATGTACTGACCATCATTGTCTGTGAGCAG
>JAHCMM010000125.1 GCA_019192515.1 Cyclobacteriaceae bacterium SS2
GAAGAGGCAGAAGCTATGAGCCTCGCACTGAAAAAGGCTGCTGAAATAGATGCTGACCTTGTCATGGCCACCGATCCTGATGCTGACCGTGTCGGTATTGCCGCAAAAAACAAGAATGGAGAATTCCAGCTGCTCAACGGCAATCAAACCGGCACCCTTCTGATCTATTACCTCCTGAGAAAATGGCAGGAAAACAAGAAGCTTGATGGAAAACAATTTGTCGTTAAAACCATTGTTACCACAGATCTTATCAAACGAATCGCTGACCACTTCAAGGTAACCAGCTATGACACACTCACCGGGTTTAAATACATTGCTGAGCTGATCAAGGAATTGGAAGGAAAATCAAAATTCATCGCTGGCGGCGAAGAGAGCTATGGATATTTAGTTGGGGACAGTGTCAGGGACAAAGACGCAGTAGCTTCGTGTGCCATGATTGCAGAAATGGCCGCTTGGGCAAAGTCAGAAGGTCTGTCAGTCTTTGATCTGATGGAGAACATCTACAGACAATTTGGGTTCTTCCTGGAATCGCTAAAATCCATTACTAAGAAAGGAAAGGCCGGGGCAGAAGAAATTCAGCAGATGATGGTGAAATTCAGACAAGCTCCCCCCTCTACACTGGGTGGATCTAAAGTTGTGAAACTGATTGATTATCAATCATCTACTGAAAAAGATTTAACAACAGGAAAAGAAATGCCAATCGATTATCCAAAATCGAATGTACTACAGTTTTTTACCGAAGATGAATCCAAAGTTTCGATAAGACCATCGGGAACAGAACCTAAAATCAAATTCTACTTTTCTGTTAATGATACTTTAGATGAATCAGAATCTGTGAATGACGTGAAGAAAAAACTGGAGGGTAAAATAAACAGCATAATTTCGGATCTAGGACTTTAGAAATAAAATTTGAATTGTCGAAATGTGGTTTACTGGTTATCTTGCGATCTGGAAACCAATTACCCGATTGTTCATTCTAATTTTTAACTGAATCACTCTTGAACGTCACGCTCAACCTATTACTAGTTACTGTCGGTTTCGTATTACTTATCAAAGGGGCTGACCTACTGGTAAACGGGGCTTCGTCACTAGCCAAAAGATTTAATGTATCTGACATTGCAATTGGCCTCACAATTGTGGCCATGGGCACCTCAGCTCCCGAGCTTGTGGTAAATATTATCTCAGGTACGGTTGTTTCCCCTAAAGGCACACATGATGTGGTTTTTGGAAATATTATCGGTTCCAACATTTTCAACATCTTTTTGATTCTGGGGGTTTCAAGTGTGATCTATCCTTTGACTGTTCAGCGAAATGCGTTGTGGAAAGAGATCCCCTACTCACTGGTAGCTACCGTGATATTCTTTTTACTGGTGAATGATAAAATGATTGGTTTAGGAGATACAAACCAGTTAGGCATCTTTGATGGGGTGCTTTTGCTCATCATGTTCTCCTTGTTCTTACTCTACATCTTCCTGAATCTGCAGCGTAATCCTGACGACAGTGAGTTGATAGAAGATATCGTGATAATGCCTGTCTGGAAAACGGTGATATTTGTAGTTTTCGGTATTGCAGGGCTCACTATCGGTGGCCGAATGATTGTAGACAATGCCGTATCAATCGCCAAGGCTTTTCATGTGAGTGAAAAATTGATTGGGCTTACCATTTTGGCAGCTGGCACCTCACTGCCGGAGCTGGCCACTTCTGCAGTGGCTGCATTTCAAAAGAAATCTGATTTGGCTGTTGGCAACATTGTAGGATCAAATATTTTCAATCTGCTCCTGGTCATTGGAATTACCGCAATCGTACATAACCCGATTATTTACAACCCTGTATTGAACACAGACCTCGTCATTGTAATGATAGGAACATTCATGCTGTTCATCTTTATGTTCACATTTAAGCAATATAAACTTGACCGGTCGGAGGGCCTGATCTACCTCCTGGGATTTTTTGCCTATATGTTCTATTTATTCACAAGACTTTAACGGGGAATCACTCTTTTCTCTCTTTATTTACATTGTAATTACAACTTTTAAACTTCTCACTCATGCTTCCTAAAATCAATCCAACGGAAACATCAGCCTGGAGTAAACTGAAATCTCATTACGAGAAAACGAAAAACATCCAGCTAAAAGACCAGTTCCAGGAAGACCCAAAACGATTTGAAAAGTTCTCTATCACCTTCCGCGATATGTTGGTTGACTACTCCAAGAATCGGGTTGATGAGAAAACCATGGAGCTTCTGTTTCAGCTTGCTGATGAAGTAAAGCTCGATGAGGCTAAAAAGCAGATGTTTGCAGGCGATAAGATCAACATGACTGAAGATCGGGCTGTATTACATGTTGCCTTAAGAAACAGAAGTGGAAGCCCTATCAAGTTTGAGGGTAAGGATGTAATGCCCGATATCAACGTTGTGCTTAGTAAGATTGAAAAGTTTACTGCAAAACTCCATGCTGGTAAGCTGTTGGGCTACACCGGGAAACCCATTAATACCATCGTCAATATAGGCATCGGGGGGTCGAACCTTGGTCCCTACATGGTGACAGAAGCTCTGAAGCCTTTTGTTAAACCAGGGTTTGAATTTCATTTCGTATCCAACATCGACAGCTCAGACCTGGCCGCTGTCTTAAAAGTTGTGGATCCTGAGACAACCTTGTTTGTGATCTCTTCCAAAACTTTCACCACTCTTGAGACCATGACCAATGCCCAGTCTGCCAGGGACTGGTTTCTGGGATATGCAAAAGATCAAAAGTTTGTAAAGAATCATTTCATCGCCATTTCGACCAATACGGCTGCCGTAGCAGAATTTGGGATAGATACTGAAAACATGTTCCAGTTTTGGGACTGGGTAGGTGGCCGATATTCACTTTGGTCTGCTATTGGGATGTCAATAGCCTGTGCCATTGGGTTTGACAATTTCATCAAACTTCATGAAGGAGCTGAGGCAATGGATCAGCATTTTCTTAACAGCAAGTCTTCGGAAAATATTCCGGTCATTCTTGGCTTGCTAGGCGTTTGGTACAACAACTTTTATGATGCCGAATCACAAGCCATCTTACCTTATGATCAGAATCTCCATGCCTTTTCGGCATATTTCCAGCAAGGAGATATGGAGAGCAATGGGAAATCGGTTGACAGGAATGGGAATAGTGTAAAGTATCAGACAGGACCAATTATCTGGGGTGAGCCAGGCACGGATGGTCAGCATGCATTTTATCAACTCATTCACCAGGGCACCAAACTAATCCCATGTGATTTTTTGGCTGCTGCTGTGAGTCAGAATCCTTTAGGAGACCATCATGAAAAGCTAATTGCTAACTTTTTTGCACAGCCTGAAGCTTTGATGAAAGGAAAAAGTGAGCGAGAAGTGATCGGAGAATTTGAAGCGAAAGGTTTAGCTTCAAAGGACTATCAGCATCTTGTTCCATTCAAAGTATTTGAAGGCAACAGGCCATCCAATTCTATCTTGTACAAGACGCTAGACCCCCATACGCTTGGAGCACTAATAGCCATGTATGAGCATAAGATCTTTGTGCAGGGCATCATCTGGAATATTTTCAGCTTCGACCAGTGGGGTGTTGAATTGGGAAAACAGCTGGCTAATAAAATCCTACCGGAGCTACAGGGCGATGATGCGATCACAAGCCATGACTCCTCAACCAATGCGATGATCAATTATTATAAGAAATTGCGAGGCTAGTAGTTTCTCAGATGGTGACAAATAATCCCTGTAGCAATACCGACGTTCAGGGATTCTGCTTTTCCAAACCCACGGATCGAAACTGTTGAAGTAAGTAGTGACCTAACTTTGGGTGATAATCCATTGGATTCACTTCCCATTACAAAGATTGATGATTTCGGAAACCTGGTCTGCACGAGTTCTGCACCTCCCATATCAGCCCCAAACACTGGTTTTTTACTCTGCTTGATAAACTGAATAATGTCAGTGTAGTACACTTTTACCCTGGAAAAGGATCCCATGGTTGCATTGATCACTTTTGGATTGTAGAAATCGGCGGTATGCTCAGAACACACCAGGTTTTTAAATCCGAACCAATCCATTGTCCTGATGATGGTGCCAAGATTCCCGGGATCACTGATATCATCCAGCACAAAAGTGAAGTCATTCAGGTCTGCATGGGCGATATTGTAGTCCTTCTTTTTTACGACCGCAAGACATTCATTATTCACCTTAAAAGTGCCCAGTTGACTTAGATCTTGCTCTGACGAAACAATCACGTCAAAATTCTTGTTAAGAACAAAAGGATTCAATTCGGAAAACAGCTGGGTACAAACGATGCTTTTAATTTCGAAATCCGACTTTATGAGTTCCAATACGTTTTTCTTACCCTCAACCAAAAATGCATTTTCGATATCTCGATACTTTTTTATCTTGAGTGATTTGATGAATTTTGATTGTTTCCTTGAAATCATTGGGATAAGCGCGATTTGAAATTCAACTCTATATATTTAAGCCTCATTCTTCTCTTAAGTTCTTGTCTGAGCTCCAGATTAGTAGAGGATGGCGAAACCCTCCTGTATAAGCAGCGGTTTTCTGACGCTAAAAATATAAATAAAGAGACACTCCTGAACCTGGCTGCACAAAAGTCCAACCAAAAGATTCTCGGATTACCCATCAGTTTGGAAGTTCAGGCTTATCGAATGGGAAAAAATGGATTCCTCTTTTTTGGGGCTTATGACTCTTCCAGGACTCAGAGAAACCTCACACGAATTGAAGAGAAGTATTCGAGCAAAATAGATAAAGCTACCAAAGACAAGAAGAAAAGCAGACTGCGATCCAAGCTGATCAGCAAAACAGAAAAGAAAAATAAAAAACTCCGGGAAGGTAACCTATTGATGCGTTGGGGCAGACCACCAGCCATTTTTGATAGTACCCTGATCGCAACATCGATTGATAACATCGAGCAGTATCTATTTGCCCGAGGTTATTTTAATACAACGGTAGAAACAAAAGTGACGCATCCTAAAAAGCACCTGACAAATGTCAAATACAACATTTCTCAAAAAAATGCCTATTACATCGATTCTGTAGTTTATGCCATCGAAGACGAAAAAGCACTCGAACTGGTATTAAAACATCATGAAAAGAATTTGCTATCCGGTAACCGGTATGATCAGGAAACCGTGACCAAGGAAAGAGAAAGAATATTTGAACTGTTTGCCAATAATGGATATTTCGATTTCAAGCGACAATACATTCATTTCGGTTTTGACTCTACATCCCTTGGGAATAATTATCTGATTGTCAAAGAAACAATTGCCAATCCACCCAATGCTGCGGCACATAAGACATTTACCATTGATTCGGTAATTTTTGATGCCAACATCTCCAACTCAGAGCAAAGCCAGGTAAAAAACCACAGAAGAGTGACCTACGATTTTTCTGAGGACAAATACAATCCTAAAATTCTTGACTGGAGGATATTCATCTATCCTGATAGTATTTTCAGACGCTCGGCTACTTTACAAACTCAAAAACAGCTCTCCTATCTGGACATGTTCAAGTTTGTAAACATCAATTATGACACAACGGATGGAAAGTTCATCGGCACCATTTTTATCAGTCCGCTGGATAAGTACCAGACATCCACAGAGGTAGGTCTAAGTGTGACAGATCAGGCCCAGATACCGGGTCCATTTATCAGTTTCAACCTCAAAAACCGTAACCTGTTTAAGGGCATGGAAATCCTGGAATTTAATGGCAATGCNGGTATTCAGGGGTTGTCTGGTGTAAGTACCCTGGAAACCCAGTATTCAAGACTTCAATACGGGGGAGAATTTTCATTGACATTCCCTCAGTTTCTCTTTCCACTGGGAAAATACTATAAATCAAAAATCGGGCAATATAACCCCAAGACCAAGCTGACATCCGGGATCAATTTTGAGGATAGACGTGAGGAATATAAAAGGCAAACTTTCAATACCAGTCTTTCCTATATCTGGCAGGTAAAGGATAATTCACAGTTTACGCTGAAACCTTTTGAGGTGAGTTATATCGATTCAGATCTTACAGACAACTTTAGCAACACGCTACTTGTGTACGAGCAACAGGGAAACTTGTCTTATGCTCGTGCTTTTAGTCCTGCCTTTGTCAGTAGCTCCAACTTTGCTATGGAGCTTAACCTGAACAACTACGGTCTCACTTACAGAGATGCTGCCTTTATCCGAGCTAATATCGAAACCGGTGGAAACTTTGAAGTGCTTTTCGGTGAAAATCCATTTGGTGACCAATTGGAGTATTATAAATATACCAAATCAGAGATTGACCTGAGACAAACCTTCCGGATGAACAGCCTGACGGAGGTAGCCTACAGGGCCCATATTGGTGTGGCTTTCGTGTATGGAGATAACAACGCCTTACCCTATGAGAAGTACTATTTTGCAGGAGGAAGTAACAGCATCAGAGCCTGGAGACCCAGGAGGCTTGGACCCGGAGCTTATGGTACTTATGAAGCTGAAGCAGGTGAAACAAAAGTGAATTATAACCGGGAACAGCCAGGTGACATTATCATTGAAACGAGCCTGGAATACAGAAGGAAACTATTGAAGTACATTGATGGGGCTATTTTTGTGGATGCCGGAAACGTATGGCTATGGAAAAGTGAGACCGTAACTGAAACAGATGACCCTCAACTTGACGACGGTGTCTTTCGATTCAATTCTTTCCTGGAGGAGCTAGCAGTAGGAGCTGGTATTGGGGTGAGGGTGGATTTTTCCTTCCTGATACTTCGGTTGGACGGTGCCTGGAAACTCTTCAATCCCGCTTATCCAAAAGGTGAGCGGTTTGTAGGTGATGAACTAAACTTTGGAAACCTGTTTGACTTCAGAGATAATACTTTCAACATAAACATTGGGATCGGATATCCTTTCTAACCTATGACATCCAGAGACGAAATTGAAAAAAGGTTTAAAGCCCTACAACAGAAGATATGTAATGCCCTGGAGCAAATGGATGGAAAGTCAACTTTTCTCTCTGACAACTGGACCAGAGAGGCAGGTGGCGGTGGCCTCACCCGGGTACTGACCGATGGTAGAGTCATTGAAAAAGGAGGTGTAAACTTCTCAGCTGTGCATGGAATAGCTCCAAAAAAAATCACTGAAGCCCTCGGGCTTTCCGAGTCTGATTTTTATGCCACAGGAGTCTCAATTGTTTTGCACCCGCAAAATCCATGGATGCCTATTATTCATATGAATATCAGGTATTTTGAAATGGAGCCTAACAATGAGAAGGGAGAAAAAACCTATTGGTTTGGTGGAGGTATAGACCTCACTCCCCACTATGTAGATCCTGCAGATGCTGGTTTTTTTCACCAATCACTAAAAGGAGTTTGTGATAAAACCGATCCAGCTTATTATCAGCGATTTAAGAAATGGGCGGATGACTATTTTTACATCAAGCATCGCCAAGAAACCCGGGGTATCGGAGGAATTTTCTTTGATCGGTTGAATGATAAAAGTGAATCCCATTCTTTCGATGAACTGTGGGATTTCGTGGTGAATGTAGGTGAGCAATTTATTCCCATTTATCGTCACTACGTGGAGAAATATGCAGAAAAGGCATTTGATGATTCACATAAGCAATGGCAGCTGCTAAGACGCGGTAGATATGTGGAGTTTAATCTGGTCTGGGACAAAGGCACAAAGTTTGGCCTGGATACCGAGGGAAGGACCGAATCCATCCTGATGAGCCTCCCCAAAAATGCATCCTGGACTTATGATTACCAACCCATGGAAAATTCGGCTGAAGAAAAAACACTTAATCTTCTAAAAAAAGACATCAACTGGATCTCCTATGCTTGATTGGCTAATTGATGTAGACAAAGCCCTCTTTTTATTCCTCAACGGACTGGGTCATCCTTTTCTGGATACCCTGATGATTTGGCTCTCTGATAAATATATCTGGTTTCCATTCTACGGTTACCTTATATTTAGATTATACCAACACTACAAACTTCAATTTTATCAGCCTCTCATTGCATTGATACTGATTATTGTGTTTGCTGACCAGACAACAAGCGGTTTTATGAAACCCTTTTTCGAACGGCTTAGACCCTGTCATGAAGAAGAGCTTGCAAATCTGATTGTTCTGGTAAAAGGTTGTGGTGGTAGCTACGGCTTTGCATCCTCTCATGCTGCCAATACATTCGGCCTGGCTCCTTTTTTCTTTTTGATTGAACGGTCAAGATTTAGTGTGGTCATGCTATTTTGGGCCTTCCTGATTAGTTATAGCAGGATTTACCTGGGCGTCCACTACCCATTTGATGTGCTTGTTGGAGGAATTGTCGGTAGCGCCGGAGCGGTCATTTTAAAAACGCTGCTTTTTCGAATAAATCCCAGATTGTCAGCCGCTTAAAGAATATTCAGCTTACTCAGGAATTTGTCTCTGTAGAATGCTCCAATTGGGATTTTATTGTCACCTATCGCCACATGAATATCCTCGATTTGGTTGATCTTGGTTCTGTTTACGATAAAAGATCTGTGAACCCTGCTAAAGATGGTTTCTGGCAACCTCTTCTCAATTCCCTTCATGGTATAATGAACGACATATTTGGAATTGGCTGTGTGGAATATCACATAATCAGCAAGCGCTTCCAGGTAGAGCAATTCATCAAATGGTATTCTGACAAATCTTGACTCTGATTTAACAAAAATGTAGTTTTCTGTATCAGAGTTTTTCAAGGTCTTTTCATACCTGTCCTTAGCTTTTTGTACTGCTTTGAGGAACCGGCTGTATTCAGGTGGCTTTACCAGGTAATCTACAGTGTTGCCTTCAAAAGCTTCTGCCGCATACCCTTTTTGAGAAGTGATAAAGATCACTGGCTGCACACCATTAAGTGATTTGGCCAAATCCAGACCATTCATATCAGGCATTTCAATATCCAAAAATATGAGGTCTACATTATGCTTTTCATCACTCAATAAAAGATTGGATGCATCAATTGCGTTATCGAAAGATCCTGACAAATCCAGAAAGTCAGTCCTGTCGATAAATTTTGTGATCATTAGCCTGGAGGCTTCATCATCGTCAACAATAATGCAATTCAACGGAACCATTTATTTTTTGATTAGTCTACTAATATATTTTCCAATGATGTCAAATTCCAAATTGACGGGGGTCCCTTTCAAAAATTTATTGAAATTAGTTTTTTCATGGGTGTGAGGTATAATAGCGACTCTGAAAGATTTGTCAGTCACATCAAAACAAGTGAGACTAACCCCATTGATGCAAATACTGCCTTTTTCAACAATTAAGGCACTGGGATAATCAAAAGAGAATGTGTAGAGCCAGCTCCCGTCCTGTTCGCTGATGTCCACCACATTTCCAATGGTATCTACATGTCCTTGTACAATATGACCATCAAAACGCCCGGAGGAGGGCATGGCTCTTTCAAGATTAACCAATTGCCCCACCTGAAAATGTTTTAATGATGATTTATCTAATGTTTCCTTTACTGCTGTAACCCAGTGCTGATTTTTATCAAAATCTGTGATGGTAAGACAAACACCATCGTGGTTCAGACTTTGATTTACTTCCAGGGTATGACTAATTTTAGAACTTATTCTTAAATCAATGTTTTCTCCTACCCTTTTGATCTCTTCAACCTTACCCAGCGCCTCTACGATTCCTGTAAACATAAGTGCAAATCTAATTTGTTTTATGCAATGGTGAAGCAAGAAGATAGTTATAAACACCGTGGAATGCGCAAGATGCTCGTTCGGGAGCTGAAAGTCAAAGGCATAAAAGACGAGCGAGTCCTTGCAGCAATAGGAAAAGTCCCCAGACATTTCTTCTTCGACCCAATTTTTGACCAGCACGCGTATGAAGACAAAGCTTTCCCAATCGGAGAAGGCCAAACCATCTCACAGCCGTATACTGTTGCTGTACAGAGTGAGTTACTGGAAGTTAAACTAGGCAGCAAAATCCTGGAAATTGGCACCGGATCGGGGTATCAGGCGTGTATACTGGCTGAGCTTGGAGCCGAAGTGCACACCATAGAATACATTAAGAAGCTTCATCTGCAAAGCAAGAAGATGCTTAACAAGATGGGTTACCACCTCAACTTTTATCATGGAGATGGTTCAATGGGTTTGCCTGAGCAAGCTCCATATGATGGTATCATTGTTACCGCTGGTGCCCCATCCATCCCAAATGAATTAATCAAACAATTAAAAATAAACGGAATATTGATCATACCGGTAGGAAAGGGTAAGTCCCAAACCATGATCAAGCTTGTGAAAACATCCGACTCAAAGGTCACTAGAAAGGAATACAAACAATTCAGCTTTGTACCTTTGCGCGGAGAAAAAGGAATCGACCAATGAACAGAGAACAAAAATCAAGTGCTGCATCCAAAGTAACCATGACGGAAATGGTGATGCCAAACGACACCAATCCATTGGATAACCTCATGGGAGGAAGGCTCATGCACTGGATGGATATTGTATCAGCCATTGCTGCTCAAAGGCACTCCAACAGTGTGGTGGTAACAGCCTCTGTGGATAATATCTCCTTTTCGAAAGCCATACAACTGGGTAACGTAGTCACCCTAAATGCTTTTGTAACGCGGGCTTTCAACACGTCCATGGAAGTATATATCCATGTGACAGCTGAGTACATCCCTACCGGAGAAAAGATTGAGTCACACAGTGCATTCTTTACATTTGTAGCCGTGGACAAGCATGGGAAACCTATTCCGATCCCGGAAGTGGTTCCAGAGACTGATTTTGAGCGTGAACTATATGATGGGGCACTGCGAAGAAGACAGCTTAGGTTGATCCTTGGCAAGCGAATGAAGCCACAGGATGCCAATGAATTAAAATCCCTCTTTGAAAATGATTGAACAGGGTAACCTTAGGTATTTTATCACCGAAGAAATTTTTCTTGTCAACGATGGGCAAGAGGTAGACGATGTGCAGGAGAAAGAGATTCAATTGGATCCGGAACCCGCTAAACCTGTAGCCTCAGCACCACCTAAAATCCATGACGTGGTGGTTTGGACTCATGAGCTAACCGATAAGGATCAGGCCCTATTGGTTAAAATGCTGGAGGCTGTAAAGCTGGATTTTGATAAGGTTCACCTCATTCATCAGGAACAGGAATACACAGATAATTTCAAAATATTATTAAGCTTTGGTCATACCAATTTCCTTGCTGAAAAGGTTGAAAAGGAAATTATATTGAATGATCCAATACAGTCAGCAGGCAAAAGCATCCTGGTGAGCTACCCAATCTCTTCTCTTCATGAAGATGTGAAGAAAAAGGGTGCTTTATGGAATGGGCTGAAAAAGCTGTTTCATTGATCCAGAATGTTCTAGCACTTATGTCGGTGAAAACACCGACATAAAGCTTAATACGATTTACCCAAAAATCTCCTTTAGCTTGGCCTCAAGGGAAGGTCCTCTTAAGTTCTTGCCAATGATCTTTCCTTCGGGGTCAATCAGATAAGTAGCAGGAATGGCATTGATCTGATAAGTTTCCGCTGCGGCGGAATTAAAATACTGCAGGTCAGAAACGTGTTTCCATATTAGTCCGTCCTGCTCAATAGCTTGCACCCATGCTTCTTTTGTTCTATCCAGGGAAACCCCCAGTATTTCAAAATTTTTATCCTGATAGGTATTGTAGAGTCTTACTACGTTAGGGTTTTCCATACGGCAAGGGCGACACCAGGCTGCCCAAAAATCGATTAACACATAATTACCTTTCAGGCTGCTTAATTTAATAATTTCCCCTGCTGGATTTGGTAAGGAAATTTCAGGTGCCGGGGAACCCACTGCTAAATTTCTTACTGAGTTCACCCTGCTGGATAACTCAATGGTGGTGGGATGATCCGGCCTTGCCTTAACCAGTTCCTGTGAAACACTATCATAGAAACTAAAAAACTGCTCCTGATCCAGGGCAGGTAATGCATAGTAGGCTGCCAGAGACGGAACCATCTTCCAGATCATCTCCTTTTTCTCCTGCTGATAGTAGGCGTATTTTTCATAATATTCCTGGCTCAACTCCTGTACCGTCTCAGTTTCTCCAGACATCCTGGCCTGGATGGCCTGTTGGTTAATCTCCTGAAGCTGCTGGTTTTGGAAGCCTACCAGCTCTACCAGATTGGCAAAATAATCCGTATCCTTTGAGCCACTGATTTCCGGAATACCCTGTGGATCGTTTCCGTCTACTTTTACTGTAATTCCTTCTTCATCTCCATTTACTATAAGATTGACATATTGTCTTCTGTAAAAATTCAATCGATAGAAGCTTGGCATGTCCTGCACAATTCGAAAATCAAATGAGCCATCTTCAGCAATCTCAATAGTATCCACAACCGTCACAGACTGATTTTCATACTTCTNCAGCGTGACGAGCTCCCCCTGCATCTTGTTCTTTACCGAACCATCTACAGGCACTCCCTTTTCTTCTTCACAACCCGCTAAGACAAACACTGACATAGCGGCCAGTATCAGATAGTTATTTAATTTTTTCATTTCGCTTTATCTAACGTTTCTCTCAATAACTTGTTAGCCAGTTTGGGATCCACTTTTCCATTTGTCTTTTTCATGACTTCTCCCATAAACATCCCAATCAGACCTTTCTTACCATTATTATAAGCTTTCACCTTATCGGGAGAGGCAGCAACTACCTCATCAATAGTAGTCTGAATAGACCCTGAATCCGACTCGAGACCAATGTTTAGATCCTCAATAGCCTCCTGGATCGTTTCGCCCGGATTTGCCAATAGATGAGGAAACAACTGCTGACTGGCAGCACTAAAGCTGATTTTTCCTTCATCAATAATAGAGATCACTTCAGCGATCTGCTCATGAGTTAATGGAAAATCTTTAAGTGCAATGCCTTTTTCCTTGATATAAGATTTAATTGGGCCTTTAAACCAGTTAGCAACCGACTTATAGCTTTTTGTATGCTCACAAATCTCTTTAAAATAAAGCGCAAATTCCTTTTGAGCGGTAAGCTGGGAAGCGTCTTCAGGTCCAAGTCCGTATTTGGTCTCAAGTTCAATTCTGAGGTCGTTTGGAAGTACAGATATCTTGCTTTTGATCTGCTCCAGCCATTCATCACTAATCTTTAATGGACTCAAATCCGGTTCGGGAAAATACCTGTAATCATTCAACTCNTCCTTGGTTCGCATGCCATAGGTCTTCCCGGTGGTCACGTCAAATGTGCGGGTTTCAGATATGATCTCATCTCCATCCTCAATCAGTTCTATCTGCCTTTCGATCTCATGATCAATGGCTTTTGCGACATTCTTNATGGAGTTCATATTTTTCACCTCTACCTTCTTACCAAATTCCCTGGCATCCTTTAGCATGATGGAAACATTGGCATCACAACGCAGCGACCCTTCTTCCATATTTCCATCGCAGATATGAAGGTATCTGACGATCTTCCTGATTTCTGTCAGGAAAGCACTCGCTGCCTTGGAGGAATGCATACAGGGCTCAGTTACGATCTCAATCAAAGGAACCCCGGCCCGGTTCAGATCCACCAGGCTATCTTTTTCGCCACTCAAGTGGATGAGTTTACCCGCATCTTCCTCCAGGTGAATTCGATTGATCAACACATTGAACAATGTACCGTCTTTGAGTTCTACCTCCAAAGCACCTTTGGTACAGATTGGTGTCTTGTCTTGTGTGATCTGGTACCCTTTAGGCAAATCAGGATAGAAATAATTTTTTCGATCAAAAAAACCAAAACGGGTGATCTCACAACCGGTAGCGATCCCCATCATCACAGCATACTCTACTGCCTTCTTATTGAGCAAAGGCATTACTCCCGGATGACCCAAAGAAATCACATGGATATTGGTGTTGGGATCATTTCCAAAAGAGTTGGGGTCAGGCGAGAAAATCTTACTTTCAGTCGCAAGCTGTGCATGTACTTCCAGTCCTATAACAACTTTGTATTTCTCTCTGATCTCAGGTGCAATCATTTAAAATTCTATTTTGGCCTTCTCCTTTAAATATTGTTTGGCAATCTCCAGGGACTTATCCAGTCCAGCCAGATTTTTTCCTCCGGCTGTCGCATAAAAAGGCTGGCCACCGCCCCCTCCCTGAATTTCTTTTGCCATCAATCTCACCATCTCCGAGGCATTGAGGTCGTGTTTATTCAAAATCGTATCAGCAAACATAACACTCAATAATGGCTTCTGATCAACATCTGCAGCAAGAATTAACACCAGATTATCAATCTCCTGCTTTAATTCAAAAGAAAGTTGCTTCAATGCATCTCCATTGGGCACCGTGACCTTTTTCAAAATCACATTGGCACCATTGGCAGCCCTTACATCAGCTTTCAAATCCTGCTTTACTGACTTGGCTTTTTCCAGGTTGATCTCCTCTATGTTCTTCTGTAGCTGACCTTTTTCTTCGATTAATGAAGCTACGGATTTGATTACATCTTTTGGATGCTTAAGCAAGGTCCGAACCTCATCCAGAAGCTGAACTTCCCTTTGCAAATATTGTCTGGCCGCATCACCTGTGAGTGCCTCAATCCTCCTCACTCCAGCGGCCACTGAACTTTCAGCAACTATCTTGAGTAAACCAATGGATCCGGTTGCAGCCACATGAGTACCTCCACAAAGCTCGACTGAAAAGTTCTTATCAAATGTGATCACGCGCACCAAATCGCCGTACTTTTCTCCAAACAAAGCCATAGCCCCCATTTTTTTGGCTTCTTCAATGGGCACACTTCTTTGTTCATCCAATTGAACATTTTCTAATATCTTCTGATTAGCGATCTCTTCAACCGCCTTGATTTCCTCATTTGTCATCTTGGAAAAATGAGAAAAGTCAAAACGAAGAACTTCATCATTTACCAACGATCCCCTCTGCTGAACGTGATCTCCCAGTACATGCCTCAAGGCAGCATGTAACAGATGAGTGGCCGAGTGATTCCGCTGAGTGGCGGTTCTCCTTGTTCGATCTACCGAAGCTGTGAATGTAGCTCTGGGATCCTTAGGTAATTTCTTAGTGAAGTGAATGATGAGATCATTCTCTTTTTTAGTATCAAAAATAGGTATGGTCTCATTTTCACTACTCAAAACACCTTTGTCTCCCACCTGACCCCCACTTTCAGCATAAAAGGGTGTTTTATCCAAAATGAGTTGATACACCACATCGTCTTTTCGCTTTACTTCTCTGTAGCGAATGATCTTGGAAGAGGACTGCATCTCATCATATCCCACAAATGCAGAATGTTGCTTTTGTTCCAGTACTACAACCCAATCCTCAAGTGACTGTTTAGCTGCAGTTTTTGACCTGCTCTTCTGGTTCTGCATCTCAACTTCAAAACCTTTTTCATCAACTGTGAATCCGGTTTCCCTGGCAATGAGTGAAGTAAGGTCCAAAGGAAATCCGTAAGTATCATACAACTCAAAAGCTGTCTTACCATCAATCTCTTTATCAGCTGTCTGGGATTTTATGGCATCAATCCTTTTCAAGCCCTTGTCGAGAGTTCTAAGGAAAGCCGTCTCCTCTTCCTTCACCACACGGGTCACAAATTCTTCCTGAGCTTTTAGTTCAGGGAATACATCTTTGTATTGATCAGCCAGAATTCTTACTAAAGAAAACAGGAATGGCTCTTCAAATTTCAGGAATGTGTATCCATATCGAACAGCTCTCCGAAGAATTCTTCTGATCACATATCCGGCCTTCATATTGGAGGGCAACTGCCCATCGGCAATGGTAAAAGAAACTGCTCGGATATGATCAGCAATTACCCGAAGGGCTATGTCGGTTTTTTCATCCTTGCCATATTTCAGGTTAGCCTTGTTTGCAACCTCCTGAATCAGTGGTTGAAATACATCCGTGTCATAATTCGAGGTCTTGCCCTGCACAACCATGGCTAGTCGCTCAAATCCCATTCCGGTATCCACATGCTTTTGAGGAAGCGTTTTCAGCTTCCCATCTGCCATCCTGTTGAATTGGATAAAAACAAGGTTCCATATTTCAATCACCTGGGGGTGATCTTTATTGACAAGGTCCCGCCCGGGGATTTTTTTGATTTCCTCCTCTGATCTTATATCTATATGGATCTCTGAACAGGGTCCACAAGGACCGGTCTCCCCCATTTCCCAGAAATTATCTTTCTTATTACCATTTAAGATATGATCGGCCGGTAAGAATTTACTCCACAGCCCTCTGGCTTCTTCATCGGCTTCCAGGTTATCGCCCGTATCTCCCTCAAACACAGTAGCATACATTCTTGTTTTGTCCAGCGAGAATACTTCAGTAAGCAATTCCCAGGCCCAGTCAATAGCTTCTTTTTTAAAGTAGCCTTCATTTGCCCGTCCTTCAACACCAAATGACCAGTTTCCCAGCATTTCAAACATGGTGTGATGATAGGTATCCAGACCTACTTCCTCCAGGTCATTATGTTTTCCGGATACACGAAGACACTTTTGTGTATCAGCCACTCTTGCCGACTCAGGAGTGCTGTTACCCAGGAAATAATCCTTAAACTGGTTCATTCCAGCATTGGTAAACATCAAGGTCGGGTCATTTTGGACGACTATAGGTGCAGATGGAACTATTTGATGGTCTTTGGAATTAAAGAAACTGAGAAATTTTTCTCGTATTGTCTGAGAATTCATGTGAATAATTGTCTTTTAAAAGGTCACATAAGATCGTCCAGGCAACCCGGGATCAATTTTACGCAACTATTTGACAGTCAGCTTGTTAACTTAAAATATTTGTTTTTGAAGCAATAAAAAGCGTAATTTGCGCATTGTTTTGCTTAATAAACAATGCCAAATGCTAATGGGCAAAACTAGTTGAATTTACTATAACTCTATTCTATGGCCAGAATTAAGTATTACTACGATACAGAATCCTGTAGATATGAGCGAATCAGAGTCTCGGTGTGGGACATTATATGGAATGCACTGGGTTTTTTAACGCTCGCTCTGATTCTTGCCGGTGGTATATTCCTTGTATATACGATATACTTTGAATCACCGGAAGAAGCCTTACTAAGAAAAGAAAATGAAGAGCTCAAATTGTATTATGATCTGTTGAGCAAAGAGATAGGTGATCTCAATGAAATGACTGCATCTCTGCAGGAAAGAGATGATAACATCTACAGAACCATTTTTGGTGTTGATCAAATCCCTGATGAAATCAGGAATGCCGGCTTTGGTGGATCCAACAGGTACAAAAACCTGATAGATAAAGGACTGGAGCAGGAAGAAATCATTTTGGACAATTACAAGAAAATTGATCAGCTCAAAAAGCGGATGTATGTCCAGACGAAATCTTATGACGAGTTGTTTGAGATGGCCCGGAATAAAGAGCTGGAGCTTGCATCGCTGCCAGCCATCCAGCCAGTATCTAATGAAGATCTTAAGAGGCTTACCAGTGGTTTTGGATATAGAATTGACCCAATCCTAAAAGTAAGAAAGCCTCACAATGGTGTGGACTTCGCTATAGATAAAGGCACACCAGTTTATGCCACAGGAAATGGCCGGGTGAAATTTACGCGATCCAGCCCAACAGGATATGGTAATCAGATTGAGATTGATCATGGATTTGGGTATACTACTAAATACGCTCACCTGAGTGAGTTTGTAGTGAAAACTGGTGAAAATGTGAAACGTGGAGACCTGATCGCCTATTCTGGAAACTCAGGTAAGTCTACGGCACCACACCTTCATTATGAAGTACACATCAACAACAAGCCAACAAATCCTGTGCACTATTTCTACGAAGATCTTACACCTGATGAATTTGAGGAAGTACTTAGACTTGCCTCTATTGAGAACCAGGCTTTGGGTTCATATGGTGATTAAAAAGACACTTTAACCAGGAGTTTATAAACCGCTCATAACGAGCGGTTTTTTTGTGTCAATAACTTGTGGAAAAGTTGATATCATACTGAATTCCATTATCTCTATTTTTGGCGCCTGTGAAAATTTGTGAGCGCCTATACCGTATTTTTTACTTCATCATGCTATTGACAATTGTCAATGCATGTAAGACCTCGCAACAAACAACCAGCCAAAGTACCACTCCAACCGAAGACACGCTTCAGCTGGTTACCGATACGATTGCATTGGAAATTGAAGAGATTTATGTAACCCAAATGGGAGATACGCTACAGTCTCTTGACGAAGAAGTAGACATTGAAGCCTTTAGGGTGCTTCCGGATACAATTTCTCTAATGGCTGTAGGAGATATCATGATGGGCACAAATTTCCCTAACACCTCATACCTGCCTGCAAGGGATGGTGCTTACCTGTGGAATGAAGTGTGTGACTTGCTGGCCTTGGCTGATATTACCTTTGGAAATCTGGAGGGCACCATGCTCGATGGAGAAGGTGAACCCAAAGAGTGCAATAATCCTAAAGCCTGTTATCTTTTCAGGATGCCCTCCTATTTGTCGAAAAACCTGACTACCTGTGGGTTTGACCTCATCAGTGTAGCTAACAATCATGCAAATGACTTTGGGCCAAGTGGCAGACAAAGCACACAAAGAATTTTGGATTCCCTGGGAATAGGAAAAGCAGGAAGTATTGAAAACCCATATACCCTTCACAAGATCAATGGCTTGTACGTAGGCTTTGTAGCTTTTGCCCCCAATAAAGGAACACTGCTTTTTCACAATCAGCAAGAGGCCATTGAGATTATAAAGGAATTGGATTCATTATCGGACCTCGTGGTAGTCTCTATTCATGGAGGAGCTGAAGGTGTTGACAATCAGCATATCACCAGGAAGCGTGAATTCTACTTTGGTGAAGATCGGGGAAATATCTATGAATTTAGCCATACCCTGATTGATCATGGAGCTGATATCATCCTGGGGCATGGACCGCATGTACCCAGGGCTATAGAAGTTTATAAGGAAAGATTGATTGCATATTCGCTTGGAAACTTCCTCACCTATGGAAGATTTAATTTGAGAGGTGCCGCAGGTCTGGCACCAATATTGGAAGCAAATCTCACTGTGGAAGGAAAGTTTCTCTCGGGTCAAATTCATTCGTTTAGACAATCTTATACGAATGGACCGTTAAAAGACTCAGGGATGACTGCAGCAACAACGATTAAAAAATTAAGTGAAGAAGATTTTCCCGAAAATCAGATATTCATTGAAGATGATGGGAGAATTTTCTATATTCAAAACTGAAATCATCGACCGTGCCCTATAAAGAAAAGGAAATAGAAAAAAAGTACTACACCATCGGTGAAGTAGCTGATGAATTAAATGTAGCCACCTCTCTAATCCGTTTCTGGGAAGGGGAATTTGATATCATTAAGCCTAAAAAGAATAGAAAAGGCAACAGACAATTCACTAAAGAAGATATCAAAAATGTTAAGCTTATCTATTACCTGGTAAAGGAAAAAGGTTACACTCTACAAGGTGCACGTGATTTTATCAATTCTGATATTGATGGAGCCATCAACCGGGTAGATCTCATCGAGTCGCTTAAATCTGTCAGACACTTTCTGGAAAAGCTTAAGGAACAACTCCCATAGTAGATGGAGGAAAAAATTTATCAGTTGGCCCTGGAATTAATACCCGGGATTGGAGACATTAGTGCCCGTCAGCTGATTAGTTATACCGGTTCTGCCTCCTCTGTATTCACTACTGATAGAAAAGTTCTCAAAGAGATTCCCGGGCTCAACTCACGGGTACTTGAGATGCTTCAGGACCACAAGCCGTTTGAGGAAGCTAAGAAGATAGTAGAGGATTGTGAAAAGCTAAATTTTCAGATCCATCACTATACAGACAAATCGTTTCCCCAACGTTTAAAAGAAACCCCGGACTTTCCGAACATTATCTATACAAAGGGAAATGCCGATCTCAATGAGGACCGGATGATCGCTATTGTGGGCACTCGAAACGCTACTGACTACGGGAGAAGCACCACGGAGAGGATCATTGAAGACATGGTACCTCTACAGCCTGTAATTGTCAGTGGCCTGGCATACGGCATTGATATTCACGCGCACAAGGCTGCACTGGACCAGGGATTGAAAACCTACGCAGTGCTTGCCGGAGGACTGGATAAAATATACCCTTCACTTCATAAGAAAGTTGTGGATCAGATACTTGAACAAGGATTGATCATATCAGAAAATCCACCAGGCATACAGGCAGAAGCACATTTCTTCCCTGCCAGAAACAGGATCATTGCAGGGATGTCAGATGCAATTGTGGTGGTAGAGGCAGCCAAAAAAGGTGGGGCACTGATCACAGCTAATATTACTGACTCCTACAACCGGGTTGTCTTCGCCATTCCGGGAAACCTCAACAATTCCTTCTCTGAAGGCTGTAATCAACTTATACGAAGTCAAAAAGCAAATTTGTATCGAAATGTAGAAGACCTGGACTATCATTTGGGATGGACTGCCGAAAACAACCCTGTCAAAACCAGGAAACTCTTAGGGATGCTCACTCCAAAAGAACAGCAGGTTTACGAGCTTTTATCCTCAGATAGAAACGGAATTCCGATCGATATGATTTCTGTCAAGACAGATATTGCCAGTAATCAATTGTCTGCGATCCTGCTCAACCTTGAGTTTCAAGGATTCATCAAAAGTCTCCCTGGAAAAAGATACAAAACCAGCTACTAAAAAGGATAAATCAACGGGATCAGGAAAGAAGCCAGAATCCAGAACAACAGGTTAAGCCAAAGCCCCACTTTCATAAAATCCTTGAACTTGTATTGACCAGCACTGTACACCATTGTATTGGTTTGATAACCAATAGGTGTCATAAAGCTAGCTGATGCTGCTAACATTACAGCTATCAGGAATGGTATTGGACTCAAATCCAACTTATCAGCTGTGGTGATCGCGATAGGTGCTACAAGGGCCGCTGTTGCATTGTTTGACATAATTTCAGTCAACAATGAAGTCATCAAATATAATCCCGAGAGCACGGCAACAGGACCCCATACATTCAAATTATCGATTAATCCCCCCGCAATTAACGCTGCTAATCCACTTTTTTCCAGACCAATACCAAGGCTGAGTGAACCCGCCAGAAGGAATACAATTTTCCACTCAATAGACCGGTACATTTCCTTCATGTCAATCACCCTGGTCAATACCAATACTGCACCACCCAGAACAGTACTTATGGCTATCGGTAGAATATCTAATGTGGCTAAAAGCACTACACCGGTAATTATTGACAGGACAATAAAAAACTTACGTTTACTAAAATCAATGATGCCCTCCTCCGATAAAATGATAAACGGAGACTGCTGATTCATTTCTTGCTTCTTCAGATTCTGAACCCTATGATTTTTGATCTCGGTCAAAATCACATCACCTGCTCGCAACTCAATGTCATGCAGATGCTCATGTACCACCTCTTCCCGATGCTGGATTGCCAAAGGCACGGCTCGGTACCTTCGACGGAAGTCCATTTCTCTCAGACTTTTTCCTTCGAATTCAGAGCCTGAAGTAATGATCAATTCCAGAATACTGGTATCACCCTTTTGAATTTCATTGTCACTGATACGAAGTGCGTTGGTGTTAAAACCGACTTTTAAGCGATCCTTGAGCTCTTTTAGCTTTTCTACATTGCACCTGATCTTGATCTGATCTCCTCCCCGCAGCACAAAGTCTCCAGCCGGCAATGTATAGCTGGCTCCATTCCTTCTGACCTCAATCACATCAATATCCAGCTCTTTCACGATGACCGAATCCATAATCCGCTGCCCGATGAATTCCGAACCTTCCAATACCTCGATCTCCGTGAGGTAATTTCTCATCATAAACTTCTTTTCAAGATCCTCCTCATCCACCCTGTCAGGAAGAAGTTTTTTTCCAAAAAAGAATATGTAAAGGCTACCCACAATCAGAAAAACAATCCCAATAGGAGCTGATAAGAACATCGGGAATTCTTCCAACCCACTATCTTCAGCGATACCACTGACTAACACGTTGGTAGATGTACCAATCAATGTACAGGTGCCCCCAAAAATAGAGGCATAAGAAAGGGGAATCAATAGCTTCGAAGGGCTGATCCCGGAGATATTGGCCACACTTACCATCACAGGGATAAACATGGCCACAATGGGAGTATTATTAACAAATGCAGAAACCAACCCAATGAATAGCATGGTGACCAGGATTCCTACATTAAAATTTGATTTAAACAGATTACCCAGCATAGGCCCTATCCGCTGCAATGCCCCTGTCTTCAAGAGGGCATAGCTTATCACAAACATGAATGCCACAGTAATAACTGCCGGGTTGCTGAATCCCTGAATACCTTCACTGGGAGTAATAATCCCGGTCATAATCAAAGACAGCATGATGAGGATTGCTACTAAATCAATGGATAGCCACTCTGTTGCAAAAAATACAACAGCTACCACAATAATCACCAGAACTATAATAGCATCTATACCCATGATCTACCCAGAACGATTTTCACAAAGCTGATCGAAATTATTTATAACCCAATACAGGGGCCATCCATTTTTCTACTTCCTCGACGGTCATGCCCTTACGTTGAGCATAATCCAGGACCTGATCTTCATAGATCTTACCCAGACCAAAATATTTGGATTCGGGGTGAGAGAAATAAAAACCACTCACTGAGGCTGCAGGCCACATCGCCATGCTTTCAGTAAGTTCAATACCAGTCTTTGAAGTCACATCCAGCAAATCGAATAGGATAGGTTTTTCAGTATGATCGGGGCATGCAGGATAACCGGGAGCAGGTCTGATACCCCGGTAAGATTCCTTAATAAGTGCTTCATTATCCAGCGTCTCTTCCGGAGAGTATCCCCAATAAGTAGTTCTGACTTTTTGATGCAATAGCTCTGCGAAAGCCTCAGCCAATCGATCAGCGACAGCCTTAATCATAATAGCCATGTAGTCATCATGATCTTTCTCGTATTGTTCGGCCAGTTCTTTAGCTCCAAACCCCGTTGATACAGCAAAGCCACCAAGGTAATCTTTTTTACCGCTTTCTAATGGCGCAATAAAGTCCGCCAGACTTAAGTTTGGTATGTTATCTCCTTTCTTCCCTTGCTGGCGTAAGAAATGAAATTGAGTTAATTCCTTTTGCCTGGTGTCATCTTCATACAAAATAACGTCGTCACCTTTGGCATTTGCCGGGAATAATCCGATAACTCCATTGGCTTGAAAGAGATTCTCCCGGATCACTTTATCCAGGACCTCATTGGCTTCTTCATAGAGCTTTTTAGCTTCTTTACCAATGGTCGGGTTATCAAAGATCTTTGGATACTTTCCTTTCAGCATCCAGGTGCTGAAAAATGGCGTCCAGTCTATGTATTCACGAATTTCTTCAAGTGAATAGTTTTCAAAATATTGGACACCTGTCTGATTTGGTTTGGGAGGATCATAGGAAGCCCAGTCAATTTGAGCCTTATTCTTTTTGGCAGCTGTAAACTTTACGAAATCCTTTTCTCCCCTTCTTCCCTGATGATTGTCTCTTAGAATTGCATATTCATCCTTTACCTCCTGTGCAAATTCCTGAGACACGCTGCTGAGCAGTTTTGATACCACACCTACGCTTTTAGAAGCATCCAATACATGGATCACAGGCCCGGAATATTTCGGCTCAATTTTCACCGCGGTATGGATTCTGGAAGTGGTAGCGCCCCCTATCAGCAATGGAGTGGTCATTTTTCTTCTTTCCATCTCCTCCGCCACATGTACCATCTCGTCCAATGACGGAGTGATAAGCCCACTCAAACCAATCACATCAGCATCCACCTTGACAGCTTCATCCAGGATTTTTTCAGCTGGAACCATCACGCCAAGGTCAACAATGTCATAATTGTTACAACCTAAGACTACCCCGACAATGTTCTTCCCTATATCGTGAACGTCACCCTTTACGGTGGCCATGAGAATTTTCCCCTTGCTGGAATTCTTACCTGATTTTTCAGCTTCAAGGTAAGGGATAAGATAAGCAACGGATTTTTTCATCACCCTGGCACTCTTGACTACCTGGGGAAGAAACATTTTCCCGGATCCGAACAGGTCACCCACCACGTTCATCCCATCCATTAACGGGCCTTCTATGACCGTCAGCGGACTGCCAATTTTTATTCTGGCCTCCTCAGTATCTTCTTCGATATGGTCTACAATTCCATTGACCAGGGCATGCGTGAGCCTGGATTCTACGGACTCTTTTCGCCAGGAATCATCTTTCACCCGGACTTTTCCCTCACCTTTTACCTTTTCGGCATACTCCAACAACCTCTCAGTAGCATCATCTCTCCTGTTGAGCAATACATCCTCCACTCTCTCAAGAAGCTCCTTAGGGATCTCATCATATACCTCGATCATCCCGGCATTCACAATACCCATGTCCATCCCGGCATGGATCGCATGATAAAGAAAAGCCGAATGCATGGCCTCTCTCACCACTTCGTTGCCCCGGAAGGAAAAAGAAACGTTACTTACTCCCCCACTTACTTTTGCTCCAGGAAGATTTTCCTTTATCCATTTGGTAGCATTGAAAAAGTCAACAGCGTAGTTGTTATGCTCATCAATCCCTGTAGCGACCGGGAAAATATTGGGATCAAAAATGATATCCTGTGGGGGAAAACCTACTTTATCAACTAATATCCTGTAAGACCGTTCGCAGATCTCAATTCTTCGTTCATAAGAATCAGCCTGGCCTTTCTCATCGAATGCCATCACGACTGTGGCAGCACCATAATTCTTTAGCTTTCTGGCCTGCTCGATAAATTTCTCTTCACCTTCTTTCAAAGAAATGGAGTTCACCACACCTTTTCCCTGGATACATTGCAGGGCGGCTTCAATGATTTCCCACTTGGATGAGTCCACCATGATTGGGATTCTGCTGATCTCTGGCTCTGAGGCAATCAGGTTTAGGTACTTGACCATTGCCGCTTTACCATCCAGCATCCCTTCGTCCATGTTCACATCCAGGATCTGAGCTCCGTTTCGGACCTGATCCAGCGCCACATCCAAAGCTTCCTCATACTTTTCCTCCCGGATCAGTCGTGCAAAACGCCGCGAACCTGTCACATTGGTTCTTTCACCAATATTCACAAAATTGGTTTCTTTGGTAATCACCAAAGGTTCCAATCCTGATAACATCAAAGGGGGTATATTTTTAGTATGAGAACTCATCCTCAAAGTTTGATTCCTGAAAAAGTGAATTGAAAAAAGATAAAGGTATTACATCAATACCTGCCAGTTGTCATCGACACCACCATATGCCCAGTCGCGGTATTTTTCATCACCACCACGTGCTGACCAATCGGAGTCAATCGTCAGTTTACTGCTGATACCTCCTCGTGGATTGCAGTTCATGACGATCCTGAGTCGGTCAGGCTGATATACAGCCATCAGGTCATCATAGAAAATATTGATCAGTCTTTCGTAAGAAACAGTGATATCCCTTAGCTGAAAGACATATTGCTTCAAAGATTTTAGTTCGATGATCTTTTTCTGTGGGTAAAAAGTAAGATATACGTTAGCAAAATCCGGTTGCTCTTTCACACCCAAAAAGGTGAATTCCGGAATTTTGATTTTTATCTCATAAGCTTCCTTCGAAGGATTAGGGATTGCTTTTAGAATATCCCTGTCGATAGCATCATACAATTTCACTGACATGATTCAATTTTTGTTTTCTAGGTTGATATTTTTTAGCCACTTCGGCAATTTCTTTTATATGCTCAGGTGTAGTACCACAACATCCGCCAATGATATTCAGCCACCCACTTTTGAGGAATTCCTCTATCTGATCGCGCATCTCTCCCGGTGTCTGATCATATTCTCCAAATTCATTGGGGAGCCCTGCATTCGGATGGGCACTTGTCGCAAAGTTTGACTTTTCAGAAATAATCTGAAGGTATGGTCTCAGTTGACTGGCTCCAAGTGCACAATTTAGTCCTACACTCAGCAATGGCATATGAGAGATAGAAATGAGGAAAGCTTCCGTTGTCTGTCCGGAAAGGATTCTTCCCGATGCATCGGTTATTGTTCCGGAAACCATCACAGGTATTTCTTTACCCATCTCTTCAAACAGCTCGGTAAATCCGAACAATGCTGCCTTAGCATTCAGGGTATCAATGACTGTTTCGAAAAGCAGAAAATCAACTCCACCATCAATCAGGCCACGTGCCTGTTCTTTGAATGCTTTCTTCAGGTCATCAAATGTGACCGCTCTGTATCCCGGATCAGCAATCTTTGGTGAAATAGAGGCTGTTCTGTTAGTTGGTCCCATTGAACCAGCGACAAATCGAGGCTTATCAGGGTTTTGTTGAGTGACCTCGTCCGCTACTTCCCGGGCTATTTTGGCGGATGCCAGGTTCATCCTGTATGCCCAGTCCTGCAAACCGTAGTCTTCCTGTGCAATTGATGTACTGGTAAAAGTATTGGTCTCAATAATATCCGCTCCCGCTTCCAGGTAAGCCCTGTGTATATCTTTAATTATCTCAGGTCGTGTGATTGACAACAGGTCATTGTTGCCCTTCAATGTAAAAGAATGATCCTTAAGCTCTTCATTTCTAAAGTCTTCTTCCTCTAGCTTATGACGCTGAATCATTGTACCCATGGCACCATCCAGCACCAGAATTCTCTCAGAAAGTATATCTTGAATTTTACTCATCCTTTTCTATTTTCTTTCTAAAACTGCACTTATCAGAAAAGGATTCACGATGTGGTGATAATTCTCACTCATCTCCACCCGCAATGCTGCAGGATTGGGATTTGGCACCGAAAACCGCTAGCAGGCAGTAAGGTTGCCAAGGTGTCATTGGGCCCTGTCCCTCGACCTTTCTTGATAAGTCCCGCAAAGATACACTCCTTTTTTAGTATTAAAAACAAATGTTGATTGTGATAAAAAAACGTTTGATATTAAAATTGAATACTTTTGAAAAATGGTAATATCCGGATTAAGACTTATCCTTATAATTCTTTACATTTCATCTTCTTTTAACCTTTTCTCACAGGTAAATCAACAATTGGTTGATCAGTTTGCGGCCTCCTACGCAGCTAAAAACAATGTCTCATTAAATGAAGTTAATGAAATCTTATCCGCAGCTACTTTTCAGCAATCCATTGTAGACAAAATGGATCGTCCAGCAGAAAAGAAATTGTACTGGAACCAGTATCGGAAGATTTTCCTTACGCAGGAGCGGATTGATGCTGGTATTGAATTTGTAACAAAGCATCAATATGTACTCCAACAAGTCAGTGAGGAAACAGGGGTTCCGCAGGAAATCATTGCTGCAATCATAGGTGTTGAGACTTATTTTGGACGCATTAAAGGGAGCTATAAAGTTTTGGACGCATTGTATACATTATCCTTTGCCTATCCCAGGAGGGCAAAATACTTTCAATCGGAGCTTGAGGAATACATCTCACTAGCCAAAAAAGAAAACCTCAACATTTATGAACTCAGAGGTTCTTATGCAGGTGCTATTGGATACTGTCAGTTTATGCCGAGCAGCTACCGGGCTTATGCTGTAAGTTTTGATGAAGGGACCCGTGACCTGGTACACTCACCTGAAGATGCCATCGCTAGCGTGGGTAATTACCTGAAAGTACATCGATGGAAAAGAGGGGTCCCTATTGCATCGCAGGCCAATGTCACAGAAGGTGCCGAACCTCACTCACAATCCTCACCAAAAGCAAATAGTATCGTAGCTCACTATGTAGAGAAAGGTTATCGACCTACCAATAACTGGCATCCGCAAACCAGCGTAGCATTGATGAAGTTTGAATCTGAAAATGAAAATGAATACTGGTTTGGGACAGAAAACTTTTACGTGATCACCCGCTACAACCATAGTCCGCTTTATGCTTTGGCAGTATTTCAGCTGGCGCAGGAGATCAAAGCAGCTGCCCCCTAAACCGAAACAGGGTCAAAAACTTCTTTGATGGCTCTAAGAGAAGTCCTTAAGGCGTCTCCCAACAGGGGATCAGAATAATCACGACCTATTTTGGGCCCCCCAATTTCCAGGTATCCTACTACTTCCTCTACCGGCCATGATTCTTTGTGGCTATCGCAGATTTTACGGATCTCCCTTAGATCAATAATGCCTTTTTTAAGCTCATCCGGAGAGAATCCAAAGGTGCTCCCATAGATTTCATCGGTATTCTTGAAGTGAAATTCTGACATGAGAGGAATCCCATGAACAAAAAGCTCAAGATTACTGTGAATGATCTTTTGATTTTCATCAGCCAACCCATGAGAGATGTCCCCACAAAGCCAGACCGGAACGGTAGAAGATTGATGCTTTTTGTGATAATCATTTAACTCACCAATCATATAGTCCATCTCATCCGGAGTAGTCGGGGGCTCTGCCAGACTCGACATGGGTTCTACATTAAATGCTTTTAGTCCCTTTTCATATGCCAGGTGTTGCAGCTCCTTCATATGTTTCAGATAGGTATCTATGCCCTGATCTTTCTTTTGGAATTGATCACGATAAACCGCACCAGGATTTGTACCAGCATAATCCACGCCCAGAACACTTGCTATGTGGATATACTTTTCATACATTTTTCTAGCCGCCTTTTCCATGTACGGGTCATCATAGAAAAAACCTCCAAATTCCCTGTAGGCAGAGAACATGCTTTTGATCTTTAAACCCCGCTTTTCAGCCTTTTCCCTCAACTTAACGAAATAGCCATCATCATCCATGTGGAACATCTCAAAGAATGCACCTAGCTGAACATATTTGATCTCCTCTTCAACTAAAAGATCAAATAACCAATCGAAGCTATATCGCGTGGTGATGGGATCTGTTTTAATACCTATCTCAACAATGCTCATGACCAAATATCAGGAATTTACCATTTCAAAGATCACTTTATTATGGAATTGCTTCTTGTCCACAATGCTTTGAAATATTTCTGGCCCCTCATCAAGTGACACAATATCCGTAATAAGGGGTTCAACGATCAATGACTTGTCCATGTAATTCAACACGGTTGTCCAGTCATCGGTACCTCTTGGAAATATCTTGCTGTTCCAGGTCCCGTAAATATTTAACTCCCTCCTTAAGATGGTACTGAAAGCCTTCTCACCAATTGAGAATTCACCCATGATATTGCCCATAAACACCACTTCCCCTGCCCGAGATGCCACATCCAATGCCTGAAGGAATGTTTGAGGCAAACCACAAGCTTCAATGACATTTTGAGCGCCTTCTCCCCGTGTTATTTCCATTATAGTTTCCACAGGATCAGAAGCTAAACTATTGATCGTATGAAATCCCATATCCCGGGAAATAACCAGTTTGCGATCATCGATATCCGTGACGATCACCTGATCACAACCATGAATTCGCAGCCATTGAGCGCACATATTTCCAATGGGACCTCCCCCGATTACAACTCCTGTATTGCCTGCAGTAATTTTCATTCTTCTCACACCGTGCAATGCTACTGCCGCTGGCTCAGTCATAGAAGCATGCCGGGTCTTGACATGATCAGGGATCTTAAAAAGATTTATTTCCGGAACTCTCAGGTACTCACTGAATGCACCGTCTCTCCGCGACCCGAAATAATCATATTCCTTTAGCTGGGCCCAATCCCCTGTCTGATAGGCCGTTTCTTTTTTGTTTGTTGGTATCAAGGGAAATACAGCTACCCTGTCCCCTTCGCGAAACTGACTACCCTCCCTGGTTTCAGCAACAATCCCGCTGAATTCGTGCCCCATCACCAGGGGATAGTGGTATGCTTTTCCCCCAAATCCTCTCGGGATGTCGGACCCACATATCCCACAAGCAGCTACCTTTATCAAAATGCTATCTGTTGTAGGTCCATCCGCAATTGGATGATCGTTGCTCACCTTCAGCTTTTTATTGCCTTCGAGTACAAGGGCTTTCATAATATTTTGATCTAATCCAACACATTTTCAATTCAAAATTAATCATATCCAATATCAAATAATCATTTATAATTAAATTTGATAAAAATTAATCACTACATGGCGGATAGAAAGATAGCTTATTCACCCTCTATGATGTGTGCGGACTTCCTGGATCTCAAAAAGGAACTTGACACCCTCATGGATCAGAAGATAGAAATGCTCCATATAGACATCATGGATGGACAGTATGTTCCAAACTTTACATTAGGTCCTGACATTGCCAGAATGATGCATAATTATAGTGGGATTGCACTAGACTATCACCTGATAATAGAAGAGATAGATCGTTCCCTGAATATATTTTCAAGTATTCCAGGATCTACTATCACTTTTCACCCTGAGACATCAAGACATCCTGTCAGAACAATTCAGGCTATAAGAGATACCGGATGTAAGCCTTCAATCGCCATAGATCCGGCTCAAACCATCCAATCAATGAAACACCTTTTGCCGCTTGTGGACATGGTCTGTGTGATGACCGTAAACCCTGGCTACTCAGGGCAGAAGCTACTTCCTTTTTGTATCGATAAGATTGCTGAATTAAATGACTGGAAGTCAGAATTTCATACGGATTTGCTCATTGAGGTTGATGGAAATGTAAGCTGGGAAAATATCCCGAAGATGATAGATGCGGGTGCGGATATATTAGTGCTAGGCACATCCTCGGTATTTAATAATTCTTTGTCAAGGGTGAAGGCCTATGAGAAACTAAACAGGATGGTGCAATCATGAAAAACAGCATTTATTATCTTGATAAACCCGGAGGAGAATTCAAACTTAAAGAAGAGTCTATCAGTACTCCGGGACCAGGAGAGATCCTGCTAAGAACCCGGCGCACTTCTGTATGTCAGAGTGATGTGGTGATCTATCAGCATGGACTCCCACGCATCAAAAATTGGCCAGCTATCATCTTACACGAAGCATGTTGTACAGTTGAAGCTGTTGGAGAAGGAGTTACAAAATTCAAGCCCGGTGACCTAGTGGGTCTAGGCTGTGACATTCCCTGTGGTGACCTGGACTGTATCTACTGTGGAAGAGATAGTACCGGAGACTGGACCAGTTGCCCCAATACAATTGCTACAGGTCATGAATTTCCTGGTTTTGCCAGGTCATACGCCATACTCCCAGCCTGGTTTGTGGAGTTAGGACCTGTCAAAAAGTTCAATGATGATATAAACCCCGATCATGTCTGCCAGATGGAACCGCTTGCCTGCACCCTGGAGGGAATGACCCGGGTAAACAGGTGTATCGAAGATCGGGTAGTAGTATTAATTGGGGCTGGTTCACAAAGCACCTATGCCCTTCAGTGTGCCCAGGCTATGGGCGCCAGGAAAATTATCGTTGTTAACCGGGGAGCTGAACGGCTCAATCGTGTACTTCGGGATTTTGGAGACGAGCGGACTGTCGGTATCCGATGGGATGATCAGGTTGTCGAAAATGTTTTGAAAGCATGTAAGCCATTTAATGAACCCCACTTCATCATGATGAACGTGCCCCACCAGTCAGGCTATGAATTGGCGGTTAAACTTGTTGGGTACAATACTGTGCTGGATGCACATGCAGGGGTAAAAGGTGCTATGGGGAAACCTCCAATCATTCATGAATTGGATTTAAACAACGACGTTCATTACAAATTGCAGTGCTATCAGGCAACTCACGGTAGCTCAATGCATGGGGTAAACCTGGCATTCGACATGATCAATCAGAGAAGGTTAAAGTTAATAGATAAGATGACTGATGATTCGGAGCGTTTTTCTCATCATGAAATCAAAAAAGCCATCAGCAGAGCTGCAGATTCTGATAGCTTAAAGGTCATTATAAACTGGGATTAGGCGATGCATCAGAAAGGCAGATTGCAATTGATATTAAATAAACTAGATGAAGTGGCAGAGCTTACAGTAGAACAAGCATGTAAGCTGCTGGATGTATCTCCAGCCACTGTCAGAAGGGACTTTAATATTCTCACTTCCAACAATAAGGTAGAGAAAACATGGGGTGGGATTGCCAAAGCTGGTCTGCTTAACGATATGAAACCAGTACAATACAGGCAAACCCAAAACATCAGAGAGAAAAAAGAGATTGCAGAAAAAGCTGTTTCTTTGATCCACGATGGAGATGTGATCATTATCGACGGGGGCACAACCACCCTGGAAATGGCACCCTTAATAGCCAATCGAAAGATCCGGGTGATCACCAATTCCCTGCTCATTGCTCAAAAGATCCACGAAACACGAACCGGGTGGACTGGTGCTGAAGTATTCCTTTCAGGAGGTTTCTTATATCCTGATTCAGGGCTGTTCGTAGGACCGGAGGCCAATAAAAACCTGCAGGAATATCATGCTAACATGGTTTTTCTATCTGTCGGCGGTATAGATGAGCACCTCATTACAAACTCCAATCAAATGGTGGTGGAGACAGAGCGCACCATGATGAGTCAAAGCGACAGGGCCATTATCCTGGCTGACAAAAGTAAATTTGGCACCAAAGCCATGGTCAGGCTATGCAACCCAAAAGAAGTAGATACGATCATCACCAATCCGGATTCTAATCATTTCATTTTGAATGAAATTGAAAAGGCAGGGGTCAGAATTCTCAAATAATCGATCAACCCTGTTCATACAATTATTCTTGCTGACTTTTAGCCTTTCTCTCTATGAAAAGAGATGAAATCGAGCTAACTTGATGGTTTGTAACCAAATCCAGTAATTCATGGCATCATTCGAACTGCAAGTCAATGGAAAAAAGCATCAGGTAGAGGCTGAACCAGACACTCCCCTATTGTGGATCCTCAGAGAACATTTAGATCTCCCGGGTACCAAATTTGGATGCGGAATCGCTCAATGCGGAGCTTGTACAATTCACTTTAATGGAACGGCCATCAGGTCGTGCGCCACCACAGTTTCTTCAGCTGTTGGAGCGTCGATTACTACAATCGAAGGTTTATCTGAAAAAGGAGACCATCCTGTACAGCAAGCATGGAAAAAACTTGATGTACCACAATGTGGATATTGTCAGTCGGGACAAATCATGTCTGCAGCGGCATTATTAAAACAAAATCCAACCCCATCAGATGAAGAGATCGAGGGCGCAATGAACGGAAATATCTGTCGATGCGGAACCTATGTTCGAATTAAGGCAGCCATCAAATCTGCTGCGTCTGAAATGAATTAAAATATTAAAGCCAATCCACTATGACACTCATTAAAACAAGTTATAACAGAAGATCATTCCTGAAAGCTTCCACGGCTGCTGGAGGTGGATTGATGCTTGGCTTTAGCTGGCTTGCATCTTGTAGTCCATCTAAGGAAAAGCTCATCACCATGCCAGACTCATGGTTTGACATCAACGCCTTTATCAAGATCGGTGAAAATGGAGTGGTTACAATCTTTTCTCCAAATCCTGAAATCGGACAAAATGTAAAAACCTCAATGCCTATGATAGTGGCAGAGGAACTCGATGTTGATTGGGAATATGTGATTGTTGAACAGGCTCCTTTGAATACTGTGGACTTCCAGCGCCAGGTTGCCGGTGGAAGTAACTCTATCAGGTCTAGCTGGGACGCCCTAAGAATGGCTGGAGCTACTGCCAGAAGGATGCTGATGGAAGCAGCTGCCAAAGAATGGGATGTGCCTGTGACTGAACTTACTACTGAAAAAGGTGTGATCAAACACGCTTCAGGGAAGACGATTGGTTATGGTGAGGTATCATCTGTAGCTGCCACGCTTGAGGTGCCTGCAGAGGTTGAAGTGAAAGACATAAAAGATTTTAAGATCATCGGCAAGCCGACCGGCAATGTTGATATTGACAAGATCATAACCGGAAAGCCACTATTTGGTCTTGACTACAAGGAGGACGGGATGCTCATTGCGATGCTGGTTCATGCTCCTGCATTTGGTATGACGCTCAAAAGTTTTGAAGCAGAGGCAGCCAAAAGCATGCCGGGCATTGTGGATGTTATTTCTGTAAAAACTGCCCCCGATGAAAAAACCTGGTCTGACAACAACGCATTCACAGAGATTGTAGCTGTTGTTGGTAAGACCACCTGGCAGGTTATGAAGGCCAAGAAATCATTGTCAATAGAATGGGAATGGGCCAGTGCACCTGAAAGCTCATATGATCATGAAAAGAAATTGGCCGATTCATTGAAAGAACCAGTTGCCAAGCCTGAAAGGATTGATGGCAACCCGGAAAAAGCATTCAAGGAAGCTGCCAAGGTAGTGGAAAGAACCTATACTGCTCCGTTCTTAGCTCACAACACCATGGAGCCGATGAACTTCTTTGCAAATGTGACAGCAGATAAAGCTGAGCTGACCGGGCCTATCCAGACTCCTGAAAACTTAAGAAAAAGCGCAGCTTCGCTTCTTGGGCTGCCCGAAGAAAAAGTGTCTGTGATGATGACCCGTATGGGAGGAGGATTTGGTCGTAGGCTCTATGGAAACTTTGGTTTGGAGGCAGCAGCTATTTCCCAAAAAGTAAATGCTCCAATCAAATTGGTTTATACCCGGGAAGATGACATGACCCAGGGGCTTTACAGACCTGCTTATGCTGTGAAATACCGCGCAGCATTGGACAAAGACAATAACCTGATTGGGTTCCATGTAAAGGGAACAGGCATCCATGGCAGTGCCGTCTATGCCAATAGGTTCCCTGCAGGTGCAGTAAATAATTATCTTGCTGAAAGCGTAGGCGTTGATTCCAGTATTACTACGGGTGCCTGGAGAGCACCCCGATCTAACTTTATTTCTGGAGTAGAATCAGCATTCTTGGATGAGGTGGCTGAGGAAGCAGGCGTGGATCCGATTGAGTTTAGACTAAAGCTATTTGAGCGTAATATGAAAGATCCTGTTGGCGAAAAGAATGATTACGTGGCCGAAAGATATGCCGGAGTACTTAAACTAGTAAGAGAAAAATCCAACTGGGGAACTGAGACACCTGGAGTATTCCGTGGGGTTTCTGCTTATTTCTGCCATAACTCTTATGTGGCTCAGGTAGTGGATCTGGTCAAAGAAAACGGCACTCCAAAAGTGAAGAAGGTATGGTGTGCGGTGGATTGTGGAATCGTGGTCAACCCTGAGGGCGCTAAAAACCAGGTTGAAGGAAGTATTGTGGATGGTATCGGGCATGGAATGTTCAGCAGCATTACTTTCAAAGATGGAACTGCTGAGCAGCAGAATTTTGATAAGTACAGACTTATTCGACATTCAGAAGCTCCTGATGAGATTGAGACCTTCTTTGTTGAAAGCGATATCCACCCAACTGGTTTGGGAGAGCCCGCTTTGCCACCAGTGGTTGGTGCTTTAGCCAATGCCTTGTATAAAGCAACTGGCAAAAGGGTTTATTCGCAGCCATTTGCACAGAAGGATATTGTTTTAGGTTAATTGTTGAGATGACAGGTCTGCCCCGGCCTATCCTCAGGTTAATACTGGTTTCAGTCTTCTTTGCTACTTGCATAGCGGGTTGCAAAGAGGAAGAAGAAGACAAGGTCTTTGAACCTATATTGCTGGAAATTTCCAGTCTTGAGGATATTGAACCCATAACAGACAGCCTTGTAAAACCCTTCCTCTACCATAATGTTGGTGGCTTTGACACACTCACTGTGCAGGAAAACAAGGAAAAGTTTATTGCTGTGGTTTTGCCGGCTATTCTAATTGTAAAACATCGAATCCGTGAAGATTTAAGAAAAGTAAAGGATCTTGTTTTATCAAATAATTGGAATGGAGAAGACAGCCTGTTTTACCAAACTCAGCTGGACCGATTCAATGCAGACAGCCCCTTCGACCTTATCATTAGAATGCATACCCACCCTACCAGTATAGCGTTGGCACAGGCCGTGGTCGAAAGTGGTTGGGGCACTTCCAGGTTTTTCAGTGAGGCCAATAACCTGTTTGGCATATGGTCATACAACCCGAATCGCCCAAGGATAGCTTCTAAAATAAAAAGTGTGAATGTACACCTGAGAATGTATGAAGATATCTCTGGTTCTGTTATGGATTACTTTGAAACACTAGCAAGAGCAAGAGCTTATCGCAATTTCAGGGTGGCTAGCTATGAAACCAGTGACATAAATAAAATCCTTCCACATCTAAGGAGCTATTCTGAAAGAGGAAGTGAATATGTAGGCCAACTCATGACTATTATCAATCAGAACAATTTCCAACGATACGACCACTTTATCCTGGACACACAATATGTTCCACCCGCACAGGAATGATAAAGCAGCTTTCCATCATAGTGTTGACATTATCCTTAGCCTGCGGACAGAAAACCGGTAATTCTGGCCTCACGGAATCTTCGGATGAGTCAATTCAAAACCCTATTCTCAATCCTGACAAAAGAATCAATTGTTTTATCTATCACCGCTTTGGAGATAACAGATACCCATCTACCAATGTACCGCTGGAAGATTTCAAAGCCCATCTGAAATATTTAAAAGATGCCGGATTTATAGTGATGTCAATGAGTGACGCCATCAGCTATTTAAAAGATGATCAGCCTGCCGGGAAAGTAGCAGTCATCACGATTGACGATGGATTTAAAAGTTTTTATGAGAATGGCTTACCCCTGCTGGAATCCTATGGGTTTCCTGCCACCCTATTTATCAATACTGAGACTGTTGGCGGTAGCAGCTATATGGACTGGAACGACCTGAAGGATGCCCGGAAACGTGGTATTGAAATTGGGAACCACACCCATTCGCATGCTTTTTTTCTCAACATTCAGGAGCATGAAAGATACGATCGGTTCGAATCGGAAATCAACCAATGCCAGGACCTGATTGAGAAAAACATGGGCATAACGCCAAAGGTATTTGCCTACCCATATGGAGAATTTGATGATAAAATGAAAGAAATTGTACGCAATGCCGGGTTTATTGCGGGATTGGCCCAAAACTCAGGAGTGATCGATAATGATACGGATTTGATGGCTTGTCCCCGTTTTCCCATGGCTTCCGGGTTTAGCGATATTAGCGGATTCAAATTGAAATCAAATGCATTACCCCTTAAGGTAAATGGCACTACTAGTGAGCATGTCCTTTCAGACAATTTTACACCGTCTCTTGACTTTTCAATTCAAAATAATAATCTGAGGCTAAATGAAATGCAATGTTTTATTCAGGGTGGTGCCTGTGATCTCTCCATCAAAGAAAAAGGTCCTGGTGAATATGCCATCATTGCCAGGCCGGACAAAAGCATTGAAAACAGAAGAAGAACACTCTATACGTTTACGGTGCAGGATCAGGAAAACAAATGGTACTGGTTCAGTCATTTATGGATCAACCCCCAGATCAGGGATTGATCATTCGAAACCCGTATACTGATCATCCAGCTTTTTGAGAATGAGCTTGATTTCATCCGACTTGTGATAGTCTCCCAACTTCTCAAATGAAACCACCAGGTTTCTCAAGCACCTAAGAATGATATCCTCATTTGTGCAGGGCTCATAAAATAATTCCTGGGGTGGAATATTTAGGTGTTCAAGGTAATGATCAATGTCCTCCTTGCTAAATATCAAGCCTCTGTTGAAGGCGTTGATATAAAAGCTCATTCCATCACTTTGATAGGTCAGGATAAAAAGGTTGGGCAGGTTTACCCCGTAGATTGGCATGCCTAGCTTCTGGGCAATGATCATATAAATGGTGCAAAGTGTGATTGGGTTGCCCTTTTTCGATTCCAATACCGCATTGATCATGCTATTGGCAGGAGAATGAAAATTCTTGGTATTGGCCCTGAATTTCAGCTTATTGAAAAGCATATTATTGACAATCCTCACCTGGTCAAGCGGAGCATAGTCAGTTTTAAATTCGCGCCATATCTCATGATAAAGCTGCTCTATCTCTATCTTCAGATCAGAATAGTCTAAATCCGGATATTGATATGTGGCTACCAGCCATAATCCTTCAAGCAAGTCATTATCAGGTGTTTCTTTCCAGGCAAGAAGGCGCTCCTGTACCAACTCAAATTGCAGACCATGGATCATGTCTTCAATTCTTCGCTGGATAAGTGGGTTGAAATTACTCTCCCATTCCTGCTCCAGAAAAGGGATAATTCCGGTACCTATCTCCATGAGTTTGGTCTCTACATGAGATACGACTTCATCGTCCTCATCTTCCAGCAAACTCACCAAAGCTTTTAATTCAGTTTCCTTTATCAAGACAATTTTGAATTTAAGAATTTGGAGCGATAGATTCCAAATTCTTTTGATGAATATTATAGAATAATGAATTCAGCGTTAAACTTAATTCCTCTATTCTTCTTTCTCATCAACCCCCTTCAGGTTTTTATGCTTTCGTCCTAAAGGTTTTACGAAATCCTTGGGATAGTTGCGGAAATGGTGCACCAAACCCTGGAGATCCTCCATTGTAGTGTTGACATTCTGATAAAGTGAATCAGTGTACAGCAACTTTCCAAGCGAACTGTTTTCACTTTTCATCAGCTGTAATGTCTGGTTGAGCGTGATCATCACGGAATCAATATGTGACAATGTCTGAGCCAGCTCCAGTGAATTGAGTGTATCTAAAACGCCATCGGTCTTTTTGATTACCGGACCGAGCCTTTCTATCTTTTGATTCAGGTTTCTAATCAACGACTTGGTGGCAGTAGCAATTTGCTCAATGTTACTTTCATTGTTGATCATGATCCTGTTTACATTCAGGAAGGTGCGGTGCAGGTCATCCAAAGTGGTATTGATTTTCTCACCACTTCCTTTTAATCCCACTAGTATTTCATTGATACGGGTAATGGTAACATTGAGGTTGTTCGCCACAGGAGTAGCGGTAGCCAGAATCTCTTCAAGTCCCTTATCCCTGTAAGAGATAAGTGTATCCCCGGGTTCAACTAAAACATTACTTGTACCAATGGTGATGACAATACCTTTTGTGCCCAGGAAATCAGTATTTGTCAGTGCTGCAATAGAGGAATCGTTTAACTGGATATTTTCTTTTATGCTAAATTGAACAAGAATATTTTCCTGATTTTCCATCAAATCTATCTGTGTCACCCTACCCACAGCATATCCATTGATGATCACTCCATTTCCTTCGTGCAATCCATCTACATTGTCATATATAGCATAATATTTATTGGTAGGATCAAAAAAATCAATCCCTTTCAAAAAATTAAAACCATAGTACAATAAGACTCCAGCCACGAGGGCAATCAGACCTACTTTAAATTCCTTGGACATCCGCACTAATTTTATTTATTCTTCAG
>JAHCMM010000126.1 GCA_019192515.1 Cyclobacteriaceae bacterium SS2
TGACAGATAAGTTGTTCATTTTCGCATATAATTTCAGAACCAAAAGACAACATACTTTTTCAGCCTGGACGGCTTACGACTTTGTGGAGCTACAATTCCCATTCGATCCTACGAACTCCGGAAACCAGGAGCTGCCTACCGGAAGTCAGAACACCTGGACATCCTGGGGAACCAATTTCACCTCGAAGCCTCAGAGTTTATTTACCTACGGTTTTGAGACCCGCTACGGAGGTTATTACCAGGATGGCACCCGTTTGAACCTTACTACTGACATCGGGTACCGTTTTCAACCCTATGTAAACTTCTCAATGATGTCCAGCTACAACAAGATCAATATGATGGATCCATGGGGCACATCGGATTTTTGGCTGGTTGGACCAAGGCTCGATCTCACCTTTACCAATAACCTGTATCTCACCACTTTTGCGCAGTACAATGAGCAGATCGACAATATCAATATCAACTCAAGACTGCAGTGGCGTTATGCACCGGCTTCGGACCTCTTCATTGTATACAGCGACAATTATTTCCCCGCGCCCATCAATGTGAAAAACAGGTCGCTCGTAGTGAAGCTGACTTACTGGTGGAATATATAGATTAGCTATCTATTCCTGCTGAACTCTTACATGTACAAGTTTAAAGCTCTCTTGTCTGGGCGTGCCGATCCCAGTCCAGGTCATCTGATCTCCCGCTATCGATAATCTCCACTCACTATCATCATTTTCCTCCCGGCTATCCAGGAATAAAACAAGCTGATCGTCCAGTTTCCAGTTACCATCATTATAGCCAAAAGGATCTCCTCCAGTCTCAAAGGATCCATTTCTATTGAACTTGATCCATCTGTTCCCTTCAGGATTGTGAATTTGAGAGACATTCTTATCTCCTTCCATTACCTTTTCCATATTCCATTTTCCTAATATCTGTTTCCCTGGGCTTTGGCTATCAGCGCATGAAGCGAGGATAAATATTGAGAAAATCGCAAGAGGTATGAATTTCATATGTTGAAGATAAAAAGAATTGATTAGAGTTGTTGAATGTAACGCATAAACAAGGTATCCTGTATCGTATATTCATCATGCTCTTTCAAGACAAAATCTTTCTCCAAAAAATTATTGAGTGCTGTGCTTACTGAACTCGCAGCCCCTAAATGGTGCTTTCCTATGAAATCTTTGGATAATGGATTAGCAACATATTCCTCTCGGGCAATTGCCCTTAAGAGCTTCCATTGAAAACTCGTAAATAATTGCTGCATTGATGAAAACAAGGGCACTTCCTGTTGGACTATCTCGTGAAAAACATCTTCGATTGTATCCCAATCAATTGTTGTTCCTCTTCCGTAAAGCTTATTGCAAACCAGCTGTACATAATAGGTCTGCATACGTGTCCAATCAAAAATGCTTTTAATGTGATCATCTGATATGACCTGCTTGTTCCTTTTAAAAAAGCTAATGATGAATTCCCGATAAGCATTTGCCTCAATTGGATCAAGATGCAGGAGCTGAGCGCTGCGATAAAATGGCCGTGATGCTTCACTAAACATTGAAATCATCATTTGCCTGTGACTTCCGCTAAATATGAACCGGATCATGGGGAAGGATTGTGTCCAGGCTCTAAAAGTTGCCTCAACATTTTTTTCCGGATAATTGACTATCTGTTGAAATTCATCTACGCAAATCACTATGGGTTTCTTTTCATCAGAAAGATATCTCCCAATAGCTTCCAGGGAATGGGGAATCTCTTCCTTTTGTTGCAGTCCAATAGAAATTTCAGGAGCCCCAGTAACAGGGTCCAGGCCAACTTTAGCACCAATAGCACCCATCAATCGGGCAAATTTTGCACCTATTCCCTTTTGGGGATTCCCAAATTTTTGAACAATAGCACCCGCAATTTTACGGTTTGCTTCAGAAATGTTTGTGGTCCCTAACAAATCCAGAAATACCCCCTGACCACTTTTCCTCTTTTCAAGA
Source organism: Cyclobacteriaceae bacterium SS2 (assembly GCA_019192515.1). Taxonomy (GTDB): domain Bacteria; phylum Bacteroidota; class Bacteroidia; order Cytophagales; family Cyclobacteriaceae; genus UBA7330. The sequence continues at coordinate 1,968 of JAHCMM010000126.1, forward strand.
TGATGGAAAAAATGATTGATTAAGGCGGTCTTGCCCATTCTGCGCCTTGAGTAGATGACAGAATTCCGTTCATTATCAAATTGATCAAATAACCACTTCAATTCCTCTTCTCGATCACAGAAATAACCAGGGCTATGGTACCCAGATAGCACAAACGGATTTGCTGGCTTTCTCATTTCATACCTTGCGTAACGTAATTTACGTAACGTAATTTACGTATTTACGAGAACTTAAAAAAAGATCTTGAAAATTTACTTGCCTAAAACAGTAAATGTTTATTTACACGAAAGCTTGTCATAATACTTCAGCACCTGGTTTTTGACGAAAGCATTCTGACTGGCCATTGACTCCTCCAATATTGGGCACAAGCGCTGATCACTGATCTGATGATGTGCATATAGCTCCAGGAGACTTAATAATTGTGTATTGTTAAGAGACTTAATCTGGCTAAAAGACTCATCAATGGTGCGATTTCCTAAAGTATTGGCATGCATCAACCGCTCTAGGATCAGGTCGATTACTCCCTGGTCTGCTTTACTCAGCGATCTGATTAATTGCTTTTGCAAGTGATCCATATCCAATTGCTCTTGACTCAAAGATCTCAATGCCAGGTAGGCCAGGAAATACTCACCTTCAACAATTATATCTGCAATCAGATTGATCGTTTGTTCATCCAGTTCTTTTATCAATGCAACTCTTTCCAGCGCCCAGGTGATGTCGCTTTGATCGGTGCTTTCAAGAATTTTATTGAACAACTCAGCATCAAGCTGTTTCTCTGTCTGCTGGATTACCTGCTGTTGAATTGGTCCATAGACTACATTCCACAACTTATAAGTCGTGTAGGCAGCTCCTGGTACGATATAGTCCAATACATCCTCAGAGGTTGCTCCGGATACTCCATCCACGGGTGATTCCATCGTTGTTGTATCCCGCACAAGCTCTTCAAAAGTATATTCACCCAAAGGAAGAAATGGATCCGCCAGTAATTGATGCAGCTTTTTATATTCGTCTACCGAAAATGGTTCGTGGTCATATTTGCTGAGAAATTCTCCGTCCTCAAGTTTGAAACCAAGATATCTGCCGGTGATATTCCAGTAGACTAAAATACTGAGGGGTCTGCATTGATTGTCGAAGCAGACCCCGGTATTTAACTGCATATAATAATGCATTGGTATACCATGGCTGGTTGATACCTGATATATCTGCTGATCCAGGAGGCTATCATAGATTACTCTTTCTACTAAATCTGTATTACCCGGCAGCGTGATGGTGGAAGATTGAAAATAGCCAATATCATCCTGACCCTGTCCATGCAAAATCATCACCATACCGATCAGCATCCTCCCAATCCAAATGATCATATCAGCAAATTATCAAAAATGATCATCCCGGGACGATCGCACCATACTCCTTGAGCATGTTTTTCAATTCCGGCAAAGGAACCTCAGCTGGTGTCACATCATATTTATTGGCTAAAAATGCGGCTAAGGCAGCAGCCTGACCCATGCCCATGCAGGAGGCCTGTACCCTGAGTGCTGAATTGGCCAATCTATCGCTACTGAGACAACGCCCTGCCACCAAAAAATTCTGACTGTTCTTAGGAATCAAAGCTCTCAAGGGAACTGTCGCTACGACATCTTCTTTCAGAAACTCCTGGTAGATGGACTTTCCATTGCGATGCAAATCGATGGGGTAAAAAGAATACGAAAGCGAGTCATCAAAGACTTTTCCTTCTACATAGTCATCTCTTGTGACCTTGTATAATCCATCAATCCGGTAGGTTTCCCTGACGGCAGTTTCTGTCTGGGCATCCAGAATCTTCAACTTTTCACATCCAGGGAATGTCCTGAGTGTTCGTAAACGCTCCAATAGAGCTGTTCGTCCTTCTATATTCGCTTTAGTGTGCAATTCTGCCGTGGAAGAATCCGCACCGTGAACATAGACGTATCCATAAGGAACTGTGGCAGGGAAATTATTGACAGAAGATTCCACCTTTTCCCCTTTATTGATGATCATATTATTTCTCAGCGTACCGTGATACTCCTTCGGGATTTTATCCAGATCGAGCGAATCAAAATCATAGCCTCCTATTCGGTAAATAAATGAACCCGGCTGAGTATCTTCCTCCCTCAATAGCGGAAATCCGGCTAAAGAAGCTGCAGCAGCATTCCCCGAGCAATCGATGATCTGCTTACAGATTATCTCATTTTGTACGCCTTTACCAACTGTTTTTACAGTCCATTTTCCTTTCTTAAATGATATTTCTGTTGGTGTTTCGTAATAGTGGATATCCACTCCAGCTTCCACACACTTTTCTTCCGCCAGCATGGCATACAAAGCGCCATTTACAGTAACCTGATGGCGCCAGTGTCTGATCGTCTTGTTGTTTGGGATGATAGAAAAGTTAGGTAAAATGTCATCATTTAGCCGAACAGCATCCATCACAAGTTCCCAGCCAATACCACCAATGATCTGCTTTCCCCATGCGTGAAATATCCCGGGAAAAGATACTCCCCCAGTAGTTGTGGTCCCGCCAAGCTGGCTCCCGCTCTCCACTAATACGGTTCTGCTTCCGGTCCTTCCCGCCTGAATTGCTGCAATAACTCCCGCAGTACCCCCACCAACAATCAGAATGTCAGCCTGGATCGATTTCTTTTGTGTTGCTTTGGGGTATTCCAGTACATCTCCTTTTGCCAGTGATGTGGCAGCCAATCCCAGGGAAACGGCCCCCAATGACTTTAAAACTTTTCTTCGTTCTATTCTCTCCATTTATCTATGAATAAAAAGAGGGCATTTCAAAAGCATCATCTGTACTGCGTTCTGCATGACGTTTATGAAAGAAATGCCCTCATGAATATAATTTTAATAACCCGGATTCTGGTCTGTTGCAGAAAATGATTTGTTCAATTCAATTTCATTTGTCGGTATCGGCCACAAATAGTGTGAATCTGCAATAGTAATTCCACGAATAGCCTGGATGGTCTGAGCAGCTTTTCCAGTACGCTTCAGGTCCAGCCACCGCTTTCCTTCCATTTGAAATTCATAAGCCCTTTCTGTCAGTACCAAATCCAGGAAACTATCCACATCATAATCTGCCAACAAATAATCATCCGGAGAAGGTGAATTGGGATCATGGCCATAAGCTCTTCGATGGACTTTGTTAAGCGCTTCCATGGCGTCTGCCGTTGGACCATTGGCTGCCTGGCTTGCGGCTTCAGCGTAGATCAACAGGGCATCGGGGTATCTGTAGACAGGAATGTCATTTCCGGCCCCAGTCCTGCTTGCCGCCTCAGGGTCAATGAATTTTTTACTGACAAGCGTNTTTGGCCCCAAGCCAAAATCAATTTGATCCCATAGCGCTTTTCTGATGTCGTTGTCATCCCAATTGATATAGAATTGATTGGTGGCATCGCTGTATGAGGCATAAGCACCGCCAAAATTGAAATTTCCTGTGCTGGGATGATTAGTGATGAACAAAGTCCAGTTGCCAAAACCATCCAGCCTTGTGCATTTGATTGAAAAGATCTCTTCGGAAGAAGTAACGATCGTAGGACCAAATATATCCCATTGAAAGTCTTCAAAAGTGGATACTGGCACCAGGTTGTATTTGTTGGATGAAATCACTTCATCAGCCTTGTCCCTGGCTTCTGCATACATACCCAGTGTCAGGTAAACATCAGCCAACAGCGTTTTTGCTGCATAGCTCGTGGCCCGACCAACATTGGCTGCATCCGCTGGTAAAGCGCTTTCTGCATCCAAAAGATCATCCAGGATCAGGTCGTACACTTCACTTACAGAGCTTTTAGGAATATCCCGTTCATCCATATTGAGATCTGTTCTGAGTGGTACGCCCGCCCAGTTTCTCACGAGATCAAAATAGGCCCATGCTCTTAGAAATTTAGCCTCACCAACAAATGCATCCAGGTCAGCTGGATCGATATCAGTAGCATTTGCAGCATTGGCCAAAATAATGTTCGCGTTTCTAATGCCGGAATAAAGCATATTCCAGCGACCACCGGCCACATTAATATTCCCACTGTTGAACCCAGCAAAATCATTGTAATTGGATCGGCTACCCCTTCCGTAAACAAATTCCGAGTGATAGTCCAACACGGCATATTGTTCGGCTCGCGTGTTGCCGCCCAGGGCACTGTAGATGGCAAAGACTCCAGCTTCCATTTCTTCCGGGGTCTTGTAAAACTGACTTGTTGCCACCGTCTTCGGTTCCTCATTCAACAGGTCTTCGCAGGAAGTAAAAGCGAAGATCAATGTCAATCCTATGAAGTATTTAGCAGTCAGGGATAATCCCTTCATTATTTTATATTCCTTTTTCATTTCCATTAATATTTAATGTGTGAATGATATCTTGATTAAAAGCCAAGCCTAAAGCCTACAGTAAATGACCTGGCGATGGGATAAGTAAAATGATCAAATCCTCTTGTATCGGCTCCCCTCGAATTCACCTCAGGATCCCACCAGGAATATTTGGTTAGGGTTAACAGGTTTTGGCCACTGAAATAAAGCTGTGCATTTTCCAGCCATTCAAAGCGCTCAACAGAGAAATTATACGCTAATTCAATATTCCTCAATCTGAGGAATGATCCATCTTCGATCCAACGATCTGAATTATAGGCTGAAGTGCTCCTGCTTATTTTTGGATATTTGGCGTCAGGATTTTCCGGAGTCCAGTAATCCAGGTATACTTCCCGCGGCATGTTTAGCCCCTGCCCATAATCAATCGTTGTTGGGATCGAGCTCACATTATAGATGTCATTGCCATATGTGCCCTGGAAGAACAAGGTCAACTCAAAATTCTTACAGGACATGTTAGAATTGATCCCATAGATAAAGTCCGGATTGGGGTCACCGATATACGTTTTGTCTTCAGCTGTGGTAGAACCATCCTCATTGAAATCTTTAAGTACTATCTGACCTTCGCTATCATACCCATCTTCTACATATCCGTAGAATTGTCCGATGGGTCTTCCTTCTCTTAAGATGGTAGCATCATCATTGACTGCTAACACCGAAACACGACCCCCGTAGATGTCTTCACCATCCTGTAGCTTGATCACCTCATTCCTGTTGAATGAAATATTGGCATTCATATTCCATTTGAACTCCCCGGTCAGGATTTTTGCATCCACGCCCAGTTCAAGTCCCTTATTTTGCACTTCCCCTACATTTCTAATGGTGGAAACATATCCAGTTGAGGATGGAAGGATTACAGTATTCAGGAGGTCCCTGGTATTTTTGATATAATAGTCAGCAGTAACCTGAATTCTGTTATTTAGGAAACCAAAATCAACTCCAAAGTCGATCTGCTCAGTGGTCTCCCATTTGAGCTCTCCAGGAAGCCTGCTTGACGGCGCAAAATAGTTGTACAATGCATCATCCAGCACAACCAACCCTGATGAAAGCAAATTCAAAGTGGAGTAGGCTCCAATGGCCTGACTTCCCGTCAATCCCCAGCTTGTTCTCAGTTTTAAATCTGAAAAAATATTGTCAGCTGTGAAAAAATCTTCCTCGTAGAGTCTCCATGCAAATGCTCCGGAAGGGAAATACCCCCATTTGTTTCCTTCACTATATCGCGAAGATCCATCAGCCCTGAAACTTACGGTGAACAGATATTTCTCATTAAGTCCATAGTTAAGTCGCCCCAGGTAAGAAAGGATTGAAGAATTTGAATAACCGGTTCCCGCTACGCCTTGAGTAGCTGCAGCACTCAGGTCATGTGTCTCAAATACATCGCTCAAAAATCCCTGACCACTAGCTCCTAATGAAGTACTCGTAAAGTCCTGGAAGGTAAACCCAGCTAAGGCTGAAACGCTATGAATACCACCGAAAGTCTTGTTGTAACTGATCGTATTTTCACTCAGTAAACTTCTAAACTGCGAGGTACTTACTGAAGCACTTCCTTCAGAATTGATGAAATTCCTGGTTGTATACCTATCCCTTCGATCATCTCTATTTTCAATACCACCAGATATTTTGATGGTTAGCTCCTCAATTGGTTTATACTGAAATGCCAGATTCGTTAAGAGCACGTTTGCTTTGATTACGTCAGTCTGCTCATAGATGAAATTAAGCGGGTTGATGATGTCAACTGGAACAAATGGGAACTCTTGTGCTAACACGTTGTAAGTACCATCTGTATTGTAAGGATTAGAGATAGGAGCAGCACCAACAGCAGCATTGATCATGGATCCTCCTCTGGAACCTCCGTTGCTATCTCTTCTCTCCGTTTTCAGATAGGTAGCTGTATTGGCAAGTGCAATACTAAATTTATCAGATACATCATGTGAAATATTGGTCCTGAGTGTATAACGATCATAATCACTTCCTCTTACAATACCATCTTGCCCAAAGTAGCTTCCACCTATCGAAAACTTCGTTTTTTCATTGCCACCACTCACATTCAGCGAGGATGACCAGATAGGAGCTTCCTGGAAAACCACATCCTGCCAATCAGTACCTTCGCCAAAGGCATCAATTTCTGCCTGGGTAAAGTATGGTGCAAGATTATCATTTGCAGCCTGCACATTGGCCATGGTGGCATACTCCATACCATTCATCAAATCAAGCTTTTTCCTTAGCTTCTGAACACTGTAGCTGGACTCAAAGTCTACGACTGTTTTACCAGCTGATCCTTGCTTGGTGGTAATGATCACAACACCATTTGCTCCCCTGGATCCATAAATGGCAGTAGCAGAGGCATCTTTCAGTATCTCAATGCTTTCGATATCTGAGTTGTTGATGTTGGTGGGATTACCTGAGTAAGGAAATCCATCTATAACATACAGGGGCTCATTTCCTCCCTGGATAGAGTTGGTACCTCTGATCCGAACACTGATCCCAGCTCCTGGTGCACCAGTCGTTTGTAATACCTGCACACCAGTGGTCCTTCCGGAAAGTGCCTGGATCATGTTGGTGGTAGGAAATGAGTTGATGTCTTTGGATTTTACACTAGCTACAGACCCTGTTAGATCACTCTTCTTCACAGTGCCATAGCCCACCACGACGAGCTCTTCAAGAGTTTGGACATCGGTGTCCATCGTAATATTGATCTCAAATTGGTTTCCTACAGTAACTTCATTGGTTGCGAAACCTACGAAACTAAAAATCAAAACAGATCCCTCCGGAGCATTCAGGGAGTAGCGACCATCGATATCAGTAACCGTACCGCTTGTGGTGCCTTTAATGGTTACACTCACTCCGGGTAATTCACTACCGTCTTCAGCGGAAACTACTTTTCCGGATATTGATCGCTGGGCATAATCCAGGATCTCCTCTATAGGTTTTGAAACTTCCTCATTGGCTACACCGACATGAATGTTATCATTCACCCGCTTAAACCGGAGATTGGATGATTTGGAAATCTCCCGCAGCACATCGCCCAGGGAGGCATTGGTTACATCAATATCAATTCGCTCTTTGAGGTCTACCATTTTCTCATTGAAAGCAAACGAAAATCCTGTTTGCTGGCTTATCCTGTCAAATGCCTTGTTGAGCGTCATGTTTTTTACCTGCAAGGACATGTAGATTTCGTCAATGCTTTTTTCCTTGAGCTGTGCATTCAGATCTGAAGCCACCAGTACACAGGAGAGGACGCCATGCAACAAATAAATAAGTAATAGATGTCTGGACATAATGACCAGTTGTCTTAGTAGTTTTGAATTCATAATTTTAATTGGTCTTAGGTTAACATTACTTGGGACTTTGGGTCTATGCTATTCCAGGAGGTCGTCCAAACATTCTCGAATAGTTAGGCCCTTTTTTATTTGTGATTAACTTGAATTGTGCATCATTTCTGGGTTAGTTTATCAATACTGTATCTCCATTTATCTTAAAGCTGAAATCGGAGGAGAAACTCATTCCTTTCAGCACTGTTTCGAGGGTAGGATTTTCATATCGTCCTGTAAATCCATCTGATATGGGGGTCTTTCGTTTCACCACAATGTCCACACCATACCAGCGCTCGAGCCGTTTACTAATTTCTTCAAAGGAGGCTTTTTCAAAAGTCAGCACCCCGTCTCGCCACGCCAGCACCTGGTCCGGATCGAATTGACGCTTCTTAAATTCTCCTGTCTTATGATCAATGGAGAGCATCTCACTAGGCAACAGTAAACTTGTTTGCTCTCCATTGTGATGATGTTTCTTCTCAACCTGAACTTTTCCTGTAGCCACAGCTACTGACATGGTCTCTTCAAATGGAAAAGCCTGCACATTGAATGAAGTGCCCAGTACCATTACCTGGATATCTCCGCTGACCACTTTGAAAGGATGAAGTGTATCCCGGACCACATCAAAAAAAGCCTCACCAACCAGTTTAACAAAGCGTTCATTCCGGAAGTCTCTTGAATACTCGATATAGCTTTCCGCATTTAGCTTAACCGTGGTCCCGTCAGGCAATGTGACCTGTGATTTCTGACCGCGAGGGTTGCTCTTGACGATCATGNTCTCTTCCCGGACTTCTGCAACAGGACTATCTGACTGATTTATAAAGTAAAACCAGCTTAGCCCTGAAATCATAAGGATGGTAATTGAAGCAGCTACTCTTAACCAAATACCTGTATTTGATTTCTTTTTGTCTGGTACCTCCTGATAGGGGATGCCAATCTTTTTAGTCAGTTTTCTGAAAGCATCATCCTGACCATTCACTTTTAAAGTATACTTGCCCTTGGTCCAAAATTCCTCAAACCGACGATAAGCCAGCTCATTCTCTTTAGAATCTTTGACCCAGTCATCGAGGGCTCTTTCTTCAAAGTCATTGATCTCGCCAGCTAGCTTTTTGGCTATTAGTTGTAAATAATCGGTCATTCGGTTTGCCGTAAAATCCTTGTTACCCTACATAAACTCAGAATTTGGCAATTACCCCCAAACGATCAGGTGATTTTTTGAAATATTTTTAAAAAAAGAGGAAGTTGAAGAAGGAGATGATCTTGCGTTCCGCTTTAGGTTGGCTATAATATCCATCCAAAGCTTCTTTTATTTTTTTAGTAGCAATAGAGATCTGATTTTCAACTGTTTTCGGCGTGATATCCAGCAGCTCTGCTGCCTTCTTATAAGAAAAACCATCTTCTCGGACCAGCCTGAATATGATTTCACATTTGTCTGGCAGCTCGCAGATCGCCTCTTCAATTTTCCTGGAAAGCTCTTTGGCAATCAATAGATTTTCGGGCTCCACATACTCAAGCTTCGAAGAGTATTCATCTGAATAGACCAGCAAATGTTTTGATTCCTTTTTGATGTAAGTGAGGGCCTGATTTTTCACCGCCCGGAAAAAGTAGAGATCAAGTTGCTCTATCTCATGAAGCTTTTCCCGGTTGTTCCAGAGCTTCATAAACACATCCGAAACGATCTCTTCACTCAGAATATCAGATTTCACATAATAGAATGCAAACCTGTAAAATCGAGGATACAGCAGATCAAAAAATTCCCTGAATGCCTGGGCATCACCACCTGACATTAATCTTACCAACCGCTTGAGCCGCTCCTTTTCCAAATTCACATTTTTGGGTACTATCTGCTAGGTAATATTACCCTTTACCTAATATAAAACCAAAACTTTAGAGAATTGGAATGTAAAGCCTGGTTACTCTTTCATCTCAAAGATTTCCAGTTGTACCGGACCGTAGAGCCCTGACTTCTTCAAAGGCAGATCACTCCAGGGTGTCAAATTCTTGTTGGCATTGGTAATATTGGTATTTGTATATTGCTCACCTGTAATGGCGTCTCCTGTCAGCCTGTTGGACCAGGTATTCGCTACGCTCACATCTAAAGTATTCTTACCCATTTTGATACTTTCTGTGACATCGACTCGATACGGTTTAGACCAAACAATGCCTAAAGATTGTCCATTGAGAACAATATCCGCCAACTCATCAAGATCACCCAGATCCAGGTAAATTCTTTCTTTGTCATTCAATTTCCGATGAAATTCAAACTCTTTAGTGTAGATGCCTATACCTGAATAGTATTGTATACCCATCAGACCAGACTCTGTCCAGGATATAAGATCAGGAAAATTCACCTCAGCCGGTGCTCCCCAGTCTTCGCTAAATGACACCCGCCAATCACCTTCCAATTGAATGGAGCTTTTTCTATCTAACGAAGACCTGGAATAAAAACCGTGCGTTGAATATACCAGATCATTCATATTCGAATCGCTTTTTGTCTTTGCAGGTTCAGTGGTAAAGACTACAAAATAGCTCCCAAAAGGAGGGATGGAAAGAGGAAAATTGGTTTGCCCGTCTACTTCATGGTATGTAGGAATACGAATCATATCACCGGTTTTTGGGTCCCACAATTCAGGTTGTTTGTCAGACTGGCGAAATGATAACTTTTCGGACACCCAGTCATCTGTTGTATTCCGGATCAGGTAAAAATCAGTATCATCCTTTGCGTAATGAATATAATCCAATAGTCCTTTTTCTTGCCCAGGATAGCCAAAATCCTGAATTACTCCCAGACTTCTCAACGTTTCTTCAGGTGACTGATCCATCCTTATTTTATCAGAGGAGGATCCAGCCCATAAGGCATTGGCCATCTCAACAATTTGGTTTGTCGACCGCGGCTGATTAGCTAGCCCGTTTGCTTTGACTGGTTTCCCTCCTACAATCACAGCTCCGGATTCAGCAAGAGCTTTCACTTTCTTTATGGCAATAGGACTCATCTCAGGATTTTCTCCAAGAGCCAAAACCTTGTATTTCCCAACACCAGGCAAAACCACCAGACCATTTTCGACAATCAATTCCTGCAATTTTTCAGTATTGATGACTTCATAATCATAACCGCGACCAGCAGTAAACCTTGTATTTTTTGGTGGCACAAGATTGGGAACATCGTCTCCATAGTAATAAAGTACGTCGGCGATGAAANTTGCTTCCTGGAGAACAAAAGAATTTCGTGCCAGGTAATCATTAAAAGCTTTTGCCATGGGCCACCACGCACGTTTGTCATTGTAATGAGTACCTGCCAGATAAACTATCCCCGGGTATCCAAATTCAGACGGATTATGAGTGAACCCATGAATTACCAATCGGTTCATCCCTTCACAAAATGCCCGATCTGCAATAATCTTTAAATCTTTAGGGCTTTCCTGCCAGTCCCAGTAGCTGGTAAAAGCTTCTTCTTCCACAATACCCCGCCGATAGATGTGTGAAGCAGCAGCAATTTCCTTTACCAACCAGATATAATCTACGATGCTGTCTTCTTTGAAATATTCCCGGTTGTACCAGAATTCACCTCGTGGCACATCCAATGCCCCCAGCGCCTTCAAGGTCTCTACAGGAATGTGATGCATATGACCCGGGCCGCCAGATTCTGAAATGATTTTCAATCCATGGGCATTACAAATCTCTTTTGATTTAGCGTAATGATTCTGAATCATTAACTCAGAAAAGGTTTTTCTGAAATCAAATTGAAAAGCATTGTTTATTTCCCGGTTATATAGTTGATCATTAAAAATTGCAGGGAGGAATTTATGAATGGAATAACCATGCAGTTTAGTGAACATCTTGGGCAATGTTGGGGTCCAGGCAAACTCCTTGGCTTCATAGCTCGCCAGGTAAAGGTTTTTCAGCGCACTATCTTCAAACGCTCCAACCAATGGTTTTAGCTTATTAATGAAATGCATCATGTGCATACGTGTTGCTGAAGAATCAAAATGGTCAATAATGGGTCCTGCTGAATTAGGTGATGGCACAATCAACTGCTCCCCGGAATTGGAGCATATGTACCGGTAAATCTCCCATTCACCAATTGGTGCATTCCACGTTAGTATTTCAGACTCAGTACTAAAATGGGAAGTCAGGTCATGAATTTGTGAAGTATCTGACAATTGTTTTGCACCCGCGGGAACTGCCACCACAGCTATTTCTTCACTGTAAACAGGCTTTCCACTAGTTTTATATTCTATTTGCCTGGGATTCCCATTTCTATCCGGTGTGATCTCCGGATATGACAGTTTCAGCTTTATCTCTTTGCCTCCGCGGATTTTACTTTTAGAGGCATATAGAGTTTTGGCTGCATGCTCCGGCTTTACCCAGGTACCACCTGCATTCCAGCTGCTGGCTACCCCAATCCCGACCTCCAAATCAAGTTTCTTAGCTTCATCCAGGGCCAGTTTGATCATTCGCAGAGACTCATCTCCCATAAAGGGGGGGCCAGCTGGAATAATCCCCTTTTCGTCGCTGGCTTTTCTGACGCCAATCTCAAATATATCTACGCCACCAAGTCCAGCTTCTTTAATGGCTTTTAGTTCTGTCTTAAGCCTCACAGAATCCACATAGCCATTGAGCCACCACCAATATACTTTAGCTCGCGCTGTAACGGGTGGGTTTTTAAACCCTGCTCTCAGCTCAGAAAGCATATCATCAGTTTTGGTCGGCTCACACTGCCATAACAGAGCAACCATTACCAGGAGCATTGACAAAAGGTATTGATGTTTCATCAGTATTTGAATTATGGATTAAGCACTTAATGAGGGATGATGGTAATCAGTTTCACAGGCCCTAGTAACCCAGATTTGATCAATGGCACTTCAGCCCAGGGGACATCGATCTTATTCAGTCCCAATATATCTGTGATCTCGACATTAGTGAAGGTGTAGTCCTTTCCATCTGTCAGTTGATCCCCAGAGATCCGGTTTGACCATACATTGGCCACTTCGATCTCGAGTAGGTTATCTCCCGGCTTTATGATGTCTGTCACATCAAACTGGAATGGTTTTGCCCATGTAATACCCAATGACTTACCATTCAACCATACTTCAGCCACTTTTGACAAATCTCCAAGATCCAACAATAACCGCTGGTCTTTCATCACTGATGCATTGATCTCATACTGGAAAGTCTTCCTGTACATGGCTTTTCCGGAATAATATTTGATTCCTTCCGTTTCGGATTCTGTCCAGCTTTGTAGCTCAGGAAATATTTCTTTTTCGGGCCCACCCCAATCCTTGTCAAAAAACACCTCCCATGCGCCATCCAATTTCTGTCGTTTGATGAAATTGGTTAGTGTCAGCTCATTGCCATTCTTAGTTGCCCTAAACACCCCTTCTTCCATCAAAAACAACCCATCCTCTCTGTGTGTCATCAAAGGAGGATACAAACCAGATTTAACCAGATTTTCAAATTTTGCCTGTATGCTTCCTTCTCTCAAAACCACAAACATTGAACCCCTTGGAGGAAGTGATATCGGCAGACGTAAATAATCGCCATCCTGTCTATAAACCGAGACCGGAATTACCTGTCCGGAAACAGGATCCCATATTTCAGGTACTTTCCCATTTTGCCTAAAGCCCAGTTCCCGTGTCACCCATTCATCCGTAGTATTTCTAAGGAAGTAATAATCAAGACCCGATTTGTTGTAGTGCACAAAATCCAGTGTGTTAGCAGTGAGGTCCAGGTAATCAATATCAGGTCCAATCCCTAAATCATTCAGCACCACCACAGATTCTTTTTCATTTACCCTCGCAGGTCCGGATCCCCATAGTCTATCAATTAGGGCAGACATGTCAGGAGTCTTTCCGGGCATTTGGGAAACGTCACCAGGTTTGGTCCCTACAATCTTTGCTCCAGCACGAAGCAATTCTTCAATCTTCTTCAATACATGTGGGTTGATCTCTTTTTCACCTTCCAGTGCCAGCACACTGAATGCTGCTCCGGTAGGTAATACGATTTTCCCATTTTTAACCGTAGCCTTTAAAAGGATTTCTGTGTTAACTACCTCATAATCGTATCCAGGACCAACTGTAAAACGACTGTTTTTATGTCCTGTATAATTGGGTACCGCGTCGCCGTAATAGTACAGGACATCAGCAAAAAAATCGGTTTGCTGAAGTATATAAGAAACCCTCGCTAAATAATCCGTAAAGGGTCTGACCTTGGAGAACCATGCCCGCTTATCGTTGAAATGAGTGCCAGCATGGTACACAATTCCCGGGAAACCATATTGTGCCGGGTTATGGCTGAATCCATGGATCACTACCCTGTTCATCCCCTCAGCAAAAGCACGGTCCCCGGATGGCTTCATATCAAAGGGCCCTTCCTGCCAATGTTGAAATGAAGTGAATGCTTCTTCTTCCACAATTCCCCTACCATAAATATGAGACGCTGATGATACTTCTTTCACAACACGAAGGATATCAATCCCATCTGCATTCAATCGATTATGGTTGATCCAAAATTCACCCCGAGGCAGGTCCATCACACCCAGAGATTTTAATGGCTCGACTGGTACGTTATGAAGTGGAAAACCAGGACCTCCTGACTCTGAATTGATCTTCAGACCGTGAGTATTGGCAATGGCTTTACCCTTTCGATAAAAATTTTCAATCATCAGTTCAGAGAGCGTTCGTTGATGATCTTTTTTAAACCTATTGACTATTGATTCACTGTAGGCCTCCTCATTAAACAAAACAGGAAGATACGGCGTGATGTCATATCCGTTAATTTCTTTGAATGCCTCGGGTAGCGTTAAAGTCCAAACGAATCCGGTGGCCTCGTAGCTGGCCAGGTATAAACTCTTCAATGCTGTTTCTCGCAGATCATCACCCATCACTTCTTTTATCTTATTGATGATATAGGTGAAATGAGCTTCGGTAGCGTCCGCATCAAAGTGGTCTATGATCGGACCAACAGAATTTTTACTTGGCAACTTTAATTGTTCCCCTGAGTTCGAACAGATGTATCGATGGATCTCCCAGTCACCGGACAAAGTCCATGTCAGGCTTTCCTTGTCCGAATCAAAATTATCAGATAGATCAACAAACTTTGAAGGGTCTCGAACCGGCTCCCCATTCTTGATTGGCACAGCCACAACAGCTACTTCTTCATAAAATACAGGTTTCCCATTGCGCTGATATTCAATAACCCTGTCTTTTCCTTTTGCATCTTTTTTAGAAATATCCGGAAATGGAAGTTTTATTCTTTTACCTGCATTTTCATTAACCCGGACTTTAGAAAAATATATCGACTTGGCTGAATGTTGCGGGGCGATCCATGCTCCACCCGCATTCCAGCTACTAGCCAGGTTTAGCCCAGCGGTCATGTTATACTTTTTCGCTTCAACCAGGGCTACCCTTATTGCTTGTAAAGACTCTTGACTTAAGAAAGCCGGACCTGGAGCCACCATGGTATCCCTATTTGGCACTCCAATCTCAAAGATGTCAAAACCGGAGATACCAGCTTTGTTCATTGCAGCTATTTCTTCTTTTACCCTGACGGTATCCACATTCCCATTGAGCCACCAGTAGTAGGTTTTGGGACGGGCACCTTGAGGTGGATTCAGAAAGCCAGCTTTTAGGGTTTCATAATCATCGGAACTTTGCCCGAATAATTGAATCCCACTTATACATATGAGGAAAGTCAAAAGGATTGATATTGATTTTCTGATTTTCATAGGTCAAGATTTTTTTGAATCTTAAATTCAGATTTCAAATGGGTCATCGGTCTCTTTGAGTCTCCGAACCAATGACTCCTTCATTTTATTTTTTATCCCCAAATATCCAGGATCAGAGACCAAATTATTTTGCTCCAGTGGATCCTCCACCATGTCAAAAAGCTCTTCATTTCGGGCACCCTCGGAATAGCAGTTGTACTTATATCGCCAATTCCTGATCATCCTACCGGTGAGTGTTTTGTCAAATGGATCAATAGCTAACTCAGTCACTACAAAATCTGCGGAATCAAATTGGCCGGATTCGATGTAAGGTTTTCTGCTTATCCCATCAAATTTCAGACTGCTGGAAACGGGCAGGTAATCCAAAATAGTAGGTACTAAATCAGCACCAGAAACCACCAATCTGTCATCCATTCCTTGTTTTTTTATTTGGTCTTTATAGTACAGCACAAATGGTACCCTGGCCGGCCCCTCGTAAAGGGAAAGTTTGGCCGCCCACTTTTTTTCGGCCATCCCATCACCATGATCAGCGCTCAGGGCGATAATTGTGTTTTCGTGCATACCTTTCTCTTTCAGCGCGTCTAACACCTTTCCAATTTCAACATCCACCATTTCGGTAAACCGATAATAATACCACAGATAGTTTCTCCAGCGGGTTTCATCATTATCCTGGGAGAGCAGGAGCTCGTCCCCATAGTGGTCTCTGAATCGGCTGTTCGCCACCATCTCTGGCTCTAACGGATCAATTTCATGATTCTCCGGTACAGGAGGTAATTCAACATCCGGTCCTACATTTGGATAGTCATCCGGCCTTCGGGGTACATGACAGATATCATGGGGATTGTGAAACTGAATATACATCAGGAGAGGTTTTTCGCTGTCATATCCTTTGATGTAGTCAACTGTAACATCAGCCAGTGGCTGGTCAGTATCTTCTCCCAAAGCCCACGATGCATCATTTTGATAAAAATCCAGGAGTTTAAACCCGGCCAACGTATCAATATCCTTGCTCTGTGGGTAAGAGTCGGGGATATGCCATTTCCCTGCCCACACGGTGTTGTATCCTTCCTCACTCAGGATCTCAC
>JAHCMM010000127.1 GCA_019192515.1 Cyclobacteriaceae bacterium SS2
TGACACGGCTTTGTTTGGCAAATATTTTAAAGCAATGCTTGAGCGCGGGGTCTACCTGGCGCCGTCGCAGTTCGAAACATTGTTTGTATCGGCAGTACTCACAGATGAAGATATTGCTGCTATTATCAGGGCCAATGAGGATAGTCTGGTGGCTATAGGGAAGTAGTTGCAGTACATTTTAGGAACTGTGTTACGCTAGCCATCTTTTAATTAAATTTGCCGTCTTTTAACGAATCACATAAGAACATGATCCTTGGGAGTGAAAAGAAGGAGGCCGTACTACAGGAGCTGGCACGATTGATTGATGCACACAGAGCAGAGATCATTGCAGCCAATAAAAAGGATATGGATGAGGCAAAAGATCTGGATCCAACCCTCATAGACCGTCTCCTTGTCAACGACAAAAAAGTCGATGGAATGATTGCTGCTGTAAAAGAAGTAATAGCCATTGAAGACCCCCAGGGAAAAGTTTTGGATAGCTATCAGCATCCTAATGGGATGACAGTGGAAAACAGGGTGGTTCCTTTTGGAAAGATCCTGATCATCTATGAGTCCCGACCTGATGTGACCATCGAGGCAGCGATTAGTGCATTCAAAGCCGGAAATAAAATATTGCTTAAAGGAGGTAAAGAAGCTCGTAATTCAAACCTCTATCTGACGAAGCTGTGGCACCAGGCATTGAAGTCACAGGGCATCCCGGAAGATTTTGTGACCTATCTGAATATTGACCGTACAGAAACGCAAAAGTTGCTCCAGGAAAATACATTGGACGTGGACCTGATCATTCCACGAGGAGGCGAGGGACTTATCAACTATATCCGCAGCAATACTTCGGTGCCCCTCATTGTGAGTGGCCGGGGCAACAACTTCATCTATGTACATCAGAATGCCGACCTGGAGATGGCCCTTAACCTGATCCTGAATGGAAAGAGCCGGTTAAGTGTTTGCAATGCCATTGACAAGGTGTTGTTTAATGAAAATATTGATGGACTTAAAGACTGGTTACCTCACCTGATGCATGCTTGCAGAAACATGGATTTACATGTCCTGACTGATAGTAAGATGTTTGATGGGATTGAGGAGGCAAACCCAATTGAGGATAAAGAGATCTATTACGAGGAGTTTCTTTCACCGAAGATTCTCTTTTCGACAGTACAAAGTCTGGATGAAGCTATTCAGACCATTAATAAGTATTCCGGAGGCCACTCCGGGGTGATCGTTTCTTCAGACTCCGACTCAGCAGAGCAGTTTCTAAATGAAGTGGACTGTGCAGCTGTATATCACAACGCCTCATCACGCTTTACAGATGGTGGTCAGTTTGGTTTTGGAGCAGAGATCGCCATCAGTACACAAAAGCTACACTTCAGAGGGCCTGTAGGGCTTAGCCAACTGGTGACGAACAAATGGTTTGTGCATGGACAAGGACAGGTGAGATGACAAAACTAAGATTAGTCGTAAAAGTAGGAACGTCCACGCTGACGGCAGGGACGAATCGTATTTCTCGTGGGAAAATTGAAGACATTGCCCGGCAGTTTGTGGAGTTGCAAGCCGAATATGATATCATCCTGGTGTCTTCCGGTGCGATTGCTACGGCCAGACAATTTGTAGATATCAATGGTTGGTCCAATGTGGTGCATTCCAAGCAGGCCATGTCGGCTATCGGGCAGCCCAAGCTCATGCAGATCTACAGCGAGGTTTTCAGTGATTTCGGGTTGCGAGTTGCACAATGTCTGATGACCTACCGAGACTTTGAGAACGAAGAGTCAAAGGTTAATACCCGAAACACCATACGTGAGCTGTTGGCACATAATTACATCCCCATCATCAATGAAAATGATACCGTAGCGGTAGAGGAAGTCGTGTTGGGGGACAACGACAAGCTGTCCGCGTTGGTGGCTACCCTGATCGATGCAGACCGGCTGATCATCGCCTCGGACATCGATGGATTGTTTACCAGCAATCCCAACTTCGATAAAGAAGCGGAGTTTATCGCAGAGGTCACGGATTTGGATGTGGTTAAGAACTACGTACAGGAGCGTGAAAATGGTCTCGGCACCGGAGGGATGACCTCCAAGATCAGCGCTGTGAAGATCTGTTTCGAAAACGGTATCAAGGTCTACCTCGTCAATGGTGGCATTCAATTTTTCATCACCAAGAGCCTCCGCGAGGAGATCAGGTTCACGAAGTTTTTGCCGTAGGTTACTAACTTTATAACCTAAATAACAGGCCGCCCCTACGGGGCTTGTTGGGTTTATCTTGATGTTTTCTATAATCAGGTCGCCCCGCTGGGGCTTCCTTGATAAATAGAGTTATTAAATAATTTGAAAACTTATTAACATCGATTTTGTCAAAGGTTACACCCACGTTAGTTTGATTGGTGGAGCTTGATAGAAATTTATGCGTCCATGGAGCAATTATACTGGATTGGTGTAGATAGTACGGAGTCCCGTAGGGACGACCTGTTTATAGCATTTATTCGTAGTAAATGCAGTTAGCTCCGTAGGAGCGACCTGTCATATTATTATATAATACCCATAGTTTTATAGATGTTGATGCGGAAATTCAAGCCTCATGTTGTCACTATCCCGTCGAATCATTTATTGATGAATGCAAATCATGAATATAGATGGCCAATCATGAAATCAAGAGATACTATCCTATAAAGTGTGAGGCTAAATGCTGCAAAACAGGTTTGTGAAACATTATATTTTTCATTATTTTACATAAAAAGATTGTATCCAAGTGAATACATTTTCGTATGTTTAATATTGAAAAGACCTCAGAATTTGATAAATGGCTTCGTAAGCTAAGAGATAGAAAAGCAAGAGCATTGATCTTGGTTCGGATTCAAAGAATTCAGGAGTCAGGAAATTTTGGAGATTGTGAATCTGTAGGTTCTGGGGTAAGTGAACTTCGAATTCACTATGGTAAGGGATATAGAATCTATTTCAATGAAGTAAATGGCAATTTAATCTTATTGCTTATTGGTGGAGATAAATCGGGGCAGCAAAATGATATAAAAAAAGCCAAACTTATTTTAGCAAAATACAAAAGGGACCGAAAATGAAAGCCACAAAGTTTGATATTGCGGAATACCTGGACGATGATGAAATGATCCAGGAGTATTTAAACACAGTGCTAGAAGATGGAGAACCAAATGACATCATTGTTGCATTTGGTCACGTTGCCAGGGCAATTGGAATGACCAAACTTGCTGAAAAAACAGGCATGAGTAGACCTAGCCTTTATAAAGCGTTACAAGAGGATTCCAAGCCCCAATTTGAAACAATTCTGAAATTACTAAGAGCCATGGGGGGAAGTCTTAAGGTGGATAATATCAGGTTATCTTAAGTTTATAACAATAAGGCCTCTGGTAGATTCACACTACCTCATCAAATCCTACCCATTAAAATGCTCCCATAGCATCTCCCATTCTTCTTCAAGGGTACCACTGAAGAAATCTTTACCGGCACGGTTGTACCAGTAACCCGCGTTGAATTTATCACCTTCTTTGCGATGCAGGTAAGCATGGATCCAGGCAGCATCAGCC
The DNA here is from genome assembly GCA_019192515.1 of Cyclobacteriaceae bacterium SS2. Taxonomy (GTDB): domain Bacteria; phylum Bacteroidota; class Bacteroidia; order Cytophagales; family Cyclobacteriaceae; genus UBA7330. The sequence continues at coordinate 3,551 of JAHCMM010000127.1, forward strand.
GTTGAAAGATCCTGCACAAGCTCATGTGCCTTATCCCAGTTTCCGTTTTTATCTGCTTCTAATGCCTGTAGGTATAAATTCATGAGTCTATAAATTTTGTTTGTCCATATTCAATGAAATGGAATGAATTCTGGCACACTCTTTGCTTTTCAAAGATAACAGCTATTTAGAACTTTGATCTTTTCAACCGATTATAAGTATTTAATAAAGGCAACAAGCGGGGAATTATTTCGTTATTTTGCCGGAAGACAGGTGAGAGTATGAAAAATATCCTTTTGTTGTGTTTTATCTTCCTTATCGCATGTGTCTTCTCATCGTGCGCCACGCCTCTGTGCGCTACCTATAATAATTCCACCAAGAAAGTTCCCAACCTTTCCAAGCCCAAGAACGACTACCAGACCAAGACATTCAGTGCTTTTTAGTTAATCTTTTATTTATGCTTCTATCAGTATACCAGGACACCAAAATTCACTGGCAGCTGTCTCCACCAGACTGAAAATCAATATTTTAAAAGCTTGGTTTGGATAATGAACTTTTCCTGACCAGCAACCCGAAGTCTTTAAACCTCTGCAATCATCCTTTTCCTCATCTCCTGATCAGGGAGTTTTCCGAGACCTGCTCCCATGTTATCGATCATGTGTCTGGGATTGTCTGTGCCCGGGATCACGCAGGTAACCGCCGGGTGACCCAGGATAAATTTCAGGAAGAATTGCCCCCAGCTGGTACAATCAAACTCTTTGGCGTAGCCTGGAAGCTCTTTTCCACGGACGGACCGAAACAATGATCCGCCCTCATATGGCTGGTTGATGATCATGGCAACGCCTTTGTCCTGTGCCAGGGGCAGGATGCGCTCTTCCACCTGGCGACTGACGATGGAATAGTTTATCTGGAGGAAGTCCAGTTTTTCCGTTTTGAGTATTTGCTCAATATTATCATAGCTGCTCTCAGTGTAATGCGTGATACCCAGGTAGCGAATCTTTCCGTCCTCTTTCCAGGGTCGGAGGGTGGCCAGGTGTGTTCGCCAGTCAACCAGGTTGTGGATCTGCATGAGGTCGATGGTCTTGCGCCTGAGCAGGCTGAAGGAGCGGTTCATCTGGTCGATACCGGACTGCCGGCCACTCGTCCAGACTTTGGTTGCGACGAACAGCTTTTCGTTGATACCCAGCTCGGTGGATAGTTCCCCGACTACACCTTCCGAACGGCCATACATGGGCGAGCTGTCAATGACTGTTCCTCCTTTTTCGAGTAGCGTCTTCAGCACCTCTTTCAAAGGTGATCGTTCCGAAGGGGAGGTTCCCACATCAAACGTTTGCCAGGTGCCCACTCCCACAATGGGGAGCATTTCTCCGGAGGAAGGGATCTTTCTTTTCATTACTGATGCCTGCGCTGTGACCAGACTGTGGAGTGGAGTGAGCCATGGGCTGGCCCCCATCGCTGCCAGGTAGCCCAGGGATTTCCGTCGTTGCATCCAATAAAGATAACTAATAAAATGTTGAGATCGATTTACTGTTAGAAGAGAATAATATGTGAAATCATAACGTTTTAATTAATATTTGTATGTAATGGTTATTGATTTAATCTCGTTCGTTAAAAACAATCTAAAAATAATATGAACAAATACATAGATGCCACTGAGGATCAGGGGAAGGTCTTTTATCAACAATTTCATGACAAAGGGAAGGTGGTAATGCTCAACCTGCTAAGGTTTAGGAGCGTAGCCGATTATGCAAATGCAACCAATCTAAAGCCGGCAAATGAAATCAGTGGAAAGGAAGCTTATGATCGCTACCTGGAGAGTACCTTGCCTCACTTATCAAAGGCTGGGTCAAAGGTCTTGTTTTATGGTAGCTGCAACAAATTTCTCATCGGACCCACCACAGAACATTGGGATGCAATGATCCTGGTAGAGCATCAATCTGTGCAGAAGTTCATTGAATTCTCCAGGAATGAGGATTATTTAAAAGGTGCTGGTCACAGGACAGCTGCTCTGGAGGATTCGCGGCTCTTGCCGATTATTGAGAAATTGATAGCGGGATAAACATTGCAACCTCATGTTTCTTAATAAAACTCAACAAAAACTGAACCTAGAAATCAAATCACTTTTTCTTCTTTACAAACTTCGTTTTAGTGTCCTGCCTGTGTTCGATAAATAGGTGGTTATGAGGATGAGAGGGGTATCCAGAAAATATGTAGATTTAGGGTATTGCCAACAGCTGAGCTAAAAAAATGAATAGAATCTTAACAATGACCATGATAGCTATCCTTGCAGGTTGCACGCAAACTGCTGATCATAACGGCCAAGCTGGTCAGGCAAGTGAAAGTTTGAACGCTGTGAAGGAGCGTTTTGCCAGGATGGAAGCGGATGCTTTAAAGAAGCCATATCATGGAATTTTCACTACTAATGATACCCTGGAAAATCTGTTTTCTATTAAGGCAACCAATGTTACAACAGCACCTATTATCGAAGCAGCCAATAATTTCCTGGTTGCTTTAAGTACAGATCAACGACAGCGCGCGACTTTTCAAATCACAGACCAGGAATGGAGAAAATGGAGTAATGTCGACAATGGTATTTATGATCGTCAGGGAGTAAGCCTGAAAGAGATGGATGAAGAGCAGAAAAAACTGGCTTTTGACTTAATGCGATCGTCTCTCAGTGCTAAAGGTTTGCAACTCAGTAAGGACATTATGAAGACCGACCAGACGCTGAGGGAGCTAAATGATAATTCTGCCGATTATGACGAGGAATTATACTTCTTTACGCTGATGGGGACCCCCTCAGATACTGCCCCCTGGGGATGGCAAATAGATGGACATCACCTGGTGATCAACTATTTCGTTTTAGGTGATCAGGTAGTCATGTCTCCTGTATTCATGGGAGGAGAGCCTATTTTTACCACATCCGGAAAATACAAGGGGAATACCTTGTTTCAGGATGAACAGAATATGGGTTTGGCCTTTATGCAATCGCTGTCCGATACACAGCAGGTAGCTGCTAGTATTACCAGGGTCAAAACAGGAAATAACAACGTTTCTGAAGCCAATAAAGACAATCTGACACTTGATTTTCAGGGTATTCAGGCTTCCTCATTATCAGCATCTCAACGAGCAGAGTTGCTGGAACTGATCAATCAATACATCAGTAATATGAGGGAGGGACACAAGCAGGTAAAGATGGAAGAAGTGATTAGACATATCGAAAATACCTGGTTTTCCTGGGTAGGGGAGACTAAGCCGGATGCTGTTTTCTACTACCGCATCCACAGCCCTGTAGTGCTCATTGAGTTTGACCATCAGCGTGTGGTAGGTGTTCCCAATACCGATGATGGCAAGCCATCCAGAAACCATATCCATACGGTGGTGAGAGCGCCCAATGGTAATGATTATGGAAAAGATCTTTTAAGACAACATTTGGCGAATCATCAACATTGAGTAGGACAAAACATGTGGACAACAGAATCGCTTTGGTTTGAAATTGCCCTGGTGAGCATTGTGTATGCTTTGGGTAATATCCTGATGGGGCATTTTGAGGAACGAACACCCAGGATAAGAAGGGTAGGGAAGTACTTCTTGACGCTGATTATTATTTGTGGTATTTCAGTTCTGTTTGGCCAGATAGTAGCTTTGATTTGTCTTTCCGCCCTGATCTTTCCGATGATCTTCATTCATGGTTATTACTTACCGAAGAAGAAGGGCATTAATGGATGGACAGGAGAGCCCAAAAGAAAATACTATGAATTCCGAAAATGGGATACGGATATTTTTTCAGGAGGGTAGTGCAGCTAGTTATAGATCTGTTTCGCTGAGCTTATTGAGGACCAGGTTTTACTATTCCAGAAAACAGATATAGAGGTTTTCCTTAAAAGGAATTTATTGAAAATATAAAATGACAAATAAACGCCTCAATCAATTGAACTCCCTTACCTATCTTTAAGTATAATCAGCGTTTTTCTAAAACAATCAGCAGGAATGAAAAACAATGAAAATTGGAAGGACATCTTTCAGCGCTTAGAGAAAGACAGCGAGGGGCAACGCCTTAAGCCCAAAGACCAGGAGAAACTTGCCCTGGCAGTATATATGGTTGGTCGTGACGAGGAAGCTCACACTCATATACACAGATAGTCCTTTTCAATATCCCTTGGTAACCTTCCAATCCTCAAAGTCCTTCAAGGTCTGATCATGAGTGGGTGGATACAGCCCGATGATGGATTGGCCTCCCATAACTTTTTCAGTCACAAAATCCTCAAAAATGGTCATATTGAGGCACTCTCTGGCTATTTCATCAACTATTTCTGACGGGATTACGATCACGCCGTCATTGTCGCCTACGATAATATCTCCTGGGAAAACTGCTACATCACCACAACCAATCGGTCCGTTTATTTCTATTGCCTGATGCAGCGTAAGATTCGTCGGGGCTGAGGGACGCTGATGATAAGATGGCATATCAAGTGCTGCGATCAGGTCAGCATCCCGAAAGCCACCATCTGTTACCAGGCCCGCTACGCCACGAACCATCAATCTGGAAGCCAGGATAGAGCCGGCAGAAGCTGCACGGGCGTCTTTCCTACTGTCGATCACCATCACTGCACCTTCCGGACAGCTTTCGACGGCTTTTCGCTGGGGATGTTCCGGATCCCGAAATACTTCGATGAGATTCAGGTCTTCCCGCGCAGGGATATAACGCAGCGTAAATGCTTCACCCACCATAGTGGTAGTCATTTTCTTAAGCGGGAAAACATTTTGGATAAACTGATTTCTTAGCCCTCGTTTAAACAAGCTTGTTGCAATGGTAGCCGTGCTGACATGCCTCAGCTTTTCTCTGGTCTCCGGATTCATTTTCATCTAATTTTAAGGATTTAGGGCTTTACCAAATGTAATCATTTACGATAATCCAGGAGTAGCCGGTCTGATTTTTCTAATTGCATTCCAGTGTCAGCGTCGCTAACTTAGGTGAAACTGATACATGCCGAAATGGACAACCAACACCTCATCGATTGGCTGCTAAAAGGTGATATTTCAATCCAATATCAGGTTCATCGAGACCTACTAGGTGATGACTGTAAAGACCTTCAAGCGAGGATATTAGAAGAGGGGTGGGGAAAGAAGTTTTTATCCAAACGTAAACTGAATGGTCATTGGGGAGTGAGCTTTTATCAGCCCAAGTGGATCTCCACACACTATATACTCCTTGATCTTCGCAATTTAAATCCCAATCCTGAACACACACTTGTAAAAGCAACCATCAAAATGGTGCTGGATGATGGTAAAGCTGAGGATGGAGGCATTCCACTGGGTCCATCCACCATGAAGCACAGTGATATATGTGTAAATGGGATGTTTTTGAATTATGCTTCTTATTTTAGAATAGATGAGAAAAAACTTCATTCTGTTGTGGATAGCATTCTGAATGAGGTGATGCCGGATGGAGGATATAACTGCATGAGTGTGCGCAGTGGAGCCAGACACAGTTCATTACATTCCACCATTTCGGTTTTGGAGGGGTTGTATGAATTTCAAAAAACAGGAAGTTCGTATCGAGTTAAAGAAATCCAAAAGGCCAGGAGTGATGCACAGGAGTTTATCCTTATACATAAGTTGTTTATGAGCGACAAGACCGGAGAGGTTATCAAAAAGGAATTTTTGAATATGCCATATCCATGCAGGTGGAAATACAATGTGTTGCGGGCTATGGATTATTTTCAATATGCAAATATACCCTGGGATGGTCGCATGGATGCTGCTATAAAGTTGATTCTGGTCAAACAGAATAAGGATGGAAGATGGAACATGAATGCGGCACATCCCGGAGAAGTCCATTTTGTGATGGAAGAGGCAGGAAAACCAAGCAGGTGGAATACCTTAAGGGCATTAAGGGTATTGAAATACTATTCGAACAGTCCCAGTGCTACCAACACGAAGGATTTGTTTACTTCCGGATCACCTGGAAACTCTTCAATAGTTGTCCGTCCTTCACTTTAACAAAGTATACACCAGCTGGCATATCACAGAGATCTATTTGAATTCCATTTTCTTCATCGAGAGAAAAAGGAACTTGCTGTCCCAGGATGTTAAATACAGAGAAAACAACGTCTGCAGATTCTACACCGGAAATGTTAAAAATCCCATTGGATGGATTAGGGAAGATCTTGATATCATTCATGAAACGAGATTCAACCATTTTAATAGGTGAATAACTAAACTGACCATCAAAATCTGTTTGTTTTAGTCTGTAATAGGCTAGCCCTCTGATCGGATTTTCGTCAGTAGTGAGATATGATCTTTTTGTGGTGGTCGTTCCCGAGCCATTCAATCTTGTAATGATTGTCCAGTTGTTGGCATCCAATGATCGCTCAAGTGTGAAATAGTCATTGTTTAATTCGCTAGCTGTTGTCCATTTTGCAACCACTTTTTCACCTTCCTGGAATACTTCGAATTCGAGAAGTTCTATTGGGAGCGGAATCGCAACATCGGTATTACCTAAAGTTATCAAATCTCCATCCTGAAGGTTGACATTGGAAAAAACCGCAATGCCATTGGAAACTGATCCCACAACAGGAGTAACATCATTGTCAGCAAACCCGTCGCCATCCCGATCAATAAGTAATCTTAGGTTTGAACCTAAAGGACTACCTCCAACACTGTTGAAATCAAATGAAAGCGATACGGTTCCTACATCGCCACTGGTTTCACTTACTCCCCATACTCTGGTCAGCCTTTCCTGGATAATGGCACCATCCACATCCCCTGTAGTTGTGGAGTTGATGGCTGTATTGTCATGCCCCCACATCAGGAACTCGCCATTGTCAAGGTCATTAGGGTTCCACATTCTGAGTACACCGGTACCCTGTGCGTCCTTGTGATTTGAACCATCCGCAGCTTGTCCAATTCCTGCAACTTCAAAATCATAATCTCCATTGGCGCTATTGTCCATGGTGTAGACATCATTGATAAGTGCGGCTGCCGCGTCATTGTGATATTTTGCATGTAAGTAGTTTTCTATAATGATTCGCTTGGCATCATCAAGCAGGCCACTGAAAACCATTACCTCTGCTATATCCCCGGTATACGGTAGAAATCCTCCTAACCCTACATCGCCGACTTGCATATTGTTAGATGGAGCATCTGCTGAGTGGTTTGATGTAAAAGACATCACCATATTGCCATTGGTATAAACTTCAGTTCCTGAAGCAGCATCTTCATCAAAAATCACGGAAGTAATCACTGAAGCAGCATTAGGGAAAAGGGAAATATCATTGTTACACGAACTACCATCAGTAACAGCATAATTACATCCACCCACACCATTAGCTGATGTCAATGCCCTGTCATAATCGCCATTGCTTTCTCCCCAAACAGAACCTGCATCTGTTGTTGAAGCAGGTACATAAACTGAAATAATGCTTAGCTCCGGATGCGTGCTTTGGCTAATAGATAGATTTGTCTGAATTCGATCATTTGTCCCATCGAACNATNCAACTGACCTACCATTTAGCGAACTGGTAGTCAATACTGGATTGTCATTGATCGTATTCGTAATACCATTACCAGACAGGTCCGACCACGCTGAAATTGGACTAGTGCCTGTGACTCCATTATTGGCATCAATCCAGTATTCCAGAGAAGATGATCCATTAGTTGTTGCTACTCCACCCGGTCCCGTATTTCCACTAGAAAAACTACCTGTACCTGTTCCAGTAGAACTTCCGGTACAATTTGAATTACAGGTGATCTGAAAGCCGTCGCAGATTTGGTTAAACCTTGAAGAGCCAGGGTTAAACCAACTGATAATTGGGTTTGGTCCACCGTTTCCTATTTCTACTGTTCCTTCGCCGCATAATTGTGCGTCGGTGTGATCTATGTAGATGTCATCTGCTGTTGTGGAGGTATTGTCGATGATGGTATAGCTATTCCCGGAAAGTATTAGATCGTCCAGGGAGCTGCCAAATGTAGCTGTAGATGAAACCTCGAGATAGCCCAGATTAATAATATCTTCGGAACTGGTAAAAGAGCCTCCATTTTCGATGAGGGTATAACCTCCAAGCATTACTTCTTCTGAAGAACTAAGACTACCGCCATTCGCTATGAGTATGTCACCTGTATGGTAAAACATCTGATCCCCCGACCCGGTAAAGGGTCCTACGTTGCTGAGTCCCAATCCATCTGCAGATATTGAACAAGGATCATTGTCAGTGACATCATCTATTGTAATTGAATGACCATTCTGGATGACAACATTGTTTTCCCTTCCTGGATATACTCCATCTGGTACTGCTCCGCTAGATCCATCCGGGGTGTAGGACCAAACAGAGCTGGACTCCCAGTCACCTGAACCAATCGAGTAAAAAGTACTTTTCTGAAGCCCGTCATCCGCATTTTCGAATGTCACGATCTGCCAGGGTGCCGAAGCATTTGATGCACTCTCGGCCCGGGCTATCTGCATGGTCGTAGCGCTGGTCAATCGATAGGTGAACCAGTTATGCCCTGTATTGTCATTGGATGAATAGTCGCAGCTTCCTTGTTTATTATAGTTACCTGGATTAAATATAGCCGAAGAGGTGGAGGTAGTTAATCCCGAAACTACCTGACTGGCTGATCCGGATGTAAAATTGGCAGTGCCCCGGGCTACAGTTGTCTGATCAGTAAACTCAACCACATAGGTAAGAAAAGTCATTGTATTTGCAGTTCCTATTCTTGTATAGGTAACTGTGTTTGAGTTGGTGAGTACTGTTCGTGGTAAATCGTCTGCATTGCTATTTCCACCAATGATGTGGCTTGATATGACCATTGTTTTGCTCATGTCTACAGGTGTGGGTATGGTAGAAGTAGTGGTAGCTCCTGTTAATGATGCAGTAACCTTCTGTACTGAAGCTCCCTGGTATTCAATCACCTGCCAGTAAGCCTGATCAAAATCTCCACCAGTTGTTCCTGTCAGGAGACGAAGGTTTGTTTCGGAAGTAAGATTTCCTGTAATACCATCATCATTACCCAGTGTAGTTCCGTCATTTATACCTGAAAGAATTACGAAACTTTGATTGAGATCTACGCATTCAATGGTAACATCAACATTAGTACTCAGGGGGACTACGCTTGACCCTCTTTGCACATAAACGCCACTTTCAAATTCAATAATTTCCCAACTTATGGATACGGATCCACCATTATTGTTCCTGGTAAAAGTTAATGTCGTGGTATTGGTGATTGCACCTCCCACCTGGTAATCTCGTGGGTTGTTGCTACTTGAGGTTGTGCTAAAAACCAGGATTGATTTCGACATATCAGCCAAAGTGGTCGGGATAGTTACTGTTGTACTGGTCCCGGTCATAGTAGTGGTTCCAGCTTGTCTTCTGAGAAACTCAGCAGCATAACCACCATTCATAATCAAGGAAAATAAAAGAAAAAATAGAGTGAGTTTTATGAGGTGATTCATTCGTTTTCTCCTATAAAATTTTGTGGCGCAATATAATTAAAATGGCTCAGATTCAATATTTTACATGAATCCATGATACCTTACAATTGTTGCAAAAATGTTGCCAATTCTGGAAATGGCTGTAATTCTTCGATGAGAGAATAGTATCGTTAGATGAATAGCTTTAGTAGTTGCTGGCAAGTAGATGTTTTAAGGCTACCTTAAAAAACAACCACCTATCAAATGTGTTCATAATCTTAATTTCTTTCCTAATAGATGTTTCTTCGTCTAAAAAACTAAAGATTGTCTCAATATCATTTTTCTGATACATATCCCGAAATATTGCAGGGCCACGCTCATTGTGAGAATAGAGTACATCCAGAAAAAGTGTATCATATGCTCTGAAACGATTTTCTGACATTTGTGACCCCGGGATCTTATTGTTTCTAAGGTTATCCAGGATTTTTTGACTCTTTCTTTCTGCATTTTTGAATGAATAGCCCGTTGATCCTTTTACCCATCCTCCTGCGGTGCCGATTTTGGTGAGATACTCGTTATTGTGCTGATGGAAAGGGTAGTCTGTCATAGGAATGACACCACTTTCTGTGCTTATTACCTTATAGTCATCAACTTGCAGGAAATCCTTAATATACCATTTCAGATAATGCTGATAAATATCTTTCTCTACCAAATCAGGTGAGAAGAAGGTGTATTCAACCAGGGCTTTGTCGGGTGAGAATGGTAGTATATAAGTGAAACTGGTTGTGCCGGGATAAACCAAACGATAATCCATCATCGTAAAAACATCCTGATCAAAGACTTCTTCCTTTGTTTCGATTACCCAGCCTTCGAAATGTTGTTTTAAGTAGCTGTATTGGCCTCTTTCTTCAAAAAAGTCAGGATCAATTCTGCTGTCGAATACATGATTTGCCATATATTCATCACCTGATTTTGCTTTGATGCGGTTTGGCCTACCCTGGATTACTTCAATTACCTCTCCCCGTGTCCAGGTCGTTTGTTCCGAATCCTTCAATTTTCTTTGTGCTTCCCGATAAAAATCCTTGCCATTCACCATCTTATAGGTATAGGCTCCCAGGTCAAGGTTTAAGCTAGTGCCATCCTGGCCAGTAAAAATTGTTTTGTTCCATGACTTACTGATAATGTGATCCCATTTACCTTTTCCCTTCTCCCAAAAGCACCAGGTAGGATATGTATTTCTCTCCGGATCTTTTTCCAGTATCAGCAGCCGCTTCGACCTAAAAAAGGGATCTTCTGAAAGAGCCAATGCGAGGTGTAGTCCAGCCGCTCCTGCACCGATGATCGCATAGTCATATACCGTAGATTCCATAGAGATATAAAAAGAAGGTTAGCTGAGCAAGGTAGATATGTAACGACAAGGTAAAATCTCCTTGTAGCCGGGTCCTCTGATAAATGTAGTGTAAAAATACAGAGATGAGGAACCAGGCCAGGTAATTTCGGAAGGGGACTTCTGCAGATGAGAAGCTCCAGAAGTCCAATAGAGGTGCAACCTGTTCAATGAACACATCAAGAAAAACCATGAGTAATGCTCCGGATAGAATTTTAAGCGACCAGTAGTCGAACAACTTATCCGAAATGGCTGCAGTCACCAAAGTCAAGACCATCCAATTCACCCCGATCAACCAGGGCACACCATCTATTTTGGGTCCCAGGTTTTCTCCGTATGAATAGGGGCCAAATAGGTATTCATAATGAACACCAATCCATTCTACAGCCATTCCGATGATGTAAAAAGACACACTTGCTCCGATGGCTTTCTCCGTATTAACAGGATAGGCTACTATTACGAGTATACCAATCAGGAGTAGGTTCAAAGGGGTTTTGGAAATAAACCATTCAAAATGACCAAGAGCAATGCCTATAATGGCTGAAATATGAAATAGCCAAACCAGGAAGATAGCCCCATTCCTTTTAGTTAATATGTCGCTCCAATTCGTCAAACCGATGGTATTTGGTCAGTGGCAATTTTAGCTGAAAGCAAGCAAAGAGGTATTCCTCCACCCGGGTGGACCGATCCTCCACAGAAAAAAAGATTTTTATACTGCGATGAGAAATTTGGATGTCTGAGAAAAGCTGCAAATTTTGAATTGCTCGACGTGCCATATAATGAACCCTGGTGCGATCGCGTCTTTGATTCTATGGTTCTTGGATCAACTATATCCTCTGTTACGATGTGGTCTTCAATCCTTGTCTTTAATACCCTGTTTAGCTTTTGAATAATGTTTTTCCTGGCCTCGTTGACTTTCTTATCCCAGTCCTGGCCAACATTGCCCGGGGCATTGATCATCACAAACCAGTTTTCGCACCCGGGAGGTGCATCATCAGGTTTGTCTTTGCTGGTGATGTTGATATAAACTGTTGGATCTCTAAATAAGTCAAGCTTATTGAATATATGATCAAACTCCTGACTGTAGTTGTTTGAAAAGAAGATGTTGTGCAGGTCGAGCTCAGGAAATTGGCGGTTGATTCCCCAATAAAAGATCAATGCTGAACTGGACCTTTCCTGGTTCAGCGTTCTTTTGGGCTGCTTAGCGTCGGGGAGCAGCGTCTTGTAGGTGGAAAAGATGTCCATATTGGAAATAACAATTTCAGCCTCATATGTTCCCCGAATTGTTTTTATTCCTGAAACCCGATGGTTGTTTGTGAGGATCTTTTCAACGGGTTCCTCCAGGTGAAACTCGATGCCTTCGTCTTTGGCCAGATGATACAGGCTTTGGGAAATATCATGCATGCCCTTTTTAGGGAAATAGGTCCCAAAATGCATCTCCAGATGTGGGATCAATGACATGATCCCCGGTGTCTGGTACGGAGACGATCCATTGTAGGTAGCATACCTGTTGAAAAGTTGAACGAGTTTGCTGTCATTAAAATAGGATTGATTTACTCCATTCAGGGTATTTCCAAGATGCAGTTTTCCAATTTGAAGTATAGAGCGTAGTGTGTCCTGCGAAAGGTAGGTGTTTAATTTATGGAGGGATTTTTCTAAAAACAGGCGTGCAGTCAGATCGTATTTTTCCTTATTCCTGGTTAGGTAGTTTTCTAAAGTCTGTTCCTCTACCCAGAAGCTCCTGGCTGCCTGCTCGATGAACTGTTGCTTATCTGCAGGGGCTGTGAAAGTATGACCATCCTCCCAGAAATAGTTGCAAATGGTATCTTTTCGGATGTACTCAAAATGCACTTTTGGATCCCGGTCAAAGAGTTCGAACAACTCATCCACAAGATGTGGCATGGTAAAGAGAGATGGACCAAAATCGAATCGATAGCCTTGGTTGGTGAAAGCATGTATTTTGCCACCAGTGAAGGCATTGGCCTCAAAGACTTTTACCTCATATCCTTTGCTTCTCAGTCTTAAAGCACTGGCCAATCCTGCAATCCCCGAGCCGATGACAATTGCTTTATTCATTCAAACTTTTAACATTGTTTATCATGCTCTTATCCATTGAAATATTGCTCCATGCACCATGAAATGCATAGGGTTGAAATCGTGCAAAAAGCTCTTCCTGATACCAATGGAGTTCCCGTGTCATTTTGATAGCCTGCTGATGTTCTTCTGATACATAGGCAAACTTTTTCATTCGCTCTTCGCTCTCCCACAGACTAAAGGTAGCCATTTGCTTAATGGGGACCTCCCCAATTCCTTTGGTATAGAGGAGTCCATCCGCTTTTTTGATAGGTTTTTGCGCTGTAGGCACATATTTCCAAAACCTGATCAGTTTTGAAGTTTTGATGGTCGCCCTGGTGATAACGGCCACTATTGGATTTGATGGATCAATTTGATCTGATTTATAAAATGGTGATTGCTCAGACCATGCTCCATGCGAAGTAATGCAGCGCATAAAGAGCGTCATACATTCCGAGGATTTTCCCCTGTATTGATGCATGAGTGCTGATGACTCGATAAATTGCCTTGCAAGTTCGTTGTTGTCCCAAACCTGGATCAGGGCATAAACTGACCAGTCGGGGAGGGGGTTGAAGCCCAGGCTTTTGCCACTACCCATCAGCTTATAGAAAGTCATGCCTTCAATATTTTTCAAGAAGCTGTGAGCAAACTGCATCATGAAAAATGCCCAGATCTTGTGGAAGAGTGACTTGTATCTACAAAAAGTGATCGTGGTGACCTGATCCATCGGGTGAATTTAACTAATTAGCAAACCCGAATAGATAGGGATTGTTTTTGGATATTACACTTTTGGCTCCTGCTGGCTCAGGCAATGAAAGCTTCCCAGCCCCCAAACAATATCCGTTGAGTCTATCCCCACTACTTTTCGGTCCGGAAATAGCTGAGTAAGCGTATCCAGTGCTTCTTTGTCCTTGGCATCGTCCCTGTAGGTAGGCACCACCACTGCACTATTGGCGATATAGAAATTGGCATAGGATGCTGGAAGCCTTTGATCCCGGTAGATGACCGGCTTTGGCATCGGTAGCTCTACTACATTTAGTGGCTTATCGTCTACCCGCAGCTCCTTCAATGCCGCCAGGTTTTCTGCCAATGGAAAGTGATTGGGATCTTTTTTATTCGGTTCAACCACGGTCACCACGGTGTCATGGGACGTAAATCGCGTAATGTCATCAATGTGCCCATCTGTGTCGTCACCTTCGATGCCATCGCCAAGCCACCAGATTGTATCCACCCCATAGTAGTTGACGAGGTATTCTGAAATCTGTTCTTTGTCAAGGTGCGGGTTACGATTTTCATTGAGCAGGCAGGCTGTAGTAGTGAGCACAATCCCTTTTCCATTAAAATCTACTGACCCTCCTTCCATCACGATGCCGGGGTGATACGTTTCCAATCCAAGCTTATTGGCTACCAGAGAAGGAATTTTGTTGTCCAGGTCAAAAGGCGGATATTTTCCACCCCAGGCATTGTATCCCCAGTCTATGATGGCTTTTTTGCCCGTATTAGGATTGATCACAAAAGCCGGACCATGGTCCCTGCACCAGGCATCGTTAGTGGGATGGTGGTAAAATTGGATCTTGTCCAGGTTTGCGCCGACCTTGATAAGTTTTTCTGTGGCATCATCCTGCATCACCTGATCCTTCACATTGATGCAGACCTTTTCACCCACAGCTACTTCTTTGATAAACTCACAATAAGGCTTGTAGATCGTGTTGATCTTTCCAGGCCATGATTCTTTGTTATGGGGCCAGCTCAGCCAGGTAGCTTCGTGTGGATGCCACTCCGCAGGAAAGGCATAGCCTGCAGCCTTCGGTGTAGTGTTACTCATCGATAAACCGTTTTTCGATCGGAGAGTAGGCATCGATTCGACGATCTCTCAGGAATGGCCAGTGCACCCTGTAAGCATCAGATTTTTTCAGGTCAATTGGGATGACCTTGGTTATTTCTTCATCGTGGGGCGCTTTATAGTCTATCCATCCGAAGGCATTGGTCACAAACGAACCTCCCCAAAATTGCATGTCACCTTCCCAGCCTGTCCGGTTGACAGAGATTACGGGTACGCCGTTGGCAACAGCGTGAGAAGTTTGGATAGACTGCCAGGCATTGTGTTGTTCTTTGTTGGTTTGCTCATCCTGGCTTTTGTGCCACCCGATAGCGGTAGGGTAGAAGAGCATCTCGGCGCCCATCAGACTGGTGATCCTTGCTGCTTCAGGATACCATTGAACCCAGCAGATCAACACACCGATCTTCGCATATTTGGTATCAAAGGTTTTAAATCCAAGATCTCCCGGAGTGAAATAAAATTTCTCAAAGTATCCTGGATCATCCGGGATG
>JAHCMM010000128.1 GCA_019192515.1 Cyclobacteriaceae bacterium SS2
TTAATAAAGCAAAATTGAAGATAAAGCCTATAACAAACACTATCATCCATAAGCTAACTGAGCTACTTGCAAAGGCTGGTGCTATGAGATACTTTTATAGATATTTGAAAAGCTCAGCTTACGGATGATAGTTGGGCGTTACCGGCAATTTATGCAGACCGTGATCTTCTGGGCAAATTCATTTATTTTTGATTATGGTTAACTTGAAAGAACGTTTGATCAAACGAATACAAGAAACAACTGATCCAGATTTATTAAAGGAGGTATACCGACTTCTAGAAATAGATTTCGACGACCAGGAAATCTATGAATTATCTGATGCTCAACGGGCAGCCATCATCGAGGGTGAACAACAAATCAAACAAGGTGAATATCTAACTCACGAACAGGCTAACGAAGCAGTTAAAAAGTGGCTAAACGAAAAATAATTTGGTCAATTCGCGCCCAACAAGATAGACTTCAAATTCTCGAATACTGGATTGAACGGAATAAGAGTAAAACTTACTCTGAAAAACTGTACAATCTTTTCAATTCAGCAATTGAACTTATTGCTATTCACCCAGAGATTGGCAAGAAAACGAGCGAACAAGGTAAAAGAGCAAAAATTGTAAGGGATTACATGATCTTTTACCAGGAGGGAGAAAACCAACTCGACATTTTAGCCATTTGGGATACGAGACAGAATCCAGAAAAAATTGAGAAAATAATAAGAAAGAAAAGCCGGTAACATTTGGTATGATGAATGGCTACGCGCCCCGGGCCTTAAGCATTTTATAGCCACTGCATCAGGAACTTCACCGCTAAAACCTCTCTGGGAAAGCTTACTTCTATTTGCTTTTGGAGTAGTCAGGAACCTTTGTCTTCGGAACGCAGCAAGTTTTTATCCGTTGCATCTCACAGGAGATTTAGCTAGTTTAGATTTTCATTGCTTGGGGAGGGCCACTCGCTCTATCCAGGCGATATCTATGTGGAATTGTGTGTCTTGCGATTTTACCAATTTTTGGTAACTTTGGTGTATGAGCAAGAACACGTCTATTTCACTTGGAGACTACTTTGACAACTTTGTCAAACACAGTGTTTCAGAAGGCCGTTTTAAGAACGCTAGCGAAGTTGTACGAGCTGGGCTAAGACTCCTCGAAGAAGAAGAGAACAAAGTTCTTTCACTAAAGAAAGCTATTCAAGAAGGTGTAGACAGTGGAATTGCTGAAGATTTTAACCCCTCAACTCACTTAAAGCAATTAAAGTCAGCAAGATCGAATGGGTAAGTATCAACTGACCAATCGCGCTGTTCAAGATTTATCAGACATTTGGAATTACACTTTTGACAACTGGTCCGAACAACAGGCAGACACCTACCATCAACAACTTGTGAACGCTTTTGAATCTATCGCTTCTAATCGTGATCATGGCCGTGGTTACGATGGAATTAGAAGTGATTTATTTGGCTTCAAGGTCAACCGACATATTGTATTCTATCGCATAATATCAAACGAACTGGTTGAGATAACCAGAATTCTACATGAACGCATGGATTTGAAGAACCGACTGAAATAAATCCACATAACAGGCGAAATAGCGTATGGTCTTCCTTAGTCATCTGCCAGGTATCTACAAAACATCCAGCTTATCTGTCGCCAAGAAAACGGAATTGCTTTCTGCCTACTTCTGCTTGTGGGAGTTTTTTATCTGCAATGTCGCAGTGCATTTCTGATGCTTTGAATACACCCCCTTGCCGGGCGCTGACAGATAAGCTACTTTTATCGCTATTAATAAAGCTCGGAGACCACAGCGCTATATCTGAGCATTATCTGTCAGCGGGGAAAGGTCAACATTTCCATAGCTTTTTTCGTACCTTTGAATTATGGAGGCGAACATGAAACTTTCTTTCCCTCAATTACTGGAACTGGTTAAGAAATTACCCGGCGAACAGAAACTTAAACTCTCTAAAGAATTAGAGAAAGAAACCATTCAATCCAAATTGACTGAACTTCTCACTTCTTTCCGAACTGAAAATTTAACAATGAATCAAATTACGGAAGAGGTTGAAAAAGTGAGACAACAGAAATATGACCAACGAACCTCCCATTAAGGTCATTTTTGATACTAACATCTGGATCAGTTATCTCATTGGAAAGCAGCTTAACACGCTCAGTAATTCTTTATCAAATCAGAAAATTCAAATTGTCCTTACTTCTCAACTAAAGGAAGAACTGGTTGAAGTTACTAAGCATCCAAAATTCAAGAAATACTTCAAAAAGAAGAAAGTAGAAGAACTTCTCATATTGATGGATATAATCGGACTGAACTATGATGTGAAAGATTATCCAAACATTTGTAGAGATCCAAAGGATAACTTCTTGCTAGGATTAATCAGAGTTGGGAAGCCACATTACCTGGTAACTGGCGACAAAGATCTATTGGAATTAAATCCATTTGAAGAAACACAAATAATAAAACCAGCTGATTTTCAACAAATTGTGTTGGATGAATTAGCCGACAGGTAACATTCGGTATGATGAATGGCTACGCGCCCCGGGCCTTAAGCATTTCATAGCCACTTCTCTACGAACCTCACCGCTAAAACCTCTCTGGGAAAGGTTAATTTTTATTTGCTTTTGGAACAGCCAGGGGCCTTCATCTGCCATACTCAGTAGGATTTTACCCGTTGCATCTCACCGAGGTTTTAGCTAGTTTAGATTTTCATTGCTTGGGTAGGGCCACTCGCTCTATCCAGGCGTTACCTGCCAGATAAGTTCTTTGCATAGGATTCCACAATTGACGAGCTTTAGGCAATGATTCGAAAGGTTTATATTGACACATCTGTTGTAGGTGGTTACTTCGACGAAGAGTTTGAACTGTGGACTAAACTATTTTTTGAATCAGTGTCTGAAGGGAGATTTAAAATAGCCATTTCCGAATTATTACAAACTGAACTGGCAAACGCCCCCGATGAAGTAAAACATTTCCTTGCTACCATTCCCAACGAACAAAAAATCATTGCCGACTATAACGAAGAGGCAAGAATTCTCGCTAACAGATATTTGGAGGCNAACATCGTAGGAAGAACCAGTCTCACCGACTGTAGACATATTGCAACAGCCTCGATAAACGAAATTGATATTTTAGCAAGTTGGAACTTTAAACATATCGTCAACCTTGATAAGATACACCTCTACAATGGAGTTAATATTCAAAATGGTTACCGAACAATCGAAATTAGAACACCCAGAGAGTTATTGACTTATGAAGACAGTTAAGACAAAAAAGAAATTTGATGCAGTCAAGATGATGAGGGATATCCGTGACAAAATTGATAAGGATATTGAAGGGATGACTTTTGAAGAAGAAAAAGAATACTTCCGAAAAGGAGCTGAAAAATATAAGAAAGAGGAGAAATCCGGCGGGTAACATTGTATAGCGCATGTGCTAAGTGCTACTAGCCACTGTCTGTTGAACTCCACCGTTCATCTGCCGCTGGGAACAGCAGGCTTTCTATTGATTGGAGAAATGCAGGAATTTTTTGATCTGCTAGATGCAGTGCCTTTTGAATTCTTTGCTAACACCGGCAGATTCCTATGCCGAGATTGTTCTCTCGAAAATTCTATGGCCTTAAGCATTTCATAGCCACTTATCTAGGAACCTCACCGCTAAAACCTCTCTGGGAAAGGTCTAATTTTTAATTGTTTTTGGAACAGTCAGGTCTTTATCTTCTGAACACAGAGGCGGATGGATTTTGTAGGTAAGTTCTACGATCTGTCATCTGATTGATTTTTGTACGTGGCTTTTAATTCCATCCGCCTCCCAATGCACGATAAAGCTGCACATTGCTTTGCAGCCTTGCAGCCTTTAAATCTGCTAATTCGATGGCTGACTCAAGTGTCCTCGTCTGCGCATTGATCACTTCCAGATAATTTGCATATCCAACAGAGAAAAGCGTATTCGAATTTTCGATACCCCTTTCCAAAACCGCAACCTCATATTGTTTGGTTTTCAGCTGCTGGTCGTAAGTATTCATATCATTGATAAGATCCAATACCTCAAGGTATGCATTCAGCGTCCTTTTTTCATATTCCAAAAGCGCCATTTGCTGGTTGGCTTTAGAAGTTTCGAACATAGTCCTAATCTGTCTCCTATTGAACAAAGGAGCAGTTAGCCCTCCCCCGAATTGATAGATACTGGAGGCTGGAGAGATAAACAGGCGACTAAAATCGAATGCATTAAAGCCTGCCAGCCCCATCAAATTGATAGAAGGATAAAATGCCGCTTTGGCTGCATTGACGTCCGCGTTGGAAGCTTCCAAAAGCCTTTCTGCTTCTCGTAAATCAGGTCTCTTTTGGATCAAATCAACTGGCAAACCGGTGATAATCTGGTCCTGGATTACGATTGCACTGTCCAAATCCATTCTATCCATCTCATAATCAAGTGTCCCTACTAATCTTGCCAGGTTAAACTCAGCAGAATACAGTTCTCGCGTTTTGGCCTGAAGCTGAGCTCTGGTATTTAAGGAAAGTGCCTCAAATTGATCGATCGCAAGCTGATTGGCCTTTCCACCTTCTTTTAGGTCCTGGATCAGCTGAAGCGCTAGCTCCTGCAGCCTGATGTATTCATTCAAAGTTTTTATTTCCTGGTCTAATGCGAGCAGATGATAGTAGTTGGTCGCCACTTCTGCAATTAGCCAGGTTTGAATATGCCGGCTCATTTCTTCACTGGCAAGAAACATGGCCATTCCGGCTTTACGTTGATTTCTCAGTTTTCCCCAGATATCGATTTCCCAACCAAATTGAGCAGAGATAAAAAAGTCCTTGTAAGGATCAGGGATCTGCTTATCTTCGGTTAGGTTTTCGGAAAAATTGGTGTCAAAATTACCGACCCCATCCATCGTATAATCACCAAATCTCTCCTGGGAAGCACCGGCATTCAGCGAGACAAATGGTAATAATCCCTGTCTGGCTTGCAGCATCGCTGCCCTGGAGGCATTGACCTTTGTCAGGGCGATTTGATTGTCCTGATTGTTCTGCAGCGCGGTATTGATAAGGCTTTTTAATCGTTCATCTTTGAAGAAATTCTCCCAATGGATATCCGAGCTATAACTCACCGTGTCACTTTCAATTCCCTGATATTCTTCCGGAAGTTGAAGCCTATTCTCCGGCTGTGCTATTTGCTGAACCTTACAGCCTGTCAATACCAAAATAAAGCATGAAATAATTGAAATGGATTTTTTCATCATCAGACTTCAGCTGGGTTTAATTGAGCTACTTTTTCAACTGATTTTTTTGTTTTGAACTTTGTGTCCAAAGTCTCAAAAATGACGTAGAGTCCGGGGATTAAAATCACTCCCACGAAGGTACCTACCAGCATCCCGCCAGCTGCAGCGGTACCGATAGTCCTATTACCAATCGCCCCTGCTCCGCTAGCAAGTGCAAGGGGTATCAAGCCGCAGATAAATGCAAAAGAGGTCATCAAAATCGGCCTAAGTCGTTCGGTTCCCCCTTTGATGGCACTTTCTATAATGCTCATTCCCTTCTGTCGGTTTTGGATGGCGATCTCGATGATGAGGATTGCATTTTTCCCAAGCAAGCCTATCAGCATAACTAAAGAAACCTGAGCATAGATATCGTTTTGAAGACCAACCAGGTAGAGGAAGAAATAGGAACCAAAAATTCCCGCAGGGAGGGAAAGAATGACGGGCAGAGGCAACATATAGCTTTCATACTGAGCTGAAAGCAATAGGTAAACAAACACCAGACAGATTAAGAAAATATAAACCGCCTGATTTCCTGAGGCAATTTCCTCCCGGGTGATACCTGACCAATCAATAAAAAAGCCACGGGGTAATGTTTCCAGGGCAACTTCCTCCACAGCTTGAATCGCATCTCCCGAGGAATATCCTTCTGCTGCTTCTCCGGATACTAATGCAGAGTAAAACATGTTGTAACGGGACAATTGCTCCGGGCCGTATACACGTTCCAGGCTTACGAAGTTGGAATAAGGTACCATTTCTCCGGCGTTGTTCTTCGCATACATGTCCAGCAGCGATTCAGGAGAAGTCCTGTATTCCGGTGAAGACTGAATCATTACCTTGTACATCTGACCATATCGGATAAAATTGGATGCGTAAACACTCCCAATAAATCCCTGTAGTGTTTTCATCGCATCTTCCACCGATACGCCGAGCTTGGCAGCTTTATCATGATCGACAGAGATCATAAACTGCGGGAAATTTGGATCGAAATTAGTGAAGACTTCCTCAAGCTCGGGCCGCTCATTTAATGCAGCTACAAAATCCTCTGTGACCTGAGCCATGACGTTCAATTCCCCACCTGTACGGTCTTGTAGCCTGAGTTCAAAGCCGGAAGCATTTCCAAAACCTGGTACGGGTGGTGGTGCAAAAAACTGAATGTCCGCCCCTTTGAGGTGGGAAGTACGATCAGAGTAGTCGATTATGAGGTCATTGACACTCTTCTCACGCTCATCCCAGGCTTTGAGGTTCACCATTCCCATTCCGTAGGATGCGCCCGTAGTCTCTGTCAATAGGCTGTAGCCTGCAAGTGTAGAGACCGTTTCCACTTCTTCAAGTGGAAGGAGTGCTGCCTGCACCTGATCCATAATTTCTGAAGTTCGGTCCACCGTGGCACCAGGAGGAGTGGTGACATTGACGTAAACCATACCCTGGTCCTCATTGGGGATAAAGCCTGTTGGCACCAAGGATATCATTCCATAAGTCAATGCAAAAAAACCGACAAGAATACCCAAGGTAATCCCCCTTCGCCCAGCGGTCCTGGTAATGAGAAAGGTATATTTTCCGGCTAAGGCATCATATCGCTTATTAAAACCATTGAAAAAGCGCTGAATCAAACTAACCTTTTTTCCAGGAGCATGTGCCTGAACGGGTTTCAAAAGCATGGCACACAAGGCTGGTGAAAGCGTCAGGGCATTAATTCCGGAGATCACAATAGCAATTGCCAGGGTCAGAGAAAATTGTCTGTAGAAAATTCCCACTGGTCCGGAAAGGAAACTTACAGGAACAAAAACCGCCGACATCACCAGTGTAATGGCAACGATCGCTCCTCCGATTTCCTTCATTGCGGCCAGGGTAGCATCCATGGCATTCAGGCCCAGATCGTGCATTTTTACATGGACTGCCTCCACCACTACAATGGCATTGTCAACCACAATTCCAATGGCCAATACCAGGGCGAACAGGGTCAGCAGGTTGATGGAAAATCCAAATAGCTGCATGAAAAACAGGGTCCCAATGAGTGAAACAGGAACTGCAATAGCAGGAATTACTGTGGATCGAAAATCCTGCAAAAAGAGGAATACTACCAAAAAAACAAGCAAAAAGGCTTCAACCAGGGTTTTTACAACCTCCATAATGGATGCATCCAAAAAGCGACTTACATCATAGGAGACATTGTAAGTCATTCCGGGAGGAAATGAGGTACCCTGAAGCTCATCCATCTTTTCCTTAATATTTGCTATCACCTCACGAGCGTTGGAACCCGGACGCTGCTTAAGCATGATGGAGGCAGAAGGTCTTCCGTCGGTCATGGAAACCATGTTATAGTCCAGTGCATCGAACTCGATATCAGCGACGTCTTTTAGTCGAAGCAAAGAGCCATCAGGAAGTGCCTTAAGGGTAATATTCTCATAGTCGGTCTCTTCACTGAATTTCCCGGTGTACTTCAGCACATACTGCAAGGCTTGCGGGTTTCTATCCGAACTGATACCGGATTTACCGGGAGCCGCTTCCACATTTTGGTTTTGGATGGCCTCCGTGATATCCTGGGGAGAGATATTGTAGGCAGCCATACGGTCGGGCTTCATCCATACACGCATCGCATAGTCTTTCATCCCCATGATTTCAGCGCGCCCTACTCCATCTATTCGCTTTAATTCAGGAAGAATATTAATGTCGGCAAAATTGTAAACAAACTTCTCATCCTGCGCAGGATCATCCGAGACCAGATTGAGATAAAGCAGCATGCTATTCACTTCTTTCTCGGTCATCACACCTGCTCGGATCACCTCCTCAGGAAGCTCATCTATCACAGTTGCTACCCTGTTTTGCACGTTTACCGCTGCCTGGTCAGGGTCTGTACCTACTTTAAAAACGATGGTGATGAGTGTCATCCCGGCATTAGTATTCACCGAGTACATGTAGTCCATTCCGGGAACTCCATTAATTGCCCGCTCTAAGGGAGTCGCGACCGCTTTGGCCAAAACCTCGGCGTTTGCTCCGGTGTACTTAGCCTCCACTGTGACAGAAGGAGGTACGATATCCGGAAACTGGGTAATGGGTAAGGAAGTCAGAGCCAAAAGGCCTAAAAGAGTAATAAATACAGAAATAACCGTTGACGAAATCGGTCTTTTGATAAACAATTCCAGCATGAGCTTTTGATTTTTTATCGGTTAATCAAAATTTCCCTAAGTAGGCTTCTTTCCTGGGAACAGGAATGGGAGTTATTTCAAGCCCATCGGATACTTGTTGAATGCCCTCATACACAATTTTGTCCCCGGGCAGAAAACCATCAGCCAGATAATAAAGCCCATAGCGCTGAATAGGTTTGAAACTTCTTACGATAACCTTCCCTTCCTGATCTACCAGGTATACATAAGTGAAATCCTGTATCTCAAAGGTGGATTTTTGAGGAATTAAGAAAACGTCCTCCAATTTGGTGTTCATTTGGACTTTGCCTGAAGCGCCGTGCTTGAGCAGCTGATCAGGGTTGGGAAATCGAACCCGAAAACCAATCGATCCTGTGCCGGATTCAATGTCCCCTTCAGTGGTTTCTAAAATACCTTTATCCGGGTAAACCTGACCATCGGACAAAACCAAAGTCAATTGCTCCGTGATCTCCTGAGCACCTTCCTTCTCGATTTTGTCTCGCATAATACTCAGGTATTCACTCTCGTTGACCTTGTAGTAGGCAAAAACAGAAGAAATATCTGTAATGGTTGTAAGCAGGACATTCTCAGTGACCAGGCTTCCGATTTTGAAAGGTATCCGGTCTACCAATCCATCAAATGGCGCCTTGATGGTGGTGTATGAAAGGCCAGTGAGCGCACGCTGAAGCATGGATTCAGCCTCCAGGATATGAGAATCTGCTACTGCCTTTTTTGACTTGGCCAGTTCGAGTTCCGAGGCTGAGATTATGTTTTTGTCCACCAAAGTTTGAAGACGTTCTACCTCTACTTTTGAAGCTTGCTGCTCGGCTTGTGCCCTTGCAAGATTTGCGCGTGCTGAGTTGACCATTTCATTATACTCCGCACTGGAAAGTTGAAAAAGTTTTTGCCCCTTCTTAACAAACTGTCCCTCATCAACAAAAATCTGGTCCACAAAGCCTTCCACCTTTGATCTTACTTCTACAAATTGAATCGCCTGAATATCTGCAATGTATGTTTGAGGAACCTCTACATCAGATGGCAAAAGTTCAAGCACAGGTATTTCGAGCATGTTCTGATTACCTTTCCTTTTTTCGCCATCAGAACTGCAGGAGAAAAGCACAAAAGAAAATAGAAGCACAATAGTTATTAAGTTTCCAATCCAGCTTTCATTTTTTATTTCAAAATTCATTGATCGACAGGTTTAAATAGGTTTGGTTTTGGTTAAATAACTCCTTCTGGGTAAATGCTTATTGTTAATTAGATGTAAATGATTTCTTATGGAAATATGAATTAAAACCATCTAAATCATCATTTATGAGCGTGCAAAAATGACCCATCTCATCTTTTTTCCTAATTAATTTCCAATTAAAAGCTCATTTTTTTTGTTTAAATGGGGAAAACCACGACAATCCTACGCTGGAATGGCCAGTAAGACACCTAAACTCTAATCAGTGAGGGGCCTCAAACTTTACTGTGGTTCACAGGGCTTTAGCACAATCTATTGCCTCGGGCTTTAGCCCGGGGACAATAGATTTGCACTTAGTGGCTTTTAGCCACTAATTTATCGCATGCCCTTCATTGAGATTTTGGGTTCATGCAGTCGGAAATTACATATGCTAACAGGAAAAACACCATTGTAAAAAGTGCTTTCAGGTATGGCGAATTTATGGAGAGATATGAATTGAAACCATTAGGGGCTAAAGCCCCGGGGGGACTGATTTTCATTGCCCATGGGCTAAAGCCCATGGCAATGTAGCTGAAGCCCATGGCATTCTGAATGAAGACTATGGCAAGTCCACTAAGGCCAGGGCCTTCCAGCTAAAGTCCATGATCTAACAACTGCCCATCGAAGTTTGGCTGGAGCCCCTTATATTTAGTCACTCATCTCAGCCAGTCTCAGCCGACTGGACGAAAACAGAAGCATAACAATCACTAGCACGAATGCGCCTCCCAATAGTCATTGGGATTGCCTCTTTGCTGGCTTCAGTGCAAACCTCACCATAAATCTGCCGCTGGGAAAGAGGCTCTGTTGGCCGGAAAAATCCGATGCTCGTGCGCGTCCGGTCATTGATGGTGCGCATCAGGTAGAAGATCGTGCATGCCCTGTTGAAGCCCAGACATAGCCAGTAGCCGATCATGCGTATCAAGTTATCGTTCGTGCGCACTTAGCTGACATTCATGCGCATTCAGTTAACAATCGTACGCACATGGTTGCCTCTCGGATCACACCAGTTGAGATTCGTGCGCATCCAGTAGCTCTTCGTGCACTTCCAGTTGAGGTTCGTGCGTCCCGGGTCAACGTTCGTGCGTTCCGGGTCATCAATCATGCGCAATTCCGAAGGGCTTCTGTGTAGAGGATTTTTGGGATATTTTGAGATTTATTATTAATCTTTATAGATAACTACATGATATCTCAAATTTCATTTTGTTAAATGACGGAATTATATATATTCACTCACAACTCAACATTAACTTAACGATATGTCCCGAAATTATTATTACTCTGATGAAGTGCTTTTTGAGTTTGCCAGTACGACTCTGAAGCATCTGGAAACAGATCTCCCGTCGTTCACTGCTTTTGACCCGGACCTCAACAAGGCGCGGGTAGGCAGATTGAAAACTTTACTGGAGGAATCCCTTGCAGATAGTGACATGGTCAATGTCACCAGGTTGCAGGACCTTACGGACCAGGTGTTGATCGAAATGAATAAGAGCAGGAAGATATTCAAGCAGATCAGTTACTGGGTGATCAAGGCTTTTCCCGAACGCACCAAGCGGAAGCCAGACTATAGAGGATGATTTAGTAGGCGTTTTATAATGAATTGTTTGTAACTGAGTATAACATGGGAAAAGGCTGCAAATTATTTTGCAGCTTTTTTTATGCTATTTCACTTACCTATCTGCTGGATATGTCTATCACCAGAACTTTTCTAGCATTTGTGGCAAACCGTTCTTAGCCTGGGGAGATGGAAAATTTACTGGTCTAGCTCGATACTTTTCAGAAGCTCTTAAAGATCTGGTATAGAATAATTGAAACATAGCTTGAAAATAAGATATTGATAAATCCTTAACGGTTTAGTTCGGAATTCTACCTTTGCGGCCACAAATCCCCACATATGATCAAGGAGAAGATAAAACGCGGCTACAGGATCAGTAAATACATTGTCTATAAAGAAACCCTGGTTGACAACAAGGAAAAGTTTTGGTCATTTATCGGTTCTTTTTTCGGGATTGCATCAATCGGGTACATTCAAAGCAAATATTTGGAGCCACTGGAAAATGTTTTTCTGATCGGATCTTTCGGGGCCACATCCGTCCTGATTTACGGTGCCATCCAAAGTCCCTTGTCTCAGCCTCGCAACCTGATTGGTGGTCACCTGATCAGTGCACTCATAGGTGTTACGGTTTATAAGCTAATTCCTGAACCCATTTGGATCAATGCGCCTTTAGCCGTATCACTATCCATCGTGGTGATGCAATTTACCAAGACCTTGCACCCACCCGGAGGTGCCACCGCATTGATAGCTGTCATTGGAACAGAAAATATTAAGTCACTCGGCTACTTGTATGTGTTTTCTCCTGTCCTCACAGGTGTTACTATTTTACTATTAGTGGCTTTGATCTTCAACAACATTACCGATCAAAGAAAATATCCAACAGACGGGAGGTTTTCCCGAAGTATCAAATGGATGGTTTCTCCCACCAAAACCCAAATCAATAAGATCAGGAGAAAGCTTAAGAAGTGATAATTCATAAGCATTTCACTCTTATATTTCTCCAATCATCTTGATGAGCTTGTCTCGTGTGAGCGGTTTGATAATGTAGTCTGATACGACTGACATGGATCGGGCTTTTTCTATTTCCTCTGGTGATATTGAGGATGAACAAATGTAGATTTCTATTGTCTTGGCCTGAGGGAGTTTCAGATTCATAAACTTATCCAGGAATCCCCACCCATCCATTATGGGCATAGAAAGGTCCAGTAAAATCACGTCGGGCAGTTTCTCTGGTGAATCACGATGAGTGCTCAGGTAATCGTATGCTTCCTTTCCGTTATTATATACTTTCACTTCCTCAACCAGATCAGAATCATCCACTACCAGAGAGGTGATATGAGTAAACAGGTTGTCGTCATCAACTATGAAAAGGCGATGGACTTTATTCATGTATTTTGGATTGGAAATGATACATAAAAAGTGGAACCAACACCTGGTTTACTTTCAACCCAGATCGATCCACCCATAGCTTCTACCTGAGTCTTTGTCATAAACAAGCCAAATCCACGAGCATCAGGATGGTCGTGAAAAACCTTTCTAATCTTGAAAAGATTATCTCTATGTAGCTCCATGTCGATTCCTAACCCATTGTCTGAAACCGAAAGGACTATTTCATTTTCCTGTATTTCTGATTTAAACTTAATAGATGGCGGGTGTTCGGGAGACCGGTACTTGAGCGCATTGCTCAACAGATTAGAAAAAATGCTTTCAATGTACTTTCTGGGATAGTAAATATGTGTCACCTTGGTGAAATCTATTGTAATGCTGGCGTCACAATCTTTGATTTGGTTTTCGAATGATTTTAGGATCATCTGCAATTCCTTTTCAAGTTTGATCTTTTCACTAATGATCTCCGTGTCATAACGAACAGAAATTGATTCCACCAGCTCATTGAAAACCTCGTTCAGGTGTTCCACCACACCATTCAGACGATCGATCACTTCCGATTGCTGGTCATTCAGTTTTGTTGTATGAAGATAATCAACAATCATGGAAATGTTACTTAGAGGTCCCCGCAGATTATGGGAAATAATGCTGCAAAAGTCACTCAGTCGTTGATTCTGCAGCTTTAGTTTTTTGGCGGAATTCAATTTTTCGGTCACATCGATGCAACTCACCCGGTGGTAGAGTATTTCACCAGCGTCGTTTATGACCGAGGATGCATTGAGCAATACATCTACAAGCGAGCCATTCTTTCTTTCAAGGGAGGTCTCAATGTTGTGTACCTCACCTTTATCTGCAAACGCTTTAAGTGCTAAATCTACCTCAGTTTTTTTTGTAGTAGGAAATAGTACGTGCATCGGGCTATTGATAATTTCCGGTGCTTTGTAGCCCAGACTCATACAGAGTGTTTGATTGCACTTGATGATCACACCATCTTCCGGTCTGACAGAAAAGTGCATGGCGTGAGCATTCTCATACAGATACCGGTAAAGGTTTTCAGATTCTGCCAGTTTCATTTCCGCTTCTTTCTGCTCGGTCACATCCTGGCAGGTCCCGATCATTTCAACCACATTATCGTCCTCGTCAAGGAATATTTTACCCATCAGGTGGATGGTTTTTACTGACCCGTCAGCCAATAGAATTCGGTGGAAAAAGCCGTGAAATTTTTTATCTGCAATGGATTGAGTCACACATTCGGTCACGTATTCCTTATCTTCCGGGTGCACGTAACCAAAATATGTCTCGTAGGTAATATCAGATTCGGGCTTATGTTGGAATAATGTATAGAGATTGTCCGACCATAGCACTTCATTAGTCGGGAGAAACCATTGCCAATGACCTATCATTACCATTTCTTCAGCAAGACTCAGTAGATAGTTTTTCTTGATTAATTCCGCTTCTGTGGTAATCATTTAAATCTTATTTAGCAATGCTATAACCTCCTTTTTACAAAATGGTTCTTTTAATATATAAATAAATCGACCATCATTCATAAGTGTGAAAACGAAAAGTGAAACGCATTTTTCTCAAATCCTGACTCCCTATGGTCCCGATGCCCTGATGGTTTCCTTTCCGGGAGTAGTCCGGGCGTACCTGGGGTGAGGATTCTTTTTTACCCAGGGAATTACATGTATTCATCAAGATTAAAGCTAGTGTAGTAGCCTGTTCCTAAAGTTTTTATAAATGTTTTGACCCGGTTTCTAATGTTTTCTTGTAACAAGAAAATGAATAAGTAAATCAAAAAAAACATAGAGAACATGAATAAAGGAAATCACTACTTAAAGATGCTGGCACTGATAGTGGCGGCAGGCTTCATTGGATTGCTAGTCAGCTGTAACGACGACGATCCGGACCCGGATCCGGACGTGACTGTATCACTGGAAGCTGTCATTGATTACTCACCTTCTGCCCCGGAAGAGGGGGAAGAGGTGACCCTCGATGCTTCGTTATCGGTAGATGATGCGGGGGTTGGATTTGACGTTCAATGGACAATCACATCAGCACCTGAAAACAGCACTGCTACCATTGCTGATCCGTCAGCCACCACTACCACTTTCACTCCGGATATTGAGGGTAGCTATGAAATTGAACTCGAGATCAGTAATGCAACCGAAGGCGTCTCCGATACCGAAACACAAACTATCACAGTTTTGCCCAAAGGTTTCGAAGAGCTAAGCGGAGCCATTACTACCGATCTTACCCTTGAAAACATCATAGAAGATCCAACTCAGATTGACTACCTGGTCACGGGCAATGTGACCGCTTCAGCTATGCTCACTATTGAGCCAGGTGTGGTCATTCATTTTCAGGAGAATACCATGCTTACCATCGACCAGGCAGGATCTATCAAAGCAGAGGGCACAGAAAGTGATTCGATTATTTTCACCTCGGTTAATGAAGGCGGTGGGATCCTGTGGAAAGGAATTTTCATTGGTTCCGGAAGCTCTCAGAATATCATCAAATATGCCAAGGTGATGTATGCAGGAAATGAAGCGATGAATTTTACGGGAGACGATTTCAAGGCTGGAATTGGTGTGAACTCAGGCGGTAACATTCGAGTGGAAAATAGTACCCTTATGTTTAATGATGGGTATGGGTTGTATGTAGATGAGAATGAAGGTCATATCAATACATTCATTAACAATGATGTCTCCGATAATATTGTGGGTGTAGGAACGTGGGCAGATGAGGTAGATGACCTGGACAATACCACGACCTTCAGCAATAATTCGCAGGCTGCTGTAGAAATTATGGCCTCGTCATTTAGTGAAACCAATGAAGCCACGTGGAATGTCTTGGCCGATGGAGCTTCCTATAATATTTCCGGAACCATAAATGTAAATGGAACACTGACCATTGCCCCCGGAGCGAATTTTGAAATGGATGAAGATGTTATTATCAATGTGTATGGCGCTTTCATCGCCAATGGTACGGATGTAAGTCCGATCAATTTCACAACCTCTGACGATGCTTTAGGACTACTTT
The DNA here is from genome assembly GCA_019192515.1 of Cyclobacteriaceae bacterium SS2. Taxonomy (GTDB): domain Bacteria; phylum Bacteroidota; class Bacteroidia; order Cytophagales; family Cyclobacteriaceae; genus UBA7330. The sequence continues at coordinate 15,594 of JAHCMM010000128.1, forward strand.
GGAAAGGTATCTATGTCAATTCGGCCGATGGCAGGAACATCCTGAACCATGTCAACATATCTTACGCAGGCAATTCCATCATGAATTTTTCTGGTGCTGATTTTTCAGCGGGTCTGGGGATAGACGCCAGTGGTAAGATATCCATTACCAACAGCACGTTCTCAAATAATGAGGGCTATGGGGTGTATTCTGAAGAGTCTGGCGGCCAGATAGCGACCTTTGAAGCAAACACATTTAGCTCGAATGATGTAGGGGTTGGCGTGTCAGCCAATGAAGCAGATGCACTGGATGGAGCCACGATATTTTCTAATAATCAGAGCGCTGCTGTAGAAATTTTTGGTACCACATATGAGGATAGCCGTACCTCGACCTGGAAAGCATTGAATGGGTCTGCTGCTTACCGAGTAACAGGAAATGTGGATATTGATGGTGCATTGACCATTGAACCAGGTGTGACGATGGAGTTTGATGAGGATGTATTGGTTCGTGTGTATGGATCGCTTACAGCAGAGGGAACTGCTTCAGAGCATATTACATTTACCACCTCTAATCTCAATGGCGGACTTTACTGGAAAGGAATACATATTATCTCCAGCACCACACTAAACTCATTTGATTATGTGGACCTATCTTATGCAGGCCAATCAGCTATGAATTTTTCAGGAGCTGATTTTGCAGCGGGCATAGGTGTGGATGCGAATGGACGTGTGAGCGTTACGAATTCATCCATTACCGAATGTAAAAACTATGGGCTTTATATCGAGGAGACAGGTGGTCAGTTGGAAATTTTTGCTAACAATGACTTTTCTAACAATTTAAGAGGTGTGGGGCTTCGTGCAGATGAAGTAGATGCCTTGGACGGAAATACTACTTTTTCTAACAACAGTTTTGCTGAAGTGGAAATTTTTGGTTCCAGTTTGTCGGATATTAAGGATGTGACGTGGACTGCCCTTAGCGGTGACGCCTACTATAGAGTGACCGGACGTCTTGATATCAATGGGGTATTGACGATAGCGCCGGGTGCACTTTTTGAATTTGATGAGGATGTGGACGTTCGTGTGTACGGAGCTTTTATCGCTGATGGTACGGTCGATGACATAATTACTTTCACATCATCAAATATTACAGGGGGATTACTTTGGAAAGGATTTCATATCATCTCATCAGATAGCAGAAACTCATTCGATTTTACGCTGGTTTCTCATGGAGGGAACTCACCAATCAACTTCTCCGGTGATGATTTTGCAGCTAATATTGGTGTGGATACCAATGGTCAGGTATCTATCACCAATTCTACAATTTCCAATAGTGGGGCTTATGGGGTATACTCAAAAGGAACAACAAATAACTTTACTGATATTTCAGCAGGGAACACCTTCACAAGTAATCCCAATGGAAATTTTTAACCTGAGATCAATGGACATGGCTTAATTATTAAATCGCCGCCAGTAAATAGAGAAATCCCAGCCTTTTGGTTGGGATTTCTTTTTTACCCTTTGCCGTGTTGGTCGCAGTAGTACAATTCGCAGATGATTTAGTATCTTTTCAATTGAAATAGGAAAGGAACTGCGTTGATATGAAACCAATTTTTAGTGAAGAAGAGATAAATCGGGTAATAGATAGGGTTAATCAAGGTGATCAGCAGGCTTTAGACAGCCTTTTTCCCATTGTCTATGAAGAACTACGCCGCAATGCTCATCACCTCAGGTTAGGCTTCCACCAGCAGGACACTCTCAACACAACCGCACTGGTATATGAAGCATACCTTAAACTTTCCAAGGCAGATCTAAGCCGGCTTCAAAATAAGGAGCATTTCTATAACCTGGCATCCAAAGCCATTCGCCAAATTTTGGTAAATGCTTGCCTGAAGAAGCAAACTACCAAGCGTGGAAGTCAGGCCAAACACCTCAAAATAGATGACATTGAAGAGCAGGTGTGCTTTAATGAAGATACCCGGACATCAATATTGAAGATCCAGGAAGCACTCAAGATGCTTGAGCAAAAAGAGCCTACCTATGGTAAAATTGTTGAATGTCGCTTTTTTGCGGGCCTGTCTATCGATGAGACAGCAAAAATTGTAGGCACCAGTCCTTCCACGGTCAAACGATCCTGGAATATGGCGAAAACCTGGCTACATTCACAGTTATCAGTTACATCAGCTTAGGAGGATTTATGGACGAGCAACCATCCAGGAAAGAGTGGGAGTCATTTTTTTCAAGGCTTAATGTTGGAGCCGAAGAGATCCAGGAACTCATTGATAGACAAGATGTTGCTGAAGCATACTTTGACCAACTACGATCGGCGATTTCTGATCAACTTTCCGATAGTCTCGATTTTCATCTGCCGGAAGGATACAGAGTAGACAAATACAAAGTACTCGAAGAACTGGGCAAGGGTGGGATGGCCAAAGTATACAGAGCCAGCCGGACAGACAATCTCTTTGAGCAAGAGGTAGCCATTAAGTTTTTGTCACCCGCTCTAAACTCTCATAAGTATTCCGAATATTTCAATGCTGAACGTAAGCTTCTGGCCACTTTAAACCATCCCAATATTGGTAAAATATTCGATGGTGGCATTACCGAAGAGGGTTTGCCCTTTATGGTAATGGAGTATGTGAAAGGTAGCACTATAACAGCGTATATCAGGAGCAATCATTTAAGTCAAAATCAGATCGTCCGATTGATCATTCAGGTCGGTCATGCCATTCAGCATGCGCACAGCAGGTTTGTGCTCCATCAGGACATCAAACCATCCAATGTATTGATTGATGAAATTGGAAATGTAAAACTTCTTGATCTCGGTATTGGAAAGTTTCTCCATGAAGATGAAGAGTCTGAATTCTCATTTGGGGGAACACTAAAATATGCTTCGCCTGAACAGATTAAAGGAGAGCCAATAACTACCCGCTCAGACCAATATCAACTCGGTGTTTTGGCTTTTGAGCTTATCTCCGGAGCGCATCCTTTCCAGGGAGAAAAGGAGGAGGTAAGGCAGCAAATACTGAGTGGCACATATCCGAAACTTACTGGGATCAGAAAAGACCTGACCCTTGTGATCGGGAAAAGCATGTCTAAGAATCCGGATGATCGGTATGAATCGGTGGCCTCCATGATTTTGGATCTGGAAAATTACCTAAGAAAGTATCCCGTTAGTGCACGACCAGACTCATGGAAGTACAGAACTTCTTTGTTTATTAAGCGCAATCAGTTGACCTCCCTGTTGATCCTGGCTATTATTCTGGTCACCTCTACGGCAGCTGTATTGACCAGAATCCAATTTATTGAAACCGAACAGGAAAGATCCAAAGTACAGGAAGTCAATGAGTTTCTGACAAGGATCTTCGATTCTAATGATCCTGACCTGGCTCAGGGTGAAGAGATCACTGCAGCCATGTTGCTGGAGAATAGTAAGGAAGAACTATCAGAAATTTCGGACCCCGAAGTCAAAGCTTATACTCAAAACCTGTTGGGCGAGCTGTATAAAAAGTTGGGGTTGTGGGAAGAGGCGGGTCCGCTGTTCTTTGATGCGTTAAAAAATTATCAGGCCACTCCAATACAAGGCCATGAACTGGAAATTGCCAACCTCTACAACAATATCTCTGGATATTACCGTGATGTTTCCAAATATCAAGAAGCTGATTCAGTCCTTAGACTGGCTATACCACTGTTAGAGCAAATGGCACAAACACATCCATTGGCCCTTGCCAGGTCATATCAGGATCTTGCGTATGTGCTTTTTCTTAAGGCAGAATTCGAGGAAGCGCTTCAGATGATCAAAAAGGCCGTCTATATCTATGAAAATACCCGGAAGGAAAAGAGCAGATACACCTATTCCAGGGAGGTAGAGCTTGTCTTTGCCTACACTACAATGGCGAGTATTTTCAGAGAGCAATCGGAGTTGGATTCTGCACTGATCTACAATCAAAAGTCGATTGCATTAGGTGAAAAGTATGCTGACGAAAACCTGAGTGTCCGGAATATCCCACTCAATAACCAATCGCTGATTTATAACCGGATGGGTGAGTATGACAAACAGATTGAAGTTCTATTGGAATTGTATAACCATAATAAGCTGATATATGATGAAAGTAATCCGAAATTGATCGCCAGCATTGCCAACCTGGGTTCTGCGTATAATAAAAAGGGAGATATTGTGATGGGGGATTCATTAAATCAAATCGCGTACGAATCCTATTTGAAGAAATTTGGCCCCAACCATAATTATACGGTAAGCACTTTGTACAATCTTGCCAATTCAAAATATCAGCAAGAGCAATATCAGCAGGCACAATTCTATTTTAAAGCAGTACTCGAAGCGGATATCAACAACCTTGGAGAGGATCATCCCTATGTTGCGGGGGATTATGTTAG
>JAHCMM010000129.1 GCA_019192515.1 Cyclobacteriaceae bacterium SS2
CACATTTCATTCAGTGGCATATGAGGGAAGCAATGCACTTATTGCCAATGGATTTCTTGTCATGAGTAAAGGAAAGCGAACCATCGTGCATCAGTCGGGAAAGGCATTTCCCTTGGTTGGGGATACTCCGTGGGCCTTGCCATTTCGGGCGACCACAGACCAGGCAAAAGTCTATGCAAAAGACCGTCAGCAAAAAGGTTTTAATGCAGCCCTGTTGTTCTCACTGCAACCAGATATGGAATCTACAGGGCCGGATGAGCGGGACACTCCTCAGGGATTCAAGCGAGCCTTCAAAGATCTTCATCAGGGACATATTCGGGAGCTGGTACCAGAATACTTTCAGTACATGGACAGCCTGATTAGCATCCTGATAGATCATGAAATCGTTCCAGTCTATCAGCCCGTATTTCACGGTTTCGGGTGGAAAGGCCAGAGGGTGCTGGGAAATGTGATCGATCCGGGCGAGTATGTCAGGTACTGCAATTATCTTCTGGCCAGGTACGGCGCCCAGCCAGCCATGTGGCTGATTGCGGGTGACAATGGCGGTCGGGACCCGGGAGTGAAAGAGGCTGGTGAGATGCTCGAGATCTGGGATTGCTATGCCCAGCCGACAGGTCTCCACTACAACCCCTGTGATGATTATATCGCGAGTTGGGCTGTGAATAATCCCATCAAACACTGTATGCATTACAATAAGACTTTCCAGGGTGAGGAATGGCTGGACTTTCAGTGGGCTCAGACCGGCCATAATGGTGAACATCTATATCACAAGGTGGAAAGAATGTATGATGACCCCATCGTGAAAGCGGTGGCCAACGGCGAACCGACCTATGAAGGCATGGGTGGCGGAAAGAACGGCCTGGGCTGGTGGCAGGGCGAAGAAGCCTGGATGCAAATGATGTCCGGAGGTACAATGGGTGTCGTATATGGGGCGGCATCACTTTGGCAATGGAAGGTCACCGCTGATGAAGAAGGCTGGACCGACTGGGCTTCCCAACCGAAGTCCTGGGAAGGCGCCATGAATATGGAGGGGTCAAAATATGTAGGATATATTTCAAAAGCCCTGGAGGGACTGGATTTTGCTGACATCGAAAAGCGATGGGACCTGGCGGATGGAAAGCCGCTGCTGGCAAAAGAAGGACAGCTTTATATCTCTTATTTGAATGAAGGCGGAACAATCACCATCAAAGGTATTCCGGACGGCTTACGTATCCGTTGGTTTGATCCAAAGACGGGAGTATTTACGGATGCTGGTACTCCTCAAAGTTTGGCAGGAGCCGAAAGACATGTCAGTTTTGAGACACCATCGGAAGAGCCGTGGGTGTTGATTGTGGGGGATTAGGAGAGAAGTAGTCACTCGGTCAGAGCCAGTCAACAGGTAGGTTTTACCGAACAAGATTTTGTCTTTGGCTTTAATTAAATAAGAAGCTCAGTTTTATTGCTTAAAACCCCGCCGAGGACACAATAATATCATAACACCCCTTCGGGGTTGGTCTATTCTTAATCCAAAATACACTATAGTCATTTCATCCCTTCGGGATTAGACTAGAGCAAAACCTGGTAAAAGGAGCGTAGGTTTACATTTATGGTGGGCCACAAACCTTCGGAAGATAATCATGATGATTCAAAATTTCCCTCCATCATCGAGCATTAATGATTATTAAAAAACTCTGTCATAATCCCGAAGGGATGAAATAATTATAGAAAATAACATTAAGACAAAAAATAAACTCCGAAGGAGTGACATAAGGAAGTTTAATTTCTGCTCAATAAATATGAAACTATTTCGTTGTAAAGGAAGTTAAAACATTTAATTGCTTTTGTCGCATGATCCCTGAACCTCATCACCGCGACACATCACATCACCTTTAATGAACTTATTGGCCTAATGCCATGATCCCGCCTCGATGTTGGTAAACGAACTATTGAGGGAAATGAAAGCGCATAAAATAATCAGGGCGAAACTTATCCGTGAAAATAAGATTGCAGACAAAAGGTTAAAGTTTGCAGAAAAGGTCGGATCATTCGTAATCATATACTTAACTATCGCTTCGATTGGAATCGTTGGGCTAGCTATTTATGTAGTTCTTTAGTGTTCTATATCACTCCCACTTCAGCTTCGCCATCCTGATCCCGTCCAGCTCATCTGTGAGTGCGACCAGGTAGTATTGCCCTTCATGGAGCACGATTTCCGGATCGAAGCAAAACCTTAATATTGATCTTTACGCAACAAGAAGCAAAAAGGCCAGTCTACAACTGGCCTTCATGATATTAAACTTTCGGCTTCCAGCCGGGTTCGTATTCCCGACCCCACAGCTTCATGGCATCCCGATCAAACATTCTGCCTGTCTTATCATCGATGTCAAACCCTTTTCCAATGCGATACGCTATGTTTGAATAATGTACCAAAGCCTGGGAAATAACACCATCGGCGATGGGAGCGTTTAGCTTTGCCTTTCCTCTAATGGCATCAAAGAAATTTACCACATGTGCAGTAGACATGCCACCTCCCCCGCCTAATCCTGTGCCTGATTCGCTTGATGTAGATTCGCCACGTTTCACTTCTTTTCCTGATCGGTCATATAATATATACAAGTCTCTGTTTAGAAATACAGAGCCTTCACTTCCAAAAATGACCGTGCCCCGATCATAGCCATACATTTGATAGCCATCTCTGCTTTTTCCATCCCATTGGATCATTTTATCACCACTAAACTTTAATGTAGCTAACATGGTGTCATACATCTCCCATCCGTCATTTTTAAAGTGCTCTTTTCCGGCTTCTACATCAACCCTTGTAGGTAGATCAACACCGAGCGCCCATCGTGCCACATCAAACTCATGGGTACCATTGTTTCCAGCTTCTCCTGTGCCATAGTCCCAACCATACCAATGCCAGTTATAGTCCCAGGTCTCTTCAGTGTAGTCACGTCGCGGTGCGGGACCCTGAAACAGCTCCCAATCCAGCCCCTCTCTTACTGCAACCTTCTTTTGAAGGGGTACTTCACCTCTGTTATTGGAATAAAAAGCTACAGCTTTAAAAGGGGTCCCAATTACTCCATTGTGGATTTCCTTTATGATTTCCATGGTATAATCAGAAGACCGTTGCTGGACTCCCATCTGAACCTGCTTGTTGTATTTTTTCTGTGCGGCAACTACCATCTCGTTTTCCTCAAGATTATGACTACACGGTTTTTCATTGTAAACATGTTTTCCTGCTGCCAGCGCCATTATCGTACCCGGAGTGTGCCAATGATCAGGTGTTGCATTGAAGATTGCATCCACTTTGGAATCGCCAATTACCTTACGTATGTCATTCTCCAATTTTGGTTTGTAATCCAGCTTTTCAAACCTTTTAGCAGCCTTTTCCTGCTGACTTTTCATGACATCACATAGATAAAGCAACTCAACATTATTGCTTTTATCCAGTATCGGAGGGATATAAGCTCCAAGCCTTCTGCCCAGACCAATGATGCCCAATGCAAGTCTGTCGTTGGCACCAATAATTCTACCATAACTACGTGCGGAAGAAGCTAAAGCTGAACTACCGACTGCAACACCTGCAAGACTGGCTGAGGTTTTCTTTAAAAAATTTCTTCTATTAGAATCCATAAAATGTTTTTTAAAATGTGGTGACAATTCATCGACAAGAGGTCATCAACCTAGCCAAAAGGATAAGTCAATTGCCATGTCTATGAAGTATGGTTGGAGGATTGGGTAATCCTCCAACCAGATTAATGCTGGTATGCTTTACTCAGCACCAGGGTATCCCGGATTTTGTCTCAGGTCCCCATCAATATTCAAATCGATTTGTTCTTGTGGAATAGGGAAGAGCACATTGTAATCCTGAACATTACATCCGGGATAAACAGGGTTGTTGTTGTACAGTCTTACTCTTTCCAAAAACTTACCTGTTCGCCTTAAAACAATATGTCTGAATTCCTCGCCATACAATTCTCTGGCTCGTTCATCCAACAAGTAGTCGATATCCACATCACCAACAGCCACAGGATTTGCATTAGCCCTTGCTCTGACAGTATTGATATCTGCAGCTGCCAAAGTTGGATTGTTTAATCCTAAATACCCTTCAGCTCTGAGCAGATAGGTCTCAGCTAATCGCATCACATATCGATCTTTGTGATTTCGTCCACCACCGGATTGCGCAGGGTTATCGAAATGATTGTTTGGATCAGCATGTTTTAAGAAATAAGGATAGATGTACTGACAGGTATCCTTTAATGCATCGCGGGTTCCGGCAGGATATAAGCTAAAATCAATGCGCTGGCCATCATATGCTGATTCTGGATTCTGANAATAGAAATCCCTTTTGATATGATGAGGTGCATTCCGCATATCATTGTTCCAATCGCTTCCCCAAATATCATACGCCATATAATTCGTAGGCTTTATCCAGGCAACTGGTCTACCCAGGGAATCCAGGTATCCGGTGTACTTACCATCCACGAACTCTCCTCTAAATGCTGGCTTCCCATCCGGAGTATTCCCCATTCTGAAGTAAGCTGGTCCCCAGCCTCTTTCACCTGGAAATCCTGATGTGCCACCTGTCCCTCCACCATTAACCAGGGGCTCAAACTGAATGGTCCAAATGGCTTCTGTATTGGATGCAAGATCATGATTGCCATAACCATGTAGATCGAGGAATACATCTCCTCCCCCAAATGCTTCAATGGTAGAACCGAACCGAGAAGTCATAAGCGCCGATCCATAACCATCGATAACTTCAGATGCGGCATCTACCGCTTGCTGGTATTTGCCCCAGCTTAAATATACTTCTGCCAGTTTGTGCCAGGCAGCTTTCTGATTTACCCTTCCAGGTGCTTCCATTTCATTGGGTAATGGCAAATTCTCTGCAGCAAAAAGGAGATCACTTTCCATCGCAGTAAATATTTCCTCCTTTGATGCTCTGGTAAAGTCAACCTTGGCGTAGTTAATCACTTCCATTACCAACGGAATATCACCATACAACGAGGTGAGAAAATAATGTCCCCAGGCTCGAAAAAACATGGCCTCAGCTAAATATTCATTCTTCTTATCCGGATCACCTGTCCACAACGCATCATCCGACAATTCAATTCCATAAATAAGCGCATTGGCTTTTTGGATCAGAGAATATGCAGTGTTCCAGAGAAAGGTAAACTGCCCATTTTGTGAAGTCATTTCTGCTTCATAGTTGACCAGCTTTCGGTTTCCTCCAGGGTTCTCTCCATGAAAAGCAACATCTGTTCCCACCCCACCTAGTATAATGGCAAACGCATCCTGATTATCAGCATCACTGTACCAACCTACTCTCATTGAATAATGCAAACCAGTGATCCCCTGCTGAATCCCTGGAATGGAATTATAAGCAACTTCAGGAGCCAGAAAATCCAATGGGATCTCTTCCAATTGATCCTCCCCACAGGATGAGATCAGGAATAATGAAGCAACTGCAAACGAGATAAAATATCGTTTGTTAAAACTTTTGAATATTTTCATTTTCTTTTTATTAGTGTTTAAATACTCGGTTGTACACTGCTTTCTCACAGAGACAATCTTAAACCAATGGTAAAATTCCTCATCACAGGATTGTTGTTGGCCAACGTAGTGCTACTGTTGCCAATTTCAGGGTCCCACCCTGACCATTGCGTCCACGTGTATGGGTTTACACTGGAAATAAACACATCAAGTGTTTGCATATTTAAACTTTGAAGCGCTTTTTGGCCCAAAGAATAGGATAAGCTAACGGTTTGCAACCGTACAAAACTTCTGCTCTCATATACACCGCCATGAACTACGGGCGTATTGTAGGCACCCGTCGCATTGTTAACTCCGTTATCGGGAGTCCAGTACTGCCTTACAGCAGAAGAGTTGATTCGATAATAAGTATCAGCATTCCAGTCCGGATTAACAACTGATGAATTATCAGCCATGTAGTAATTTTTACCACCCTGGACTGAGTTAATGTAAAATGATAGCGTAAAGTTGCCATAAGTCACCTCATTGTTAATGCTAAACCTGTACAAGGGCTCTTCATAACCAATCACAGCTCTGTCATTTGTAGCTTCAATTACCCCATCGTCATTTAAATCCTTGTATCGATATTGTCCTGGGAACCAATTGTCAAATATCTGGCCATTGTAAAGCTCCTCTTCCGTCCAAATTCCACCATCAACTTCGTAATCATAAATGGCACTAATTGGCTCACCAATAAACCACCCGTTTCCAATATCCTGGTCATTTTCATCACCATACAGTTTGGTGATCTTGCCCCGATTGATTGAGAATTGAAATCGGGAGGTCCATCTTAACTTAGCATTTTGAACATTTATCGTATTTATTGAAAATTCAAATCCAGTGTTTTCTACACCTCCAATATTCGTCCACACGTTTGCATATCCAGTTGCTCGAGGGAGTGCCCGTTGAACCAATACGTCTGTTGTCTGAGCTTTATAGAATTCTAATGAACCAGATATTCTATCTTCTAAAAATCCGTAATCAACACCTAAATTCAGAGAAGCTGTTTTTTCCCACCTAAGACTTGAGTTTCCAAGGGTATTGGGGTAAACACCAACAGCCGTTGAACTCCCAAAGGCATATGTCTGTATCTGCATACGTGAAAAACTAGAGTATCTTCCGATCCCCTGGTTACCATTCTGACCATAAGAAACTCTGAGCTTGGTATATATACCCGGACTGTTAAAGAATCCTTCTTCTGAAAGTACCCATCCGGCGGAAATGGACGGGAATGTGGCAAATTTGTTGTCCGCTCCAAAGCCAGAGTATCCATCCCTTCTTACTGTACCGGTGAGCAAATACCTGTCTTTAAAGGTATACCCCACACGCGCCATGTACGCCAGGTTATTTTCTTCCCATGCTGTAGACGAATTTGTTGCAATTGATCCGAGTTGTAGGCTATTGAACCCTAAAATGGAGTTATCAAAACCCTGGGCTCTGGCAAGCGTACTACTGCCTGTTCTGTTTTCCCAGCTATAAAGCAAGGTGGCATTCACTCCATGATCACCGAACGAATTTACGTATGAAAAAATATTGTTGAATAATAGGTTTCTCTCGGTTTGCGGATTTTTTTCAGCTACACCGATCAGCGTGGCTCCATCCGGGTGAGTAGATGGCCAGAAATTGTTCCTTTCCCGGGTCCAGAGGTTATTGGAAAAATCTAATTTCCAACTAAATCCATTCAACCCCGGAATGGTAACTTCAGCAGTACCTAAAAGGTTTAGGTTGTTCCTGACATCGTAGTCACTTGAATAAAGGTTAGCCAAAGGATATGGCATATAGGCCTCACCTGTCAGATATGTATCATAGGTGGCTTGACCGATATAATTATTTGCAAGCGGACTGGCTACCCTGGCATCATTCAGCTCTGCTGCCTGTCCGGAATAGTCACTATAAGCGTAGGATGAAACGACTCCGAGTTTAAGCCAATTGGTCACTTTGGTTTCCACATTGCCATAGAAGGTTATTCGATTGTACTCATCATTCTTCAAAATACCTTTCTGATCAACATACGATCCCGATATGAAATAATTCGTTCGTTCACTTTGCCCGGAATAACTTAGGTTATATTGTTGAATCGGAGCAGTTTGTAAAACTTCCTCAACCCAATCTATTTCATTACCAGCCACATAATTATCCCTTTCTTCCTGAGTCCTAAGCGTAGAAGCAACGACTGTACGATCAGTCACATCTGGTCGTACGGGCTTTCCGGCGTCGCTGGTTGGATTGGTTGCATACCATTGATACAAACTTTGCTGATAAAAGTAATCTGTAAGCCTGATCGCATATTCGTCCCCATTCATCACCCTCATGGGATTATTTGTCATGGACTGAACACCGTAGTATGCATTGAAAGAAAATTTAGGTTTCTCTGAAGTTCCTTTCTTGGTAGTGATGATCATAACACCATTTGCTGATCTTGCTCCATAAACAGCAGCGGCACTGGCATCCTTCAAAATATCAATGGTCTCTACATCATTCACATTTATGTCATTGATTGAGCCATTATATATGATTCCATTCAGGACTATCAAAGGGCTGTCGCTTCCTGACAATGAAGTCCGGCCCCTAATTGAAAGATTTGGTTCACTGCCAGCACCTCCGGTCGTTTGAATATTCACCCCAGCATTACGTCCCTGAATGGCTTGCATCAGGTTAAAGTTTGCCTGTGGCGGCATATCATCCAGCGTCACACGCTGCACAGCTCCGGTAAGGTCACTTTTCTTCATGGTTCCATAACCCACAACAATCAACTCTTCAAGGGCCGTGATATCCGCTTCTAATTTTATGTTAACGGTACTTCCTGTGATTGGAACTTCCACAGTTTTCATTCCCATAAAAGAGATCACCAGCATCTCTGCAGTCTCAGGTACATCTGTCAAAGTGTATTTTCCATTCACATCCGATACTGTACCAATAGTTGAACCTTTCACAATGATGGTGGCTCCCGGTAACGGTGAATCCTGATCATCAGTGATTGTACCGGTAATCGTGGTATTGGCGTCGAAGAATATCTTTTCTGAAAACTCCGGCTCGTTGTCACCCCGGATTGCTGTTAAAGCAATCGTTTCATTCACTCTTTTTATGGAGAGGTGAGTCTGTTCAGAAACTTTTCGTAGCAAGTCATTCATATTCCATTTACCATTTGGAATATCAATCTTTTTGCCAGACAGGTCCCTTTTAGAATACATAAAAGTAAAGTCGCTTACCTGTTCTACTTGTTTAATAAGATCAGTAAGCTGTGAACTTTTAATATTCAGATTAATCGTAATCTCACTCAGCATCTTTCTCTGAGCAGATGCATCTGTGCCAAACGCCATGGTGAGCGAATAGCAGCAAATAATCGCATAAATCACTGTTTTGGACATGCGAAGAATTAATTTTCGTAATTTTACATTCATATAATTGAGGTTTTGGTTTATTCCGAAACTTTAGTTTTAAAAGCTGAGTCCCTTTCCCAAAAGCATGCTCAGCTTTTTTTATTTATCATTTGTAATTAGGTACTATTTTATTGTAATCCTTTTTCCATCTATTTCATATTTAAATTGATAAGTATGTGACAGTCCTTCCAATGCTTCTTTCAGCGTAGAATTGGTCAACTTGGCCGTGATATTTTTATCCTTCCTTAAAGTATTGGCTACATCTATCTCCACATCATACCACCTGGATATCATCTTCACCACAGTATCAAAATTCTCGTTATCAAATACCAGGTTGCCTTGTACCCAACCAAAAACCCCCTCTTCATTGGTAATCTTTTGTTTGATCAGGTCGGCAGAAGCGTTATGAAAAACTGCCATCTCAAGGGGATTTAAGTTAAGTACGTCAGAAGAGGTTAATTTTTTTACTAAAACCCGGCCTGTTTTGACTGCCACATCCGTATGTGTATCCTCCTCATATGATTTGATATTAAAGGATGTCCCAAGTACCTGAACCTCGAGATGATCAGTTTGAATAATGAATGGACGTGATTCATCCCTGGTAATATCAAAGAAAGCCTCCCCGGAAAGATGTAAGCTCCTGCGACCATCTGAAAAGTGATCATAGTATTGAATAGAACTGCCTGAATTGAGTTTTACCACGGAGCTGTCTGGCAACCTAATTAACTTTTTCTGGCCATACTCAGCTTCTTTCCTGATCAAGACAAGTTCAGGTAGCGCTTCAACCTGGGCACTTTCCTGCGTAAAATCCGAATAGAAAAAAAATAGTGCCAGTGAGGCAAGTAATAGTGAAATGGTTGCGGCAATTCTCCAGAACGAATAACCAGGAGATTTAGAAGTAGCTCTGCTTAGACCGGAATTGATTTTTTCTAATATGCGGTGGTGTACTTCCTCTTTATCATCAAAACTTAATATTTCAACCTCCTCATCCTCAAATCCATGAAACCAATCATTGAGTATTTGCTGCTCTTCTAAAGTAGCTGTTCCTTTCAGAACCTTCTCGGCAAGCGTGGAAAGTTGATTTTTCGTAAGATTTCGACTCATTAATTACAAAGTCGTAATTTGAGCCTACCATACGTTCACTTTTTTGATTTTTTTTAAATCCTTTTCAAATCAGACCTATCAGAATCAATAAAAGTATTGTGGTATAATCACTGAGATTACTTCTCAGGTGCTTGAGTGATTTGTAAATCCTTGTCTCAACTGTCCTTTTTGACAACTTCAATTCATTGGCAATCTCAGCAGCTGTCATATTCAGATCGCGGCTCATTTTAAAAACTACCTTACAGTGATCAGGTAATTGATCTACACCTTTTTTCAGTTGATCATAGAGCTCATTGAGTGATAAGATCTTCTCCGGGGATTCATTGTATAAGGAAAGCCCTGGTTTTATGTCATCCAGGTTAGTATACTGAAGTTTCCTTTTTCGCAGATGATCTATCACTTTGTACTTCATCGCTGTATAAAGGTACATTTTAAGCGAGCCCCTTACTTGAATAGATTTTCTCTTATTCCAAAGGTCAGTAAAAAGTTCCTGGATGATATCTTCTACATCACTTTGGGATTTTAACCTGTTGTAACCAATGGCATATAAAGATTCCCAATAAAGGTTATAAATGCGTACAAACGCCTTGTTATCACCCTTTTTCAGGGACGAAAGAAGAAGGTTTTGATCATTTTGGGGGCTGGTCATTCTAACAAATATACATAATGGTTTAAGTAAATAAAGCTATAAAACTCACCTCATGCTTATTTAAACCTGCCGGGCATTATGAAAAACTGATTTATCAGATTTGTTCGTGTAAATCATTAATGGACCGTTGATTAAAAAATTGCAAATCACATATGGTTTGATTAGTGCTTTCCAAAAAATTTCAGTCAATCCATCTTATATTTTCACAATAGCTTCTTCTTAAACCCTACTCCCACTTCAGCTTCGCCATCCTGATCCCGTCCAGCTCATCTGTGAGTGCGACGAGGTAATATTGCCCCTCATGGAGCACGATTTCCGGAGCCGCAATAGGTAGTGTACAGACTTTCCTGGAGTATTCATCCACGGCAAAGTACAGGGGATTGGGTGACGCATACACAGTGGTTTGGCTCTTCTTGCCATAGGTCTGGGTCACGAACAGGTAATACAAATCGTGCTCCGGCAGATACACTACCTGAGGGCACTCATCGGAATATCTCGGACTGTTATAGTTGTATGGAGGGGTGTGGGAAACGATCACCGACTCACTCCAGTCTTTCATATTGACTGATGTTCGGCAAAACGCCGCTCCATCATTGATCGGGTCTGTGATGTGGCTGGTGTAGTAGCAATAATAGGTATTGCCTCGTTTGATCACCATGGGGTCGCGGGCATATGACTCAAACAAAGGGTCCCCTTCCTTTTTGAATTTGCTTACATAGCCATACTCTGCAAAAAGGTCCGGTTGACCATTACCCCCCAGAACGCGCTCAAAGTTTTTTCCGTCCATGCCTTTGGCCAGACATATACGCTGCCAGTCACCATAAAACAGGTAATAGAAACCATCCTCCTTGAATACATACGGTGCCTGCATTCCACCAGGTGTCTCCCCTAAAGAAGGATCAGCTACCCATTTGATGCCCTGCTCCGCCCAGTTTTTATCCGTCAGGGATTTACCTTCCCAACCATATAGAAAACGAGTTGTCCGGGGTGATCCGGGGAATTTGGATCCCCGTATGCAGGACCATACCTGCCAGGTACCATCGGCTGCCTGCCAGATCCCAAAGTCAACAGGTTCTACTATGTCGGAGTTGTACTGGCCCAGGTCGGGGGTGGTCGCGATACGCCACCATTCACCATCCACTTTGGGGACGGGTGCTTTAGTCTGAGCGGAAAGGCTAGTAATGCAGAACATTAACAGGAGCAGAAACGGGTATTTCATATTGATTGAGGGTTAATCCAACATGAAGCTACACTTTTGCACTTAGCTATCTTTCATGCGCTGTCCTGCTTTTCCCTATCACTCCTCCTCCCTGGCCTTATAAAACAAGTCGTAATGCTGACTGGCAAGCTCAATCAACTCGGCAGCTTTTTCGGGATATACGTCGAGCACATTGCCTTTTTCTGATGGATCGTGAACCAGGTCAAACAAAGAGGTATCAATGACCTGCTGCATGTATTTACCCGGGATCTCGTCTTTCCCTCCTATCCTTCCCGTTCAGGGAGCCATAGGTGTTTTGTGAAGCAGATTCAGCATCCAATTCTTTTCACTATTAATTAACTTACTTTTCCGTAAATTTGAGTATGACCTTCACGGATAAACATATCGTAAAAACGTATTCAAAGCTGTTCAAGGGGTTGAATGAAGACTCTAAAGTCGAGCTCATTGAAAATCTCTCTAAATCCCTTAAATCAAAAAAAGAAAGAAAAGAGGCTGGATTTTATGAGTCATTTGGCTCTTTTGAATCAGAAAAAACTGCCAACGAGATTATAGCTGAAATTAAATCCAGCAGAAAATTCAGGGAAAAAGATATTGAGTTGTAATGCAGTACCTGCTAGACACAACGCACGCATCTAAACATCACTCCTCCTCCCTCGCCTTATAAAACAGGTCGTAGTGCTGACTGGCTAGCTCAATCAGCTCAGCAGCTTTTTCGGGATATACGCTGAGCACATTGCCTTTTTCTGACGGGTCGTGAACGAGGTCAAACAAAGAGGTATCGATGACCTGCTGCATGTACTTGCCCGGGATCCCGTCTTTCCCTCCTATCCTCACAGTACGGTAAGGATGCTTGAGGTGAAGTTTCCATTTGCCATCTCCTGATACGACACCCTGAAACTGGCTGCCATTCGACAATGGATAATACGCACTTTGGTTTTCCGCACCGGGCTGATCGGTGATGATGGACCAGACATCAGTGCCATCCACAGGATTTTTTGGCAGGGCGGCTCCCGTGAGACTGGCTATCGTAGGAAGGACATCGATCGTGCAGAATGCCTTGTTGGAAAATGCGTCGGCCTTTACTGCAGGTGGGTATTTGACGATGCACGGGTTACGCACCCCACCTTCAAAGGTGGTGCCTTTGCCTTCCCTGAAAGGGGTGATCCCGGCGTGGTCGCTATAGCTCAACCAGGGTCCGTTATCAGAGCCTATCCAGATGAATATCGTGTTTTCATCCAAACCATTGTCTTTCAGCGCCTGGTTGATCTGGCCTACCGACCAGTCGATCTCCATCATCACATCCCCGTAGATACCCGTTCCTGATTTTCCTTCGAATTTATCACTGACAAATAAGGGCACATGCGGCATGGAATGGGCCACATACAGGAAGAATGGCTCTTCCTTATGGTTGTTGATGAAGTTTACGGCACTTTCCGTATACCAGGTTGTCAGCTGGGTTTGATCTTCTTTCTGAACCGTATCGATCTTGATCTCACCATTCTCCCAATAGCTCAGCGGATGGCGACCCCAGTATTCCGGGTTTTCCGGGTGGTGCAACCACATATCGTTGGAGTACATCAGACCGGCCGTCTCATCAAAACCCCTGGCCTGTGGACGGGTATGCGGTAAGTCCCCAATGTGCCATTTCCCAAAACTACCTGTAGCATATCCTGCTGCTTTCATCACCTCCCCTATGGTGGCGTAGGCTGTATCCAACCCAAGTCCATTAGGGCCATGCGCACCAAAAACTCCGGTACGACCCGGGTAGCAACCCGAAAGCAAGGCCGCTCTTGATGCCGAGCAGATCGCCTGCGGCACATAAAAGTTCAAAAAGCTTGTCCCCTCTTTGGCCAGCGTCTCGATATGTGGTGTGGGGTAGCGAGGATCACCAAAAGGATGGTAATCGTCAAAGGCACCATCGTCGATAAACATGAGGACGACGTTGGGTCGCTTAGATACTTCTTCCTTTGGTGCTTCACAGGAAGAAAACAGGATCACAACAAATAGCAGGCTGGATGCGCTCAGGATCTGAGAAAAATGGTTTTGCATAAGGTTAGGATTTGTCACGAAATTAAGGGGAGTTGGATTTAATACCAAAGAGAGTGGGAATTAGGGGGTAATGAGAGCAAGTTAGGGTAAACACTCACATGATTTTACATAAAATCCCCGAGGGGAGTTGCTGTTTACAGCTTTTAAGTGGATAATGGCTCGTGGTGAAAGTGAAAACGCTCATATAGCGGCAGCTAATCCAGCTCGGATTGGACCTTTTCCCAAACAGGGTAAATTGCATTATAGAATTTTGTCATTGTTGAATGATACCATTCAATTCTGGTATCCCAATCTGTCCGGTCCATGAACTTTGATTTATTGTTAACCAATTTAGCTTTTTCAATTTCTAACTTTATTCGAGAAGCTTTTTTTGTCTCCAATCTTTCCCAAATGAGTTGATTTCTTACAGATTCCTCAATTTCGTCTTTGTGGCTTAGCATTGTATCAAAATAGACTTTTTCTGCATCATTTTGGAAGTATAACTCTACCCTTAGTGTATCTCTTCCGATGCAATAGGCGAAGAAGCCCTGACCTTTCCAGAAACCAATATTATAAAATGGCTTTGGATTGACATTGTCAAGGTAGTTTTGGTTTTGATTTTTAAGTTCCTTTTTAAGTCTGGTCCAAAATTCAACCAGGCTTGCTTCTCGTTCTACAGCAATTTTACTTTTACCTTTTTCCTCCTTCTCTTTCTCTTTTGCATCAATCATGAATTCTTTTGTTTCAGGGAGTGGTATAATTTGCTCAATCTGTAAAAACGTCTCTTCTCCCATTGAATAAGGAGTAGCTCTGAAACATTGTATTTGAATATCATGATTCAATAACCACATAACCGTAGAGGTAACTTCCTTACGAAAGTGATTGGCGACGAAGATAATTCGTTGATCATTTGTATTTAACAAAAGACTTTCTTCATCACAATCCAGGAATTCCATTAAATTCTCTTTAGCATCTTCTGAAATTGCATGGTTATCCAGGTAAGATTGATATATGGAGATTATTTGAGAGCTAGTAAGTGTAGAGCAATATGAGGTGTATTTTAACGCTTGCCAGACAACATTGCGGCCTGTATCATCCAATTTATTTTCAATAATGACCAGACCTCCTTGCTTATCAATTGCAAGAAGATCAAGGCGTTCCTGAGTATCATTGAAGCCGTTAAATTCCTTTTGAATGATCATTAAGTCCTCGCCCAACATATCTGGGTTTTTAGCAATCCACTCTTGAAGGTGATCTCTTTCTTTTATTTTTAAATCTTTAAAGAGCCTTTCATCAAGTCTTTCAACATTATTGCTCGATTTATTAATTCGGTACATTCCTTATATCATCCTTTATAAAACATCCCATAACTCAGTTCTCTAAGCATCCCCTCCTTGATGAACCCAGAGTTTCTCAAATAGTACTCAAACATTATCCTATGGCTACCAATATTTTTTTTGTTTTTAAACTTTAGGTGGTAGGAATGACTATATATCAGCATGCTTTCCAGATCATCAATCATTCTTTCACGATTTTTTTCTCGCTTGATATCAAGAAAATGTTCAGAAACTAAATCACCAAGTGAAATCATCAAAGTATGTCTCTTATGCTCAGCCTGCCAGGAGTTCCTTTTGAATGCATGATCACCATTCAAGAGTCTCGTTGAAACATCCTGCTTATACACCTTACCGACATACATCAATGAATATGATTGACCAAATCGTCCTAATACCTTGTAGAAGTATGCTTTCTTCTGAGCAGCTGATGATAATTGGAATACCTCATCATATAGAATAGGCTTTCTCCAACTAATCTGAGCATAATATACATCCTCGGTCCATACTCTATCCATAATGGTAACTAATTTACCATTTTCTCAATTCTCTCACGAACAACTGCTTTTAAACTATCTGGTCCCAACATTCTGCAATGTTCCCCATAACTCAGGATCACCTGCTGAAGCTCAAAATTTGGAATCACTTCGATCGTTACCTCAGAGCTTCCATCCTCATTGAATCGTTGCCTTTGGGTACCGTGTAGGGGCTTAGTTTTTATGTAAGGTGACTGTGAAGCTGAAAACCATAGGGTAAT